>CAYGQG010000147.1:0-5002 GCA_964351955.1 uncultured Micavibrio sp. | reverse complement strand
ATGCGCCGCGGCGCTGTTATGGTTGATATAGCAATTGATCAGGGCGGGTGTTTTGAAACCAGCCGTGCGACAACGCATGACAACCCAACATATGTAATCGATGATGTTGTGCATTATTGCGTCGCGAACATGCCCGGTGCGGTTCCGTTAACATCTGCGTTGGCTCTCAATCACTCCGTTTTGCCTTATGCATTGCGCCTTGCGGATCGTGGGTGGAAAGATACACTTATTGGTGACCCGGCGTTTATGGCAGGCCTTAACGTATGCGAAGGTAAAATTACAAATGAAGCTGTTGCGCATGCTCTTGCTTTGGAATACGTCCCTCCACACGTTATTTTAGGGTAAAATATTGTTTTTTGTGATATCGCGCTTGACAGGTTGCACTGCATACTGATATCACATTTTTCATCTCAGATGCGCGGGTGTAGCTCAGTTGGTTAGAGCGCCGCCCTGTCACGGCGGAGGCCGCGAGTTCAAGTCTCGTCACTCGCGCCATTTGAGCTACCAGATAGGCTTTTCGTGAGCAGTATTCTTAAAAATAAGCAATTATTGATAGTTGAAGATGCTCAGCCCATTCTCCAAATTGTAAAAACTGTTCTCAATAGTGTTGGCGCACATTCCGATGGTATAGGCGGTATGGATCGCGCACAGGATATGGTTTTAAGAAAAAACTATGATGTGGTTATCCTTGATCGTTATCTAGAAGATGCGGATGGACATGAGTTTCTTAAGTTTCTAAAAAAATCAGATGCGACCAAGTATATTCCTGTCGTTATGTTAAGCGGTGAAAAGGAAATGGACGAGATTAAAACATCGATTAAGCTTGGTGCCGTCGGTTACATTCTTAAACCTTTTTCTGCCAAGGATTTTCTCGATCAATTGGTAAAAATTCTGCGACGTTCGAACGCTGTGGATTTAGAGTTTAAATAATCCGATTTTGAGGTTTCTTTTAGCTTTAGCCGATGCTAAATAAGTAAAAAGAATTCAAAGGACTACGCATGGCCTCCGAAGAACTGTTGATCAACTATTTGCCGATATTGATTTTTATCTTTATCGCGGCGGGTTTGTCCGTGGTGATGATTTTGGGATCGTTGTTATTTGGTAAGCAGAACCCTGACTCAGACAAGCTTTCCGCCTATGAGTGCGGGTTTGACGCGTTTACGGATTCTCGTAACAAGTTCGATGTGCGTTTTTATCTTGTTACATTGCTGTTCATTATCTTCGATCTTGAAATAGCATTTCTCTTCCCTTGGGCTATCTCATTAGGGGAGATCGGTGTTTTCGGTTTCTGGTCTATGGTCGTATTTCTAACGATTCTGACTGTCGGTTTTATTTACGAATGGAAAAAAGGTGCACTCGATTGGGAGTAAGTGCCGTTAACAGGACAATTTATGGGTCACGATAAAACAATCATTACCGCGCCGGAGTACGATTTTCGTACAGGTGTCGATGTGCCTTTGCCGCAGGAGCAGGATATTGTCCCGCAAGCCATTTCAAAGACACTGGAAGAGAAGGGCTTTTTGCTAACGAATGCGGACCGCCTATTTGACTGGGCGCGTACGGGTTCGCTTTGGCCGATGACGTTTGGTCTGGCGTGTTGTGCGGTGGAGATGATTCACGCGTATATGAGCCGTTACGACCTTGACCGTTTCGGGATGATTCCCCGCCCAAGCCCGCGTCAGTCCGATGTAATGATTGTGGCGGGAACGTTGACGAACAAGATGGCACCTGCGCTTCGCCGTGTGTATGACCAGATGCCCGAACCGCGTTGGGTGATTTCCATGGGGTCATGTGCGAATGGCGGCGGTTATTACCATTATTCATACTCTGTTGTTCGTGGTTGCGATCGTATTGTGCCCGTTGATATTTATATTCCCGGCTGTCCTCCGACTGCCGAGGCGCTTGTCTATGGCTTGTTGCAGTTGCAAAAGAAAATCCAACGTGAAGATACACGGATTGCGAGATAGATAATCATGGACGCTCTTAAAGATTTAGCTGATTACATTTCCGAGAAAATGGAAGATAGCCTTGAGGGTTATCGCTTTGACCACGAAGAGCTAAAGCTGTTCGCGAAGGCTGGTGAGATCAAGCGTATTCTGAATTTCTTGCGGGATGATAAGGAATGTTACTTCCGTGTGTTGATTGATATTTGTGGTGTTGATTACCCCGAGCGTGAGCAACGTTTCGAGGTGGTTTATAACTTGCTGTCATTACGGCATAACCACCGTGCCCGTATCAGTGTTTTTACCACCGAAGACGTGCCTGTCCCAAGTGTAACGGATATATTCAGCTGCGCCGGATGGTTCGAGCGTGAAGTTTGGGATATGTACGGTGTGTTGTTTGAAGGCAATACGGATTTGCGTCGTATCCTGACTGATTACGGTTTCGAAGGGCATCCGCAGCGTAAAGACTTCCCGTTAACGGGTCATGTCGAACTTCGTTATGACGATGAGTTAAAGCGCGTGGTTTATGAGCCTGTCGAGCTTACTCAGGAATTCCGTAATTTTGATACGCTATCACCATGGGAGGGAATGACGGATGTTCAGCTCCCTGGTGATGAGAAAGCCATGACGCAAGAGCATGGCGTAGAGGCGGCTGCTAAAGAGAGGTATCGCAAGTGAGTGCGGAAAAGAACACAGTAGACATCGCGGAAGAAACGCAGATCAAGCCGTATACAATGAATTTCGGGCCGCAGCACCCTGCGGCGCACGGTGTTTTGCGTTTGGTTTTGGAGATGGAAGGCGAGATCGTGGAACGCGCCGACCCACATATCGGTTTGTTACACCGTGGTACGGAAAAGTTGATTGAGCATAAGACCTATACGCAGGCTGTGCCGTATTTTGATCGCCTGGATTACGTTGCACCGATGAACCAAGAGCATGCGTTTGCTCTGGCTGTTGAGAAGTTGCTCGGCATTACCCCGCCGAAGCGTGCGCAGTATATCCGTGTGTTGTATTGCGAGCTTGGTCGTATCCTCAACCATATTCTGAACATTACGACCTTTGCCCTTGATGTTGGTGCATTAACGCCGGCG
Source organism: uncultured Micavibrio sp. (assembly GCA_964351955.1). Lineage (GTDB taxonomy): Bacteria > Pseudomonadota > Alphaproteobacteria > Micavibrionales > Micavibrionaceae > TMED27. The sequence goes on along the minus strand of CAYGQG010000147.1, from coordinate 1,968 downwards.
CTTTGGGGGTTTGAAGAGCGTGAAAAGGGTATGGAGTTTTACGAGCGCGTTTCTGGCGCGCGTTTGCATGCCAATTATTTCCGCCAAGGCGGTGTGGCGCAAGATCTGCCGGCAGGTTTGACTGACGATATATTGACATGGGTGGAGGAGCTGCCGAAGTTCCTCAACGACATGGAGAGCTTGTTGACCGAGAACCGTATCTTCAAGCAGCGTACGGTTGATATCGGTACGGTTTCCAAAGAAGACGCTTATGATTGGGGCTTTAGCGGCCCGATGTTGCGCGGTTCCGGCGTTGCTTGGGATTTACGTAAGAGCCAGCCATATGATTCCTACGAAGAATTTGATTTTGATATTCCTGTCGGTAAGACGGGAGATTGTTATGCGCGTTATTTGGTGCGTATGGCGGAGATGTATGAATCAATCAAGATTGTGAAGCAGGCGATTGAAAACATGCCTGACGGGCCATGCAAGTCTAATGACTACAAAGTTTGTCCACCGCCACGTGCGGAGATGAAGTCCTCTATGGAGGCGATGATCCACCATTTCAAGCTGTATACCGAAGGGTATCATGTGCCGAAAGGTGAGACATACACCGCCGTAGAAGCACCGAAAGGCGAATTTGGTGTGCTTCTTGTTTCCGATGGGACAAACAAGCCTTACCGTTGTCGCATTCGTGCTCCGGGTTTCCCGCATTTGCAGGCGCTTGATTTTATGAGTAAAGGACATCAGCTGGCCGATACGGTTTCGATCATCGGTTCACTCGATATTGTTTTCGGAGAGATTGATAGATAAATGAAAAAGCCATTCGAATTACATGCTGATTATCAGCCTGAGAGCTTTGAATTTACCAAAGCGTATCAGAAGAAGATAAAGGATATTATTGCGCTATACCCTAAGGGTAAGCAGCAGTCTGCGGTTATGCCTTTGCTTGATTTGGCGCAGCGTCAGGTTGCCGACGAGGGCGCGAAGGCCGATCCTCCATATGGTGGCTGGATTCCGCGCGCGGCGATGGACCATATTGCCGAAATCCTCGATATGCCCGAGATGAAGGTTTATGAGGTTTGCAGTTTCTATTCTATGTACAACATGGCACCTGTCGGAAAATATCTGGTGCAGCTTTGCACCACGACACCCTGCTGGCTTTGTGGTTCGGACGATGTCGTGAAGGCGTGTACCGATCATTTGGGTGTCGGCATGAACGAGACGACGAAAGACGGCTTGTTCAGCCTAATGGAAGTTGAATGCCTTGGTGCGTGTGTGAATGCGCCGATGGTGCAGATTAATGATGATTACTATGAAGATTTAACGGCTGATTCCATGAAGGAATTGCTGGATATCTTGGCGGAAGGCTTGAAGCCGAAAATCGGCTCTCAGAAAGGCCGTAAGGCGTCTATGGCGATCACCGGTCCGACTTCTTTGGAAAAAGAAGCGAAGAAAGCGGGGATTGTTTAGATGTTGAGCGATTCCGATAGAATTTTTACCAATATCTATGGTTTTGAAGGGCCGGACCTTAAGGCTTCCGAGAAACGCGGAGATTGGGATAATACAAAAGCCATTATCAAGAAGGGTAAGGACTGGATCATTGATGAGATGAAGGCTTCGGGTCTTCGTGGTCGTGGCGGCGCGGGTTTCCCGACCGGTATGAAATGGTCGTTTATGCCCAAAGAATCGGATGGTCGTCCGCATTATCTGGTTGTGAATGCCGATGAGTCTGAGCCCGGAACATGTAAGGACCGCGATATCTTACGCAATGAACCTCATAAATTGCTTGAAGGATGTTTGATCGCGGGCTTCGCGATGGGTGCGCATGCAGCGTATATCTATGTACGCGGCGAGTATTTCAATGAGAACTCCGCGATGTGGAAGGCGATTGAGGAAGCTTACGATAAAGGCTTGCTCGGTAAGAATGCTGCCGGCACGGGCTGGGATTTTGATGTGATTATGCACCGTGGTGCGGGCGCTTATATC
>CAYGQG010000146.1:0-5037 GCA_964351955.1 uncultured Micavibrio sp. | reverse complement strand
CTTAAAGACCCTGACAGCTGGCAAGCCGATCAAAGTAAGGGAGATGCGGCATGAAGCTCGGATTCTTTGCCGGACGCAAACCCCGTGCGCAAAAAGCGCTAGAGGAGCTGACCAGCAAATACGGTAAAACGAAACCCGAAGAAGCGGATACCATTATCGTGCTTGGTGGCGACGGTACGATGCTGCGTGCATTGCATACCTTTGCTGATTACCAAGCGCCGCTATACGGGATGAATCTGGGAACGCTCGGGTTTCTTTTGAACAAAGACAATAAAGACGACTTAAAAGAGCGCATTGAAAACGCCAAGCGCTACACGATCCGCCCATTAATCATGGAAGCAACCGATAAAAGCGGCAAAAAATTCAAAGAGCTGGCGTTTAATGAGGTTTCCCTGCTGCGGGAGACACATAATTCCGCAAAGATCAGGATCAGCGTCAACGGCGAAGTGCGTATACAAGAGCTGGTTTGCGATGGTGTCCTGGTTTCAACCAGCGTCGGCAGCACGGCCTATAACTCATCAGCGGGCGGGCCTATCCTGCCGCTTGAGGCAAACATCCTCGCTATGACCCCGATTTCCGCATTTCGCCCACGAAGATGGCCCGGGGCTCTCTTGCGCAACAACGCGAAAATCACATTCGAAGTTCTACACGCGATTGAACGCCCCGTCAGTGCGACTGCCGATTCAAAAGAAGCGCGTGATGTGAAAGAAGTGAAGGTTCGGGAATCCAAAAAGATTTCCAAGACACTTTTGTTCGACCCTGAAAACCCGCTTCAGGAACGTATATTCAAAGAACAATTCTTTAGCTAATTTAAGACTTAAGCTTTTCTCGGCTTTGGCTTTACGTCGCGCATCTTGCGCTCGCGAGACAGTTCATTCTCGATCTGATCCAGTGTTTCTGCCAGTTGCTCGTTGATGCTACCGCCCTTGTTAATAATGCCGCCTTCAGGGATTAACCCCAAACGTTCGGCAATATATTGATACCCTTCGACAAGATCGCCAAGATCATAACGGAAGCGGTCTTTATCCAGCTTCTCACCCGTTTTTGCATCCCAAAGACGACAGTTATCAGGTGAGACTTCGTCAGCCAGTACAATGTAGAGCTCGCCGTATTCGCCGAAGATGCGCCCGAATTCGAGCTTGAAATCAACAAGTCGCAAACCAATACCTGAGAACAGGCCATTGAGGTAGTCATTGATACGCCATGCCATCGCGACCATTTCTTCGAGCTCATACGGATCGGCCCAGCCAAATGTTACGATGTGCTCGTCACTGATCAACGGATCGCCAAGCTCGTCTTTCTTGTAATAATACTCGACCAGCGGGCGCTGAAGGATTGTGCCCTCTTCTACACCGAGGCGCTTACATAAAGAACCGGCAGCAACGTTACGAACAACAACTTCCAACGGGATAATCTCGACCTTACGGACGAGCTGCTCGCGCATATTAATCTGTTTGATGAAATGGGTAGGGATACCAATGCTTTCAATCTGCGTCATCAAATGCGCAGAGATGCGGTTATTCAAAACACCCTTACCTGAAATCTCGGCCTTCTTTTCGGCATTAAAGGCGGTCGCGTCATCCTTAAAATACTGGATCACAGTATTCTGGTCTGGGCCTTCATATAAAATCTTGGCTTTACCTTCGTAAATTTTCTTTCTGCGCGCCATTATTTTCTATCCTTCTCATGCATTTTGAGGCAGCATTAATATACCATTGATTAAGCGATAACAATGGATATTACGCGATTCCGATGGTACAAACCAAGGGAAGAATTTTCGCAAACACTAACGAGAGGTTGGAGATGACGCAATTTAAAGATCGTGAAAACGCTTTTGAAAAGAAATATGCCCATGAAGAAGAGCTGGATTTCGCCGTAGAAGCACGCTGCTGCAAGATATTCGGTGTATGGATGGGCGGACAGCTTGGCCTTTCGGGCGCTGAAGCCGATGCATATGCGATGGAAGTTGTTGAAAGCAATCTTGATGAACCCGGTTTTGAAGACGTTATGCGTAAAGTTAACGCTGATATCGAAGAAAAAGGTTTAGAGATCGCGGAAGAAACACTTCGCCTCGAGCTGGATAAAGCCCTTATCGAAGCGAAAAAACAACTCGCCGACAGCTAAATCATAAAAAACCATCCAGAATTACAAAAGCCTCGAAAATTTCGAGGCTTTTACGCTTTTGGGATATTGTTCTGATCTAGCCGTCAGATTTTCGAGTCCCGTTCAACTCACACAGTTTTTCTTATTTAGATAAATTCTAAGTAAGCTCCCCACAAAATATTTACAAGAAAAAAAACTAAGTCACTGTGCAAGCTCAGTAAAAACCTATGCTTTAATTGCTTGGCGGCGGCAAAAATGCCTTTGCAAAGAAAGTCTTATGCAATTTGACTTGATCTTCGAGAGGATTCAGCCTAAATCCAAATACAACAATATGATTATAAAGGGCTGATTTCTATGGCAATGGACGCAGGAACGATCAAATCACTCATTCAGGAGACTATTCCTGACGCAGACGTAAGAATTGAAGATTTACGCGGGGATGGAGATCATTATGCAGCATATATCACAGCCCCGTCATTCAAAGACAAGACCCGCGTCCAGCAGCACCAAATGGTATATGCCGCACTCGAAGGTAAAATGGGCAACGAGCTACATGCTCTGGCGATCCAGACCTCTGCCCCTAAAGAATAACCACTGATATTTAAGGAATTGATCATGCAAAATGTTGTATTCGAACGCATTCAAAAAGATTTAGACAATAATGATGTTGTCCTGTTTATGAAAGGCGATGCGGCTTTCCCACAATGCGGGTTCTCATCCCTCGTCGTTCAGGTGCTCTCCCAAATCGGCGTACCGTTCAAAGACATTAACGTCCTTGAAGACAACGATCTGCGTCAAGGCATCAAAGACTTCACACAATGGCCAACCATCCCTCAGCTTTACGTTAAGGGTGAGTTTGTAGGCGGTTGTGACATTATCCGCGAGATGTATGAAACAGGCGAGCTACAGCAGCTTCTTGAAGATAAGGGTGTCAAAGCCGCCTAGTTATCGGCTGACCTTGGTGTGTTGGTGGATACTGCACGACATCATCAGGCCAAAACCGATCATCGCCGCCAGCATGGATGTCCCACCATAGGATATGAGTGGTAAAGGTGCACCCACAACAGGGATCAGCCCCATCACCATCGCAATGTTAATAAAGACATAGAGCGAAAAGTTAATGCTGATGCCGAGCGCGAGGTAGCGCATATAGTTTTGCCGCCCCCGCACGCTGATCCATAATCCGTACATAAAAACCAAGCCAAAAAGGATGAGCAAGAATACGCCGCCTAGCAGACCGAACTCCTCCGCCCAGAGTGTGAAGATGAAGTCAGTCTGTTTTTCGGGCAAGAAATTCAATCGACTTTGCGTCCCTTCAAGGAAACCTTTTCCTTCCAACCCGCCGGAACCGAGGGCGATTTTTGATTGGGTGATGTGATAGCCAGCCCCCAGAGGGTCGCGTTCTGGGTCAAGAAATGTCATCACACGCTGTTTTTGATAATCGTGCAAAAAATGCCATGCGACCGGAATGGCCGCCGCCGTAGCCACCGCGCCGCCGATATATAGCCAGATTGACGCGCCGGCCATAAAAAACATCGCGGCACCCGCCATAATAATCATCAATGACGTACCAAGATCGGGTTGAAGCAAAACAAGCCCCACAGGCGCGAGAACAATCAGCAGAGGAATGACCAAAAACGTTATGCGGCGCATATCATCCAGCGTAGCGGTGTGGAAATAACGCGCCAACGCCATAACCACCACGATTTTCATCAGCTCCGATGGTTGCAGCTTTATGAAGCCCAAATCAATCCAGCGTTGAGCCCCCATCCCCACATGCCCCATGATTTCGACCACGATCAAAAGAAGCAGGCCCAGAAAATACAAAGGCCATGTAAGGCGGTACCACCATTTAATATCGATAATCGCAATGATGATCATTCCGACAGCCGCGACGACAAAACGTGTCATTTGTTTTGAAGCCCACGGAGACATTGATCCGCCGGCTGCCGAATACAAGGCAGCAAACCCGACACAGGCAATGGCCGTAATCAAAAGAAACAGCACCCAGTTGAGGTTGCGTAAACGCTCCCACAGGCTTTGTTCGTGTTTGAGGGTGATTGACCGGCTCATAAGGATGTTGGCTCCTTCGGCTTCTTCTGCGACATCGCGGTATGTTCGCTCGGTTCATAAAGAGGGGTTTTTACAGGATCACGCTTTTGCACTTCCAGCAGCAGATCGCGCGCGATCGGTGCGGCTGTTCTGGAACCGCCAATACCGTGCTCAACCACAACGGAGCATACATATTTAGGATTGTTCATCGGGGCGTAGCCAACAAATAGCGCATGGTGGCGGCTCTTCCATTGTAACTCTTCGTTCTTAACGCCGGAATGGCGCTGCGCCATCGTAATCCGTTGCACCTGTCCCGTTCCTGTTTTACCGCCAAAGATATAATCAGGCTCGGCAATTCTCGAGCCGAAGGCGGTGCCGTTTTTAGTATTCACAACGCGATCCATACCGTCTTTGACAACTTTCATATGCGCTTTGTTCAAATCCATTTTCGGCCATCCGCCTTCCGGCGGCTTGTTGTCCCATATATCTCCGCCCGTAATCCACGGCTCGACCGCGTATCCTCCGTTGACGAATCTGGCTGTCATCACGGCGAGCTGGAGAGGCGTTGCCTGCACATAGCCCTGCCCGATACTGGCAACAATGCTTTCGCCCGGTTGCCATTTCTCTCCGAAATTGGCGCGCTTCCAGTTTTTATCAGGGATCAGACCTGCACGTTCTTCGGATAATTCAAAACCGTATTTTTGCCCCAGCCCCATAATGCGGGCATATTCAGCCAAACGATCGATGCCCAGCTCCGCCGCCATTTCGTAAAAGTAGCAATCGCATGAAACCTGTAGTGCCTTACGCGCATCGACCCAGCCATGCCCACCGCGTTTCCAGCAGTGGAAACGATCACGGCCCAGCGTGAAGTAGCCTTTGCAG
>CAYGQG010000145.1:0-5047 GCA_964351955.1 uncultured Micavibrio sp. | reverse complement strand
GAGTGGAAGACCAAAAATGCTGTGCCGTTTAAATCTATGGTCCGCGAAATGGAAACACACAATACAGTAGAGCCTGTAAAGAGGGAAGTGCACGTTAGAACAGGCAAAACGCTGCAGCAAGAGTTACGGCATGAACACGTATCCCGCGTTGAAAAAGCACGCGAGCATGTACCCGAGAAACACAAGCCGCCAGAGCGCGAAGTTGACCCGCCGCAAAGAGGAAAGGTTCATTTTAAAGATTTAGAAGATGTAAGAGCACGAAGGCGTGAAGATGATAAAGGCATATCCTTACGCTCAAAATTTAAAGGAAACGAAAAGCCAGCGCATGATGAGCCGCCCGTCATGAGCAATGAAGAGCATTGCGAATTGCGTGAGAGCCGTGCGCAAAACGCGCAGCAGAATATTCCAGATGAGCATAAACCAAAGAGTGAGGGGTTAAGCTCTAAGATGTCATCAGCCTTCAATGACCAAGTCGAAGGCGATGGCGGAGTTGATAATGACCCGGATGATCCGGGCTTAGATTTTGGGCCAGATTAGATAGATCAACTTTTAACCTTGGCTATTGCCTGGCTCTCTCTCCGGCTCAGCGCCGGGAAGGTATGTGACTTTATCGCGCGCTGGTGCTTGAGACACAGTTTGAGCAGGGCTTAAGCTTTCAGCATATTCAAATACACCGTTCCGTCTTGTTGCTGGTATATCCTTGCTCGTAACAGTAAATAAATCGTCGCTTGACTCACCTTGATTGGCTGTTTCCAGCTCATACCTTTGGCTCATTCTCTCAACGACACTGTCTCTGACCAATTCGACAAAGCCACCATGATCGAAACGATCTGCTTGCGTCTTTTTTTGTGCAGCAAAAAAGTTCTCAACATCCTTTAAAGCTGAACGAGAAATGCTCAAATTCAGCTCATCCAGTTTTTGCTCAAAAATCAGCGCAAGAGCATTTGGAGTAGGAGCCTCTAAAGTCGTGAAGTTTAAGCGTCTGGAAGCGCCTAAATTTATACCGCGAATAATCGTCGATAAATTCGGATATCCGGTAGCCACGACCGGTACAGCGTCAATGTCATCTGTCTCCGGAATGCTATCAACAAGCGCACCGATGATTTCCCTGGCTCTGTGATCATTTGGGCCGCCTGTTATAGACCCTAAATCACCCAAATTAAGTACGGCACCGTGCTCACGGGCAATCTCAATAGCGCGCTTAGTAATAACACCTGCAGTCTGTAAGTAATGATTGGCCTTGGTGACTTCCATTATATCCAGCTCAATAACGGGTTTGCTATATGCTGTTGCCAGAGCTTGTGCGTAAGCATCTGCAACCGTTGTTTTACCTATACCTGCAGGGCCTAAAAATACTCTACCCTTAGGCGCAGAAATGGCGTTGTCTGCCGCTGATTCTCCGCGAGAATGAGCCGCCGCTTCTAGAAATTTGTTTTTGAGTACTTTTGCACTCCCTAGGTTTTCAAAGATGTCTGCGTGTCCAATAACCTTCTTTACAGTTAATTCCGAAGGGTCTTGCACTTTGACTTCTATATTCGGGCCTTTGTCGACAGCAATAGTCACTGTTTGTGTCTCAAAATAAGGCGCTTTAGCATTTGTACCTGCATCCGAAGGGCTAGGAAGGCTAAGAGTTGGTCTTGTTGTAGCTAAATTTGCCATCGTGTTAGTAAGTCGTGTGCTCAGCCTGATATAGAGATCCGAAATATGGTTCCAGTTCGGCGTTGAAACATCTGAAAGATTGGGAGTCATCAGATAATCCATTGAAGTATCTATGCCGCAGAACTGTGCAAGTGCATGCTCTACTTCGAGGGGAGGAGTTTCAGCAAAATCTGCTAAGCCACTTACCGCTATAACAGCTGCGACATTCGATGCTTCCACATCAACAATTGAAAATGGTTTCAGATCAGCGCCAACCCCACCAAGATCGACAGGTGTTTGGGCGCTTTGAAGATGACGGCTAAGGCTTTCAGCCCCACTGGCGTCTTTTTGAGCAACAATAAGATACTGATACATAGCTACACTTTTGTCATAATATTATTTTTAAGCGGTAATATGTATATTATTAGTTGCCAATATGTCAAGCGGTTATCTCAGCGTAAGCCTGATAGCTCTTATACGACAGTTTGACACTATCAGTTTGACGTAATGTTTTTTTGCTGTTTTTAAAACAGTTAAATGTGTTGTATAAATAAAACCCTTAGTCAATTCGTATTAGAATTAGCAATCATGGCGAGTGTATCTTCTTCAAAATTCCTGAGCTACTTAATAAAATTTGCAGGAGTGTTCCTTGCTTCATTAATGGCTATGAAAATAAGCGGGATGCTTGTAATTCCGCCTGGGCAAGCTTCGATTATCTGGCCGGCTGCTGGCATCGCTGTGGGAGCAATTCTTACTGGAGGTCGGTGGCTTATTCTTCCTGTATGCTTGGCAGCCTTTATTAAGTCTTTGTGGTACTACGACGAAATTGGCACTAATGAGCTGCTTACCGCCGCCTCAATTGCTACAGGGGCATCATTGCAAGCATACGTAGCCGTTATGTTAATCCAAAAGTATATCAAGAGTTTCAATTTATTTGAGGATGTTCGAGAAACCTCATTGTTCTTGATATTGGCTGGCCCTCTGGCTTGCTCAGTAAATGCTACAATAGCGACTTCTGCATTGATAATTATTGGGGTGATTTCGAGTGATCAATTTTTAGCTCATGCAGCCACTTGGTGGCTTGGAGATATTTTTGGTGTTGTTCTTTTTGCTCCTTTAACTGTACTCATCATGTCCACGAAAAAAGGACGAAGGCAGCTCTCATTGAGAAGAAAAATGTTGGTTGGCTTACCTCTAATATTGAGCTTTATAGTATTCGTTTTGTTATTTTGTTATGTGGTGGAAACCTTAAAGGACAGGTCTCTAAAAGAATATGAATCTGAGGTATCAAAAATAACAAGATCATTCCGTCAGGAGCTATCTATTGATCTTACCAGCACAATCGCAATATCCAGTTTTATCACTTCATCTGAGTATGTTTCAGCTGAAGAATTTAATTCATTTGTAAGGCCTATATTGAAATATACGCGAGGCGTTTATGGTTTTTCCTGGATACCTAAGGTTGAGAATTCCGCCCGAGAAGATTTTGTGAAATCTATTCGGGAGCAGGGATTTCCCAACTTTGAAATTGTAGAAAGGAATGCTGAAGGAAAAATGCAAAAGGCTAGTAGCAGTGATGTCTATTTCCCACTTGCTTACACTGAACCTTATGAACTTAACAAGTCAGCACATGGTTTAAATGTGTACGGTCATGATGGCATTGCTGGTGGTGTAAGAAAGAACATACTTGATACAGCAAAAGCTTTAGCGGAAGCTCGGGGTACAGAACGGTTTTCTGTAGTACAAAAGCAAAGTGATTACGGTTTTATTATTTACCATCCCGTTTTTAAGGATATAAACGGGCAATATACCCATATTGGATATGTAAACGGCATATTTGTGTTTGAGCAGATGATGTATGAAACATATTTAAGCGCTAGACAAGTATCTTCAGAAGTTATTTTGATTGATAAAACTCATGAGAAGGTAGCCGTATTGTATGATAGTCGAAGCCCAGATTACAAAGAGTTATCTGCGGAAAAATATGATTTTGAACAAATTACCCATGTTGTTGATAGAGTAAGTGTAGCAGGCAGGGATTGGGAGCTCATATACCTAAAGGGTAACGGGCAAATAGACGACAAATATCTACAAGAAATATGGGTGTTTGCTGCTGGGGGTATTGTTTTTAACTTACTGCTTTCTTTGGTTTTAATACTCGTTACTGCGCGAAATGACTATATAGAGAGTTTAGTGAAAATTAAAACCAAGGAGCTCCGAGAAGCTAATGAGGAGCTAGAGGAATTTACTTATAGAACATCGCACGATCTTCGTTCACCGCTAGTTTCTTCCAAAGGCATTGCGGAGCTTATAGTTTCTGCAGTGGATAGAGGTGAGCCTCAAAAGCTAAAGCAAGCCTCCAATTTGCTCGTTGAGTCTATTGAGAAGCTGTTGGCTTTAATAGATGACATCATGCGGTTGGCTGAAGCTAAAAATAAAGAAGAAGCAATTGAGCTGATTGATCTGAGAGATTTAGTAAAACAATCTATTTCGAAATTTTCTTATATGGCGAATTTCAACCGATTAAAAATCGAGACAGAATTTAGCGATGATACTAAAATTCATACAAAAGCTTCACGAATTCGCCTTATCCTGGAAAACCTCATATCGAACAGCATCAAATATCAGGATATAGACGATAAAAATTCCTATATCCGTATTACAGCTCATAAAAGTGGCAACCAAGTCACCATAAAAATAGAAGATAATGGCTTGGGTGTACCAAAAGAAAATCAAGAAGATTTATTTGGAATGTTCAACAGATTCCACACTAGGGTATCATACGGTTCTGGCCTGGGACTTTATATGGTTAAGAAAAGTACGGAAATTCTGGGGGGGAGCATTGAATTTGAGCCATTAGATAAAGGCTCAAGGTTTGTTATAAAAATGCCAGAATTTAATAGGTGATAACTAGCAATTTAAAAGAAGCTATTTCCTGCTCTCTTATTACCATTATTTATTCTTGTAGGATGCTGTTTTTTAAGCCCTTAGAGGTCTCTAACCCCTTAACCCCGCCCGGGCGGCGAAGGGGCTTGCAGGCTGTTAAATCTTACTCTTTAAACTTTATGGTGATTTTCTCATTCTCAACAGAGATATGCTCTACGCCTTCTGAAAAGCTCTTCCAGAAGCCTTCTTCACCCTCAAACTCTGAGGCCAAATCAATATTCTTTATATTGCCAAGCCATGCATTCGGCACTGGTACGCCCCATAAAGATACGCCTTTTAAAATCACAATAGGTTTTGCCTTTTCATAGCGCAGCTCTAATCCTGCTGATGCTCTGATAATCTTGCCGCCCAAAATCGGCGCATCAGGGTCAACAGGGATGCGTAAACGCGCACTCGCTAAGTTCGGCTCAAAATCAATAGCCACACGTGTAGCATATTCAGTGTTAACAGCCAACATCGCATT
>CAYGQG010000144.1:0-5073 GCA_964351955.1 uncultured Micavibrio sp. | reverse complement strand
CGCTGCTGCAAAGGCCGCCGCTGCCCATGAGTTCATTGAAGGATTCCCCGAAGGCTATGAGACAAAAGTCGGTGAGGACGGGGTAAAGCTTTCCGGTGGGCAGCGTCAGCGTTTATCAATAGCGCGTGCGATCTTGCGCGATGCGCCGATTTTGTTGCTCGACGAAGCCACATCGGCCCTTGATAACGAATCCGAAAAACTGGTTCAGCAAGCTTTGGAAAAACTGGAGAAGGGACGCACGACACTCGTCATTGCTCACCGTCTTTCGACTGTTCAAAATGCCGATCAAATTCTGGTGCTGGACGAGGGTAAGATTATCGAACGCGGTACCCATGATGAACTCATGGACCTCAACGGCCTCTATGCGAAAATGTACGTCACGGGATTGAAGCACTGATAACCATATGCCATTGCATATTGCCTGATTTTTAAGCACAATACATTCAATCGAAGAATAAAAAGGTACAGTTCATGCCCTGTCACGCAGCCATAACAAAAAAATCCCTCACCCTTAAGCCCGACATGGAAGTCGAAAAAGCTTTAAAGGAATTGAATAAAAAAAATATCGACGAAGCCACGGTCGTAAATGACGACGGGCAGGTGCTTGGTCTGTTTTCATTGACCATCGTCATGAAAAACCTCCTTCCTGTTTCCGTACCGATGAGCGACGGCATTGTGCTCGATGTAACTGTGCGTGCTGCGCCGGGTATCGCCAAACGCTTGAAAAAGGTAAACCCTCTGAAAGTCGAAGACCTGATGGAACGCAAAGTGCCGATGGTTAATCCTGATACTCCGATTTGGGAAGCTGTCAGCCACTTGGTCAGCGGGCATTCATGTCTCGTCGTTGTCGAAGGGGAGACACAAAAATATCTCGGCATGGTTAATGCCGCATCTGCAATGGAAGAGCTAAAACGTCTACAGGAAAGCGAAGCATCATGAGTAAGAAAACAGGCATAATTACTTTAATTATGGGTGTGGCAATATTCGCAGGTGCCGCGTTGTTCTTTTTGCCGCAGACGCAAGCGGAGGATGTTCTCAAAATACCACCACCAATAAACGTGGAGCAGGCCAAACCACAATCGAGCGTTTTTTACACCACACCTATAGCCGACACTGAATTTGCCACGGATGAAATCGTCATCCTTGTCGGTGACAATGAAAAGCTGTTCTTTGATGTCGAGCTTGCACTAACAGCGCCGGAGCAAGCGCGCGGCCTTATGTTTCGCACGGAAATGCCGGCCCATATGGGGATGTTGTTCATGTTTGACGATGTTGCGATGCGCAGCTTCTGGATGAAAAACACACTCATCCCTCTGGATATGTTGTTCATTCATGCTGATGGAACGATTCATCATATCCACCACAATGCCAAGCCACAGGACTTGACGAGTATCACATCGAAATATCCGTCCAAAGCGGTGCTGGAGCTGAATGGCGGCACAGCGGATAAAATGGGCATAAAAGAAGGCGATCAAGTCGTGCACCCATATTTCAGGAACGGTGCCGGAGCACAATAAATTCCGCCGTTTTTTAGCTTGCCGAACGAGTCATGATTGTGTAAAACATGCCCTTCGGAATGAGAATTCCTTAAAAAGTGACCAGATAAATGTCGGAGTGTAGCGCAGCCTGGTAGCGCAACTGCTTTGGGAGCAGTGGGTCGCGGGTTCAAATCCTGCCACTCCGACCACTTTTTTCTTTTCCCCTGCACATGATTTTTCTTCTTGGAACGTATATTCAAAAGGCACTGTTTCTATTGCCTTATATGTCACTAAGGATAAGATACAACTCATGAAAACACCCTCGAACATAAACTATAAGCCATCAAAGGGCGAAGTATGGACGGAGAACGCCATTCTGGCGCAATCGGGGGATAAGCGCGCCTATAATGACCTGCTGCGCGATATAGCACCTTTCATACGCAATTATATCCTGAAGAGTTTGGCCAACCCCGAATGGGCGGATGATATTACACAGGATGTATTGATGTCGGTTCATCGCTCGTTGAACACATACAGCCCCGACAGACCGTTCCGTCCGTGGCTCATGGCGATCATCAGCTTCCGCCGCACTGACTTCCTGCGCAAGCATTACAGCGCCCGTGATAATATGCGAACAACACTGGATAACCCCGATTTTCTTAGTGCGCATGTAACTAACCCCGACCACGCAGGCGAATACAAGGATATAGAGAAGGCCCTCGAAACGCTGCCGGAAAAGCAACGTAAGGTTTTCGAAATGATAAAAATTCAGGGATATAGCGCCAAAGAAGTCGCTAACGAAATGGATATGAGCGTCAGCGCCGTCAAAGTATCCGCACACAGAACGATGAATAAACTCAAAGAGATTTTGGAGTAACTCTTGTCACAAGAAAATAACATTGATGAGCTAATTGGAAAATTGTCCGAGGATCTGGAGCCGGTCAAGCCGCTGCCACACCCTTTGTTGCAGGCGATTCCATATGCCGTCATTGCTTTTGCTTACATGGCTGCGACGGCCTATTTTGTTGGCATTCGTCCTGATCTTGCGAGCAAGCTTGGTGATGCCGCCTTTATGGTTGAGGTATTCCTGATGGGCTTTTTGGCCCTTACATCAATCATCACCGCTATCTATCTGACCATCCCGGATATGCGGGGTGATAAATGGCTTATCGCTGTGCCGTTTACGATTCTGGGAACGTTCCTGACATGGATAGCGATCCGCAGCTATACCGAAGGGGTGTATATGCCCAAACTGCATATGGACCATTGTATGGGCGAGGGCGGATACATGACGATTATCCCGCTTGCGATCCTATTGTTCCTGACTAAACGCGGTGCGACAACCCGTCCTTATCTCAGCTGCGCGATGACGGTCCTGTCTGTTGCAGGGCTCGGCTATGTCGGTTTACGCTTCACCTGTATGATGGACACAGTCGGCCACGCGACGATCGGTCACATGATTCCTTATATTGTTGTTGGTTCTCTGCTTGGAATAGCGGCCAAAAAAATCTATAAGTGGTAAGTCTTTAAACTTACACGAAGTCGATAAACGATGATCAAAGCCCGTATTTATAGTCCCGCAAAAAACGCGATGCAGTCTGGCCGTGCTAAAACCAAAGGCTGGATATTGGAATATGAAAGCAACGCCGATAAGAATCCTGAACCTTTAATGGGCTGGACACAGGGTAAGGATACCCTCACGCAGATCCGTTTGAGGTTCAACACTCTGGAGCAGGCGGAAGCTTACGCAGAGGAAAAAGGCATCTACTATCAGGTTCTGGCTTCCAGCGAGCGTAAACCGAAGCCGCGCAACTACGGCGATAACTTCAAATATATTCCGCCCGAAGACAGCGAAAGCGCTTGATCCACTTAGTTTCCATAGGTTAACTTACAAAGCAGACGGTCCCGTAGCTCAACCGGATAGAGCAACTGCCTTCTAAGCAGTAGGTTGCAGGTTCGAGTCCTGCCGGGATCGCCATCTCTTTTTATCGTGAAATTACAATATCCGTACGGACCCGTTTGCGGGGCCGATGGTATGGCGTGTTGAAAGAGGGAAGGCAAAATTTAGACAAAAAAAGTCCGGAGACTTTTGTAAGCTTCCGGACAAACGGCGGTAATAGAGGGTGTGTAATTATTAATATACGCATTTTCAGAACGATTGCAAGCAAAAAGTGCAAAATTTGTCTAAAATTTTATCAAAACCGAAACTATCTAGCGTTTAAATAGCTTTTACTGTAATCGATGGCGTGTATTGAAGTAATTATATTTGATTTGTACTGCAACTGTAAGGTATAGACCTAGCTTTTGCTGTATTCGTGTGCGGCGAATACGATTTTTTGCTTTATTTTACTTGAGTTTGATTTAGGCAAAAAAAGGTCCGGAGACCTTTTTGATGGATCGTCCGGACAAACGGCGGTAATAGAGGGTGTGTAATTGTTAGTATACGCATAAACGAAACGATTGCAAGCAAAAAGTGCAAAATTTGTCTAAAATTTTATCAAAACCGAAACTATCTGTCCTTTTCTAAAGTAAATGCAGTAAAACTTAAGGTGTTTGGTTAAAAATACAGGTGAATATACAATAGATTATGAATTAATTTATTACTTATCATGTGTAAAAAACATTTTACTATAATTCTAATACTATAATATTGTTGTGTTTTGTTATTTTAACTATTTTTACTTATAAATACTCGGGTTTTCTGTATCGTGAAATGACGATGTAAGGGGTTTTTCGAAGATTTACACCTCAGCCTCTTTTATTATGTTTATTGTGCCGCTTTGCGGGTCAACATTTAGCCAGATTTTCTCATCAGTAGACGTGCGCGTAACCATATAATCGATAAAATCAGGCCCAAGCGCCGTAACGCATGTCATGTTTTGCTCGCGCGCAATCACGCAAGCATGGGCCAAAACACCGCCTGTACTATAAAGAACCGCATCAATTTGGGGGAATGCCTCAATGGTTTCCGGCCGCGCATAAGGAAATATGGCGATAACAGGCCTGTCTTCTTTGGTGATTTGTGGCATATCCTTGATCGAATGAAGAATAATGGCGCGCCCCGTAACAACGCGCCCTGAAACACCGATACCTTTCCATTCAGTCTTGTTCTTCGTATCGGCTTGAGTATCTGGTGCGGGACTATATTCGGCTGTGTTCCAGAAATATGCGGGTGCATTTTGATTATCGTGCGCACCACGGTCCTCAGGGAAATATGTTCGCCAGCTATCGGATAGTGCCGTGCGCCGTTCCTGTATGCGGTTAATTTGCGCGATAGTCTTTTGATGCTGTGAACCGAGCTTTTCGGGCGCACGCAGATTATTCGCCAGCTCTTCCTCGCTCATGGCGGGTAAACGCTGCCGTAATGCGGATAAACAGATTCCTAGCGCGAGACTTTCGGCTATCTGCGCATCAGTGGTTTCGGGGAAGGATGCATCTGTCGCCAATCTGTCATTGAGGTATTTAGAAATTTTCCAATGAGTTTTGACCAAACCCAAAAGCGAAGATAGCGTATGGCGCGCTTTCATCGTATAGCCACCATCATCTTCCCGAACAAGCTGTACACTGCCGCCCGTTACAATATCGGTCATGTAAT
>CAYGQG010000143.1:0-5094 GCA_964351955.1 uncultured Micavibrio sp. | reverse complement strand
TTATACAGCCTGCTGCTAATGCCTTCTTCTTCGGCTTGCTTGAAATACTCCCGCGCCTCGCCCCACAAACCGGCCTCCATCGCCAACTCACCCGCGACACGTTGGCCTGTCGGTGAATTAGGATGAGCCTTCAGCAGTTTTTGCAGCCAGCGCAATCGCGCAAGCTTATCTTCCGCTTCTTCGCTCGGAATAATCTCCAGCCAATAATCAACCAGCGCACCACTGGTTTCATTTTTCCAGGCCTTCAATATCGTTTTCTCTGCTTTTTTGGGATTGTTCTGTTCGCGCTGTACATTCGCCATCAATATCGCAGCGGGTGCAAAGCCGGGCGACATTTTCAAAACCTTTTTGATCAACAAAATTGAATCGGCGACATACCCTTCATCAACATCATCTTCTGCCTGCGCCATTAATAACGCGATGCGATCCGATCCTGCCGTTTCAGGATCAATCGCTTTTTGTTTCTCAAGACTGCTGAGAACTTTCTCGGCGCGATACCATTCACGCATACGGATCAACAAATCATACGTGATTTTCAATATCCACGGCTGCTTGGGGTGCAGCTCCAGCGCACGCTCCGCCAATATCAACGCACCGTCGTCATCACCATTATCAAGCGCGCTCTGTAACAAGCCACGTACACCTAAAAACCCTGCGTCTTTATGCTCGAGCAAAGCAACAAAGCTTTTAGCCGCATCATCCTCTCGCCCTGCCAAACGTGCTGCCTGTGCCTCAAGCAACAGCGGCAAACCACCGTCATCGGGCAACAATGCCCCTGCCCGTTCTGCTTCCTTAGCCGCGGCCTTGGCATCACCGGCAGCAACAGCCGTCAACCCACGGGTCAAAGCCTCGTAACCTTTTTCCTTGGCACGCACTTCGCTATAACGCTGATAACTTTTCGGGAAATCTACAAAAGTTTTGATGATTTGATAGATAAAAATCGACAACAAAACCAGACCGAGAGTACAGAGCAGGAAGAACCCCAGCTCCATGGTCACATCGATTTTGTGACCATCGCCGTCAACCCAGCCAAACTGCATTGTACCATTACGGTCAACGATCCAGACCGCAAGCGCGATCAGCAAACCAACCTTAACAGCAAACCATAGCGCCTTGATCATAGTAAAGTCTGTCCTTTTACAAATCAGGCTAGCACAGAGCCGCTTTAATCATAAGCGCTTAATCAAACGGGTTGGCATCACCAATAGAATTCTTATTACCCGAACTGCCTGCTGGACGATATGACGGTTTAAGAATATTGATGCCCGTGGATTTATCTTGAATCAGCGTACCGCCCGCACCTTGACCCGAAATGATCGCCGTAACATCTTCAACGCCGAATGCACGCATATTGATGTTATTGGTCAAATCCTGACTAAGGCTTTGCGCGTTTAATGTCGCTTGTGCTTTCTTCAACCATCCTGCCAAAGCACCGCCCGCTGGGCCGTCCATTGATTGTACGATAGAGATAGCCTCTTCGATTTGCCCGTTTTCAAGCAATGTTTCCGCCGTGTTCACTTTGGCTTGCGTTTCTGTCCCTGTAATCAACTCACCATCTTTTTCAATTTGCAGCACTTCATTAAAACGGGCCGCCGCACGGTCTTGGATCGAAACATCCTCGCCTTTCAATGAAGCCAGGACAGCTTCTCCGGCAATCGTCTTGAACTCGTTAGTCAAACCGGACGGTGTCAAAACACCTTCTTCCGCGTGCGGTGCAAGCTTTTCCAAAGCTGTACGAAGCTCGACATTATCTTCACCGATCAACCCCATCAGCACTTCAAAATCACCTTGAAACGCTTCGTTGTCGCGGTTCAGAGACGAACGGAACTGCTGCATAGTCAACAACATCGCCGCCGCTTTCAATTCACTGGCCGGCACTTCGTCAAAGGTCTGCCCCAAAGCTTCGCTCTGGCCGCGCGCGGCATTCAACGTGCTTTCAAAGACACTGACTTGCCCTTCCGCATCTTCATTAGCAGCTTCCAACGGCAAACGGCTCATAATCGCATTCAAC
Source organism: uncultured Micavibrio sp. (assembly GCA_964351955.1). GTDB lineage: Bacteria > Pseudomonadota > Alphaproteobacteria > Micavibrionales > Micavibrionaceae > TMED27. The sequence goes on along the minus strand of CAYGQG010000143.1, from coordinate 3,083 downwards.
TGTTGCATCGCTTCATCAAGCGTTGCACGCCCTTCCGGGTCAGCCGCCATCTGCTCAACATTACCGAGCATACCCGCCATGATCGGACGGCCTGTAATTTCCTGCAAGTGACCTTCGAGAATAATCGCACGCTGGCCCAATGTCCCTGCGTCCTCCGCCATGACATCTGATGAAACTTCCTGCGCCTTTGTGACAACCTGATTGGTTGTATCGGATGCTTGTTGTTGTAACGTCGCAAGCTGCTCATCCAGATTTTCAGGAATAAGCGTACCGAAGAATGATTGCTTTTCTTCAACCTCGGCCACTTCGCCCTGCAATTCCTGCGTACGCGCCTCAAGTGCGCTTAATCGGTCAAGCGTCGCCTCGTCTTTAGCTTTCGGCCATAGCAAAGCCGCCAAAGCCAAAATCATAAGTGCAATCAAACCGACAACGATAATCGTATTTTTACCGACAACGCGTTCTTCCACAGCAGCCAGTTTTTCATCAAGTGTCTCCTCATCAAAAGGTGAACTCGCAACGGCTTCCGCTTTACTTTCGCGCGGCGCATCCTGCTTGGGCGCTTCTGTTTTACTAGGGACCTGCGCGGCGTTTTGATTAGCAGCCGTAACTTCCGGTGCGTCTGTCATCAAATCCGTCAAATCAATATTATGCGCCTCCGCCGCCTCTATAATCACGGCACGGCGTGTCGCCGGAATAGTGTCTCGCTTTTTCCAACCCTGTACGGTCGTAACAGCCACATCGATTTTTTTGGCCAATGGACGAATACCGCCAAAACGTTCAATAATCTCTGCGCCGTTCTCGATTGGCTTTTTGGATGACTTTGATGCGCTCATTATCTCTCTCTCCGATACTTCTGAAATCTGGTTATTCTCTAATCTACAATATTCCTTGATCAACGCGGTGATCCCGTCACGATCAGGGCTTCCGGCAACGTACGTCTTAGCCCTTGATTTTGACCGTACGTACTCTAGCACGCTCTCGCTGATGCACAAGGCTTTTATATCCTTTAAAAGCGGCTTTAGCCGTGCCGCTTCGACACATTGGATGAACGCTTCCGCACTACGTACAGAGAAGAACAGAACAGCCTCGATCTTCCTTTCTTTCAACGCTCTTTTACTACGCTCCGAGAGCGCGGTAGTCGGCACGGCCTTATATCCAATATGCTCCGTAACACTAAAACCCGCATCCTTGAGCGCTGTATTCATATCAAAAATGCTGTCCTGCCCGCGCACATAAAGGATCGGACCATCTTGCGGACTACAGGAATCAACAACCAGCGCAGCAAGCGCTTTGGCCGTTCCCGCACCCGCCACAACCTGATCAAAACCGTAACTTTGCGCGGCTTTAAATGTGTTCGGCCCAACAACATACAAGGGAAAATTTCTTCTATCGGTGGCTTCTGCCAAGGCATTCAACCCATTCACACTGGTAATAAGAATAACCTGAAACCCTGTAAAATCCGGCCACTCCGCGTCGCTACGCTCAATAACCAATGCGGGGTCAATCAATGTATCAAAACCAAGCTTCCTGAGCTCTTTTGCGTAAATCAACGCTTGCTGCTCCGGGCGAATAAGCAGAATTTTTTGAGAACCGCTATTCGGCATGTCCCAAAATCTCCTTCGGAATTGTCTCTTTTAACGCGGTAGCCAAATCAATGCCAAGTCGCTCTGCCTCATCACAATTCTGAACGTGAGCCATGACCTCATCCTTAAACATCTGGCTACCATCCAGCGCCACGACACACAGCCGCAAATGCATTTGTCCGTCTTCAAGCTCCGCATAAGCACCGATCGGCGTATGACATGACCCGTCCAATACTTTTAACGCCGCACGTTCCGCGCATACCCGCAAAACCGTATCCTGATCGGATATCGCATCAAAAAATTCTGCTGTTTCATCATCATCTATACGCGTTTCAATCCCCACAGCACCCTGCCCCGCGGCGGGAAGCATGATTTCAGGATCGAGAATAACATCCACCTCATCCGATAACCCCAGACGATTAAGCCCCGCCATCGCCAAAAATGTACAATCTATTCCGGGCATTGCGTTTGGTCCGCGCAACTTATCAATTCGTGTTTGAACGTTTCCGCGCAACGGGACGATATTAACATCTGGTCGTACGTGTTTGAGAAATGCCGTGCGCCGCACACTGGCGGCACCGACCACCGCGCCCTCTGACAACACGGAATACAACGCCTTTTCCATTTGGCTTAAATTGGCTAAATCACTTCTATTGCTTAACAATAAAGCATCACGAGCATCTTCGCGCGGCAACATGTGGCGAATACTCAAACCATCAGGTAAATGCGAATCCATATCCTTCATCGAATGTACAGCGGCATCAATTTCACCTGCAAGCAACGCTTTTTGAATTTCTTTGGCAAACAGCCCTTTACCGCCCTCAACCTCTGACAATCGCGTTTCGCCATGTTCAGGCCGCCAATCGCCGGACGTTTTGATAACTTTCACCTCAACCTCAAGCGAGGAATGCGCTTTCTTGAGCGCTTCACACACCAAATCAACTTGCGCCAGCGCCAACGGCGACCCTCGCGTGCCTATTCTTATTGTTCTGTGATCTGTGCTCATATATTGTGTGCTTTCAAAATCAGGATCGTATTATGAACATTCTCGGCATCGAAACAAGCTGTGATGAAACCGCCGCCGCCATAGTGGATAGCAACGGCGTGATTTTATCCAGTCTCGTTCTCTCGCAACTCAAGGAACACCAAGCCTTTGGCGGTGTTGTGCCGGAGATTGCCGCACGGGCGCATATTGACCATCTTCACACCTTGATTACCGCTGCGCTGAAAGACGCGGATATGGAACTGGAGGACATTGACGGCATCGCCGCCACCAGTGGCCCTGGCCTTATCGGCGGCGTGATGATCGGTATGGTCGCGGGCAAAGCCTTAGCCGCTAGCCGTAATCTGCCGTTTATCGCTGTAAATCACCTCGAAGGCCACGCCTTAACACCGCGCCTGACGGAGGACATAGACTTCCCCTACCTGCTACTGCTCGTTTCAGGCGGGCACACGCAATTACTGGTCGCCGAAGACGTTGGACACTACACACTACTCGGT
>CAYGQG010000142.1:0-5128 GCA_964351955.1 uncultured Micavibrio sp. | reverse complement strand
TTGCAGCACCACACCCCGCAACTCCTCATTTCGTTGTCCGAAACGATGGTCGCGGATATTGGCGATGAACTTTTCTTTATAGCCACGCAAACCCGCATTAATATTAATGGCGCAGGCAAAACAATCAGCAGCAGCTAACGCTTGTCCCTGCGCGATAAACACATCACCCGCGGCAGCAAACGCCTTATGATGTCGGGGGTCGAGATTGGTGGCTTTCTCAAAAGACTCAATGGCCAGATCATACTGGCCACCGTCACTGAATTTTAAACCGAGATTATAAGCGGTTTCCGCCTCAAGATTACCCGAAGAGGACAGTTGTGAGGGATCGGCAAAAACCATCAGTCATTTCATTTATTGAATTTGTAGACCGTTTTTATCAAAGACACCGATAATGTCGCTCTCATGATCAAGGCAGATTTCGATCACACCCGCCGGAGAATTCGTCGTCACACCGTAAGTATCATCGATAAACGCCAGCACGCGGTGCTGTTCCTGCGCGGATAAACGCAAGAACCCCTGCCCGACTTCAAGAACAGGTGTGTCTTTATCAAATTTCTGGTCAGTAACAATTTTAGCGCGATAAAAACCGTCAATCACATTCAACGGTGAACCGCCGCGAACCTCGACCCAATCCTGCGGAGTCCAATCATCTTCAGCCCACTGGCTGTTATGTGGAAGCTTGGCTTCATCCAGATACGGACGAACCTGCTCACCTTTTGGTCGGTACCATAAATGCTTCCAGACATCGCCATTCGCCTGCGCGAAAGCATTTCCGGCAGCAAAAGTACCAATGATTAAGATGCTAAGACTATGAAAAACATATGAAAAACGCATAACTACCCCGAGTGGTTAATTTCAAGACCATATTAACAATTAAAATGATATAATAATAGGTATGGCAGGACCAATAAATATAGCACTCACAGGTTTAGCAGCCGCAACGCGGCAATTAAACGCGAGCGCATCAAACATTGCCAATCTGCAAACTGTAGGTTCATTGGAAGATGGCGGACAAGCGCCATACACGCCATTGCAAACAACACAAACATCTATCAACGGTCAGAACGGTGAAGCATTTGGCGTGAACAGCGCATATTCGCCGCGTAACCCCGCCTTCGTTCCTGCCTTTGATCCTGATTCTCCGTTCGCGGATGAAAACGGCGTTATCGGTGTACCGAACATCAATCTGGCCGAAGAAATCGTCAATTTGAATCTGGCCGAGATCCAGTACAAAGCCAATATCAGCATAATCCAAACCGCCACCGAGCTAGACGATGAATTGCTCGGCATTTTCGACGAACGCGTTTAATTCTTTAACAACCCCCTTCAATTCAGCTTGTAAGCCCGAACGTAGTTCTTAATACTAGAGCTATGAAATTTGTATATTTTGGTTATGACTTCAATCTCCCCGCAATCAAACGCTTGATTGCCGAAGGGCATGAGCTGGCGGGTGTATTCAGCTTTGATGTAGACAACATCTTTAACTTCAACAACGAAACAAAAGTCTTGGCCATATCCAAGGGCATACCTTTCCAGCTGCAACCTGCAAAAGACAAACACATACAGCCATATCTTGATGACGGGGTGGAATGCTTCATCGCCGCCGGATACCCGCATAAAATCCCGCCAATCGATGAAGGCAAAGCCTACGCCGTGAATGTCCACCCGACGCGCCTGCCCAAAGGGCGCGGCTTGATGCCGATCCCGCCGATGATCATGAACAATGTCCAAGAGGCAGCGGGGTTCACTGCGCATAAGATGACCGCAGAATTTGATGCGGGCGATATTCTGCTTCAGGAAAAATTTGACCTATCTCCAAAAGAAACAGTCGAAAGCTATACCGCCAAAATCGCGATCCGCACCCCCGATATGTTCTCGAAACTATTTGCTGAACTGCCTGAACTCTGGAAAAACGCAACACCACAAGATCAAACACAAGCCACCGCCCTGAAACCACCCAAGGACGAAGAGCGTATTTTTCAATGGGTGGGATCAGTCGACGATATTGATAAAATCGGTCGCGCCTTCGGACGCTTCGGCAGCCTCGCCCAATTCGATAACCAGTTCTGGGTGGTTTACCACTATGATTTCTGGAAAGAACAACACACCTTGCAACCCGGTACAATCGCAGCAAAAATGAGCCGCGAAGTGGTTATCGCGGCGGCAGACGGTTTTGTATGTCTAAAGGAATTCCAGCCCCTACAGGCCGGGTAGGTTTTAAGCAGCCTGCTCAGGCAACCGCGCTTTCAAGAACCAGAAACGCTCGATCGCATTTACAAAATCCAGCATATCATCAAACCCGTCGCATTTAGGGACATACGCATTTGCATGGTTTTTATAAGCCGTTTTAACATCATCTTCTTTCAAAGACGCTGACATCACAACAACAGGGATATCGCAAAATTCGGCATCGCCCTTAATCTCAGCCAAAATTTCATGCCCGTCTTTTTCCGGCATCTGTAGATCAAGAATAATCAAATGCGGACGCGGTGCTTTTTCATACGGGCTCTGTTTTCTGAGAAAAGAAAGCGCGTCATCACCGTTCTTGGCCTTATGAACAACATTCTCGATTTGTGATTGATTGAAAGCCTGCTCGATGAAAAATGCATCGGCTTCCTGATCATCTACAACCAATATCTGTATAGGCAACGAGGTATTCAGCATATGGAAATAACGGCCTTCTGAATTTGTGCTTGTTATGAACCTCACTTATATTAGAAACAGGGCGAAAAACCAAGAAATAATTAACTACGCTGTAAAAAAAGATCGCTTTCGCTATTCTGAAGGACTCCATCCCGCCAGCCATTCATCCAGAAGCACAACATCAGCTTTCTGTCCATTCGCCCCATACCATGAGTCGATCGCATAATATGTATGTGTCGCATTATCTCGAATAACGGCCGTGTTATGCGGCCACTCACCGTCGATAAAGGCACCTCGGCGCGCGGGCGCTGTAATCTCGTGAAACCTCAACCACCCCTTATCCGCAAAAAACTGAATATATAGCGATGTATTGATTGTCTCGTCTATACAATCCATCTGATAAGGCCCATGCCCCCGTATAGTGGCACCGGCAACATCACGATCCGTTCCGGCCTTATCGCCCACAATACGCTCCATAGATGCCACACCGATTGCCACAGCCTCCCTCTCGTCTTCCGCCGAACGCACGGATGCGAAATCTTGGGAAACCGTGCTCCAATCATCATCTGTTAAATTAACGTGGGATGTGTTGCGACATCCATAGCCCCTACAAATATGAAAGCTATCGGGCGCTTCCTCGGGATGGGCAAAATATTCAAGCTTAATTGGAGTTTCCGCGCACCCCGCCAGAGACAGCGCAAACAAAAAGACCGCCAATAAAAAATGGCGGCCCTGATGTGATTTTTTAGAACCTCTAAACAATAATTAGAACCTTAAACTACCGCGAATATAGCCGGCAAAAACATTCTGGTCATCGAGAGAAACGTTAGAAGGAGAAATACCATCACGCATTATTACAGGCGCATTTTGTGATCTCTCGAAAAAGCCACCAACGGTAAAGTTAATTGGCCCTGTCGGGTTAAATGTTACACCCGTCGACACTTTAACGTTATGAGATGTTTCATGGTCATTAAGGCCAACCATACCAATCTGGTTCAAAGCACCGGAAACCTGAAGACTGTCAGTACCGTCAATATCGCTATACTGGAAGCCGTATCTCATACCCGCAGAAAGCTCGACATCCGTACCGGCAAAAAAGTCCAGAATCTCAGGCTGAAAAAACGCATCAAACCCAATGAACGGCTCCCAGCTATGGGTATTAACTTTTGATGAATAATTAAAATCTAGAGTTCCTGCATTCGTGCGACCGGCAAACCGTTCGCTCGTTGCGCTATGACCATAAGCTAAACCTGCATATGGACGTAATCTAATTTTATGATCTGTATTTTGAAAATACAGATTTTGCGCAAGACCTGCCTCAATACTGGTCGACCTATAATCTCTGTCATACATAATATTATCGACATCGCCATTCGCCGCACCGATTACATAGCCTGACGGGCTTGGGCCATCGCCAATACCGACCAGCAAAGTATTGCGACCATTCGCCATATACGTCGATTGAACTTCACTTAAAGTGGAGCTTGTTCGCTCCATACCCAAAATCACGGCTAGCTCATCTTCAAACACGGCTTGATTATTCGGCATATTGAAAAGATTAGGCAATATATTAGGCAATGTATTGGGCATACCCAAAATATTTAAAGGCATTTCCAGGCCCAGACCCTGCCTTGAAAACGTACCACGACTACTCGGCTGAACTTCACCAAAACGACGTGTTGCAGCCATCGCAGGAACTTCAGAGCCGACAAATCCGGGAAGATTTTTAATGTCCCAGCTACCCCCGGCCATAGAAGCGGTTAGATCAATATCTTCATAGTAATCTCTCTTCGCTTCTTTTGGTTCTTCCTTTTTGCCGCACGGATATTGTATATTCCACCCGTCCTTAAGCTGATAAATCATATAATTAACGTTCGAGGCAGCCTCTCTGGCACGTGCCGTGTCGACAAATTCCGACTTCGATCTGGCCTGACTTTCAAGCGTCTCTTTCTGTTCGCGCAAATTGTTCAACGCGCGGTCAAGCGCAGCGCGGTCACATGCTTCAATCGCTTGATTAGCGCTATTGATATTGGCCTGTACGTTACGATCCAAATCTATAATCCCGGCCATGTTATATGTCGGCAGAGGCCTATCCGAACCCAAATCATATCTTTGTGCCTGAACGGCTGTTGAAGGGACAATACATAATCCGAGAACAGTTGTTCCCAATAAAATTTTACGAAGCATTTTCCAAACTCCTGATCTAAAATAACTTTTTAAAAAATCACTAAGCTTGGATATCCCCCCAAGCCCGTTCTTAAGACTAAGAGACCAAAAGTCGTTTAGGCAACCATTTTCACCTTAAAATAAAAAGGGCCTTTAACATGTTGCAAACCTGCAACAATTTAGAGTTTTCTAAATTAGATCAATGGGATGTATGGAATGAATTACTCTGCGGCCTGTGCTGAATCAGGCTTTCGCGGAGCAGAAACATATCTATAAGCCGCACCGACAAACAGCAGCACAGCGCTGTAAAACACCAACT
>CAYGQG010000141.1:0-5139 GCA_964351955.1 uncultured Micavibrio sp. | reverse complement strand
GTCATTGGGTTGGTTCGGGTCTTCTCCATCAAGCACGCGGTTGCGGTCGAAATGGCTGCCGAAAACTTTCAACGGGTTGGCGAAATGTCCCGCGCTGCCGTAACGGCCCCAGCCTAACCCTGCGGTGAAATCGAAGTCATGATAGCGTTTTGATAATGCGAGATATTCGCCCGCGCTGCGTTTATGGCCAACAGCGGATTGGAGGCCAAGGGCGATTTCGGGGCGGTGCGCAGTTTCTTTTAATACTCGAAGTTTTAAATCCAGACCGGGGTAGAGACGGTCGGGCTGGTCGTTGATGTTGGAGACTTCCGCTGTTTGTCGCAGGGTGATGGAGAGGGGATCGGCGAGTTGAAATCCGATGAAAGAATGAACGTAAGGATCGCCCGTGGCGACACCGATGCGCACGGTTCCGGCGGGGTCTGTTCGAGCGTTGGGGACGGTGTTGAGACCCAGAGCGCCGTAGAGATTAGTGGTTGCATCCTGCGCGTGTGCGGAAATGCTGCCTGTTGTGATTAAACAACAGAACAACCATCGGGAAAGGGTGTTCACATTTGAGAACCGTTTTGGAAGCAAAACGTATCCTTTGAAAAGGCTTTCAACGGCTTAAGTCTTCGGGAAATACCCTTGTATGTCAAAGATTCTAAAAGTTTCAGATTAAGAAATAAGTTTATAACATAATAAACCGATGGTTGTATTTTTAGGCAAAGATTTATGGATATCTACACGACTTGGCTGATTTTTTTGAGTGTTGCCGCGTTGGTGTTGCTGTTATGCGGCAGCATTGTGGGTGTTTTGTATTATCAAATGCAGAAATCCCGCCGTTATATCATGGCGCTGGAACATGCCCAGTATGTCGGGGGTTGAGCTGTTGCGGAAGGTTAGAGACGTTGATCCATCGTTGCCGTTTTTGATGGTGACGGGGCGGAGCGATAAGGAATCCGTTGTTGAAGCCAAATCAAGCGGTGTTACGGCCTATATCCGCAAGCCGTTTTCCCCTAAACAATTAGAGGCCAAGTTGCGCATTATTCTTTATAAAATGGCAGCGTAAAAATTTACGCCTGATCTTCACGAAGCACCTTTGCTCGGGAGTCGTGTTGCGATACTCTTATAGGTATGAGCAAAACGGATTATGATCTCTGTGTAATAGGTGGTGGTATCAACGGGGCTGGCATTGCGCGAGATGCGGCGCTGCGCGGGCTTTCTGTGCTTTTGGTCGAGGGTAAGGATATTGCGCAGGCGACATCTTCGGCCAGCACAAAGCTGATCCACGGCGGTTTACGATATCTGGAGTTTTATGAATTCAAGCTGGTGCGCGAGTCTTTGAAAGAGCGCGAGGCGCTGCTGAAGATCGCGCCGCATGTGATCTGGCCTATGCAATTTGTGTTGCCGCATTCCCCCGAACAACGACCATATTCGATGATCCGTCTGGGGTTGTTTTTATATGACCATCTAGCCAAGCGTAATTTGCTCGACGGATCGCATGCGAAAAAGTTGGTCGGGACGAGTTTGGGTGTGCCGCTGGATGATCGATACGTCAAAGGTTTTACTTATACGGATTGTTGGGTTGATGATTCCCGATTGACGGCGTTGAATGTTGTGGACGCTGCGGAAAAGGGCGCAACAATTATGACACGAACAATGTGTCATAAGCTTGTGCCGCATAGAGATTATTGGGAGATCAAATATAAGAGCGAAGGTGAGTTGGAAACGCATAGCGCGACCGCGTCGATGGTTGTGAATGCTGCCGGCCCTTGGGTGCGGAAATTGCTGGAGCAATCAGGGCTGGATAAGGGGATTAAGCCTGTGCCGAATGTTAGGCTGGTTAAGGGTTCTCACTTAATTATCCCGCGCGCATTTGAAGGCGATCAAGCCTATATATTGCAACAAAAAGACGGGCGGATTGTGTTCTTTATTCCGTATGAAGGGCAATACACATTGGTCGGTACGACGGAAGAAAATTACGATGGTGATTTGTATGATCCGCGTATTTCCGATGACGAGATGGCGTATCTTCTTGATGCGTTCAATACGCATTTTAAAGATAATATTCAGGTCGGAGATGTTCTTTGGACGTATAGCGGTGTACGGCCTTTGTTCGATGACGGGGGCAGCGACAATAAAAAAGTAACGCGTGATTTTGTGTTGCATCAACATCTGGAATCCCGCGCGCCGATGATCTCTGTTTTCGGTGGTAAGTTAACGACTTACCGCGTTTTGGCCGAACAGGTTTTGAATAAGTTGTTGCAGGGGCAGGTGGGGAGAACGCAGTGTAAAACTGCGGAGACACCATTGCCGGGTGGGGAGTTTGATCCGCAGCAATTTGAACAATTGGTCGAAGAATATCAGCAGTCTTACAATTGGTTGCCGCCCGAAGTGGTGCATCGTTATGCACGGGCATACGGCACGCGGATGGATCGTTTTTTACGCGGTTCAAAGTCGGTAGAGGATTTGGGTAAGCATTTTGGAGATCATGTGTTTGAAGCCGAGATTGTTTATCTGGTGAAATATGAATTCGCCAGAGAGGTGGAAGATATTTTCTGGCGGCGTTCAAAGTTAGGGGTGCATGTATCGGAGGAGACGATGGATGCCGTTGAAAAGGCATTGCCGAAGCTGAAGAAGGAGTTGTTGGATGAGTGATGAGCCGACGCTGCTGACGATTGATCAGGGGACGACGAGTAGCCGTGCGATTTTGTTTTCAAAGCAGGGCGATATTCTGGATTTAGCGCAGCAGGAATTGACGCTGCATTACCCGCATAAAGGATGGGTGGAACAAGACCCTGAAGATATATGGTCCGATACTCTGGCATGTTGCAGCAAAATTCTAGATAAGGCTGTGTCCTTGCCTGTCGCGATCGGTATTACCAACCAGCGTGAAACGACTGTGGTTTGGGATCGGGAGACTGGTAAAGCGTTATACAACGCGATCGTTTGGCAGGACAGGCGCACAAAAGATGTGTGTGCTGCGTTAAAAGATGCGGGCCATGAGGAAATGGTTGCGGGGAAAACGGGGTTGCTGCTTGATCCGTATTTTTCGGCAACGAAAATTCAATGGGTTCTTGATAATCTAGAGGGGGCGCGTGATCGTGCAGACAAGGGCGCGTTGGCGTTTGGTACGATTGATACGTTTTTGTTGTGGCGATTGACGGGCGGAAAGGTTCATGCGACCGATGTTACGAATGCGTCCCGTACGATGCTCTATAATATTGTCGAACAGGATTGGGATGATGAATTGTTGGCGCTGTTTAATGTGCCGCGTTCGATGTTGCCCGAAGTTAAGGATAATGTTGCGCATTTTGCCGATACTGACGCAGCAATATTCGGGCATGCGTTGCCGGTTGGCGGTGTGGCCGGTGATCAGCAGTCCGCATTGATCGGGCAGGGGTGCATTAAGCCCGGAATGATCAAGGCGACGTATGGTACGGGTTGCTTTGCTTTAATGCATATTGGTGATCAGTTTAAAGTGTCGGAGAATAAGTTGCTGACTACGCCCGCGTATCGCATAGAGGGGGAAATTCAATATGCGGTGGAAGGGTCGATTTTTGTTGCGGGTGCGGCGATACAATGGCTGCGCGATAATATGAATTTCTTTGTTGATGCTGCGGAAAGTGAAGCGCTGGCGACATCTGTTCCTGATAGTAATGAGGTTTATTTTGTGCCCGCATTTACAGGGCTTGGCGCGCCGTATTGGGACCCCGATGCGCGAGGGTTGATCAGCGGGTTGACGCGAGAGACAACGAAGGCGCATATCACACGTGCGGCGCTGGAAGCGCAGGCGTATCAAACGTTAGATCTTGTTTCGGCGATGGAAGGGGATAGCGGGTTTGACGTGAATGTTATGCGTGTTGATGGCGGATTGGTTGCCAACCATTTTATGTGCCAATTTTTAAGCGATATGCTCGATTGTGAAATTCAAGTGCCGAAAAATCATGAATGTACTGCGTGGGGCGCGGCAGTATTGGCGGGGGTGTATGCGGGCGTGTTTAACGGTTTGGATGATGTCGCGGAGCAGTGGCGTTGTGATGAATTGTATTCAGCCAAGATGGATGAGCAGCAGCGCCATAAAAAACGCGACGGCTGGAAAGCAGCCATCGCGCAATGTTCCGTTCAGAATAATTAATTATATCGTTGTGACTTGACCTGTCATGTCTTGGTCGACAAGTAGGGTTACGATTTGACCTGACTGTGAACCTACATATACGTCATATGCACCGGAATCGGCACCTGAATCCGTGAAGCCAACCAGCGTGAGGCTATCAGCGCCAGTGTCGCCATCTATTCTTAGCTGGTTTCTGAAATCAGTAAATTCAAATACGTTTTGTGTGCTCAATGACATGATAATGTCGCCGGATTCAAGGTCCAGCCGTTCTATACCTTGTATCGCTGTGCCTGTGATATCACCCGCGGTGAACGGGCCGCCATTGATGTTGGCAAAGTTCAGGATGGATGTTGGCCCTTGCAGGTTCAGTGTATCCTGTCCCGCGCCGCCTTTGATTGTTAAACCGTTGAAGTTCATGTTTCCTGCCGTTTGCATGATAAAGACATCGTTACCGCCTAGGCCATACATTGTGTTTTCGAAGTGTGCCGTTGTTGCTCCGGTGTAGTTCAAGGTGAATGTATCGGTCTGGTTTCCACCGTAGATCGTATTATTTGTGTTGGCTGCCGCCTCCAGAACCGTCACTGTGTTCGAGCCTGACCCTAGATGGATTGTGTTAAAATCGGCATTCTGGATCGTCAGGTTATCGTTACCGTTATTGAGGAAAGTATTACCAACGGTGTAGTTTCCGTTTGCCCCAAGCACAACTGTATCAACCGAAAATGTACGGTCTTCTGCTGTGTCCAATGCGGTCGGAATGTCTGAACCGTCGGTGTTTGCAACGTCCGCGCTGAGCAGGTTGATGGTAAATGTCTGTGTTGTGCTTAGCCCGCCTAAGTCGGTGGCTGTTATATCGAAGTCCAGCGTGCTGTCGACACCGATTGCCAAGAGATCAAAGGTGATTACACCGGCAGCAGATACATTCAAACTACCGACCGAACCGGCTGAACCGTCTACGGGGTTGCTTAGTGTAAATGTCATTGTGTCGCCGATGTCTATGAACTCAGCGGACGCATCATAAGTAAAGTAATGGCCTTCACCAACCC
>CAYGQG010000140.1:0-5162 GCA_964351955.1 uncultured Micavibrio sp. | reverse complement strand
AAATATCAGTCATTGGATAATGCCCCCTTGATACGGCGGTGTAGCGTCCAAATACTCAGCACAATAAAGATGCCGAAGATCACCGTATAAACCAAACTTGAAAGCGAAAAGAACACCATCAAATATCCGACAATCGCAAACGCCACAGTGCGATCACTCTTCCCGAAATGGCCATCATAGCGACGTTCCGAACCCACGCCGAGCGCGAGCACACCAGCAAACTCGATCAGAATAGCAAGCAACACGACCATCAACACCAGCATCGGGTTCGGGAGCAAAAACATAAACGGTAAATACAACGCGCTATCCGCAACCACATCACCAAGCTCGTTCAGATAAAAACCAAGATCGGATTTTTGTTTAAACTCCCGCGCCAGCATTCCGTCTATCGCGTTCAACGCCATGCGAAAAAATAAAAAAACGGGTAGCAGCAGGAGAGATGCCGCACTACCCGCCGACACATATATCCATGCGCCGTATCCGACAGAAGCCACCATAGCAAACAACGTCACATGGTTGGCTGTTACGCCCGCCTTGAATAAACTCTCCGTCAGCGGACGCAACAAATTTTGAAAACGCGGTTTTAAATCATAAACGCTGATCATTTGGAAAACTTATCCTTGAATTTTCGTTGCCGTAACAACACCAAAGATATTTTGCTCTTCCATTTGCTTTTGATCAATCTGAAATCCCGCAAACTCCGCCCAGAGCTTCGTTGTCGTAGCGGGACGAAGGCGCATAACCCAAAGCTCACCCGTATGTGACGGTAATACACGTGCAATCAATTCATGCTGTGGATGCTCGGGCTGGATGGTGTAAACAAGACGACCGCCAATCTCTAACAACGCTGAAATCTGGCGAAAGTGGTTACGCACCAACGCATTATCGTCGATAATTTCATGCAAGCCGGACACGATAATGATGTCAGGCTGCAACTCGATCAAACCAGCCAGATCCGCATTACTAAATGCATCGGCCTGTTCGGTCGTGACCTTCACGCCCATTTCATCGGCAAGGTTTTGCGCGCTGCGTACATTCTCCTCACGATAGTCACGCAACACCGCATTCACCGCGATATGCTCGGGTAAACCATCCAGCGCATCCAGAACATATCGACCGCCACCACAAGCCAGATCGACAATCGTCAATGGACGTTGCTTGCGCACATGCTCCTCGACAATCACGGCTTGCAGATTTTCGGTCAGCAACTTTCCGCGATTACGGATGCCTTTCCAACCCGGTGCATTCAAATACACACGGTCGATCAACTTACCAACGCCGAACTTTCCGTTCGATTGATTGCGGTACACATATTCAAGCATCACGCCGGAATCAAAACCGTAGCGATGACCAAGGTCAATCCCGTCGGATAAACGCCCCGCCGTGCTGAACAAAAATCTCGTAACGCCATAGTAAAGCCCCTTCGGATTCCACAAAGGCAAAGGCTTTTTCAAAGCTTCAAAACTAGGTGCTGTTGTTGTCATCATTGTATCTCTCCATTTATTAATTAAACAATGTTCAATTATTAGTATTCCATAAAAATAAACAATGTTCAATAAAATTATTGAACGCCGTATAATTAATTGATATACTATTGATATAAGGAGATTTTTTATGGCCAGACGCAGCGACCACACCCGAGAGGAATTAAAAGAGTTAATCCTCACAAGTGCATCCAAAATTATTGAAGATGAAGGCTATAGCGCCCTGACGGTGCGTAAAATCGCCACCGATATCGGATACACCCCCGGCACACTCTATAACGTATTCCAGTCTATGGACGGCCTGACCCTCGCACTAAACACGGAAACGCTTGAACGCCTTCTTACAGTATTAGCCGAAACCAAAGCCAAACATGAAAACGATGAAGCCATGACCACGATGAAAGCAATGGCACGCGCCTATCGCGATTTCGCATCACAAAACCGCGAACGCTGGCTCATGCTGTTCATGCAAGCCAACGACAGTGACACCGAAGCCCCCGATTGGTTTCGCGATAAAATCGCCGAGCTTTTTCAACCACTGGAAAACGCCCTCGCCCCCTACTACGAAACAACGGATGCACAAACCCGTAAATTGGCTGCACGCTCTTTATGGGCCTCTATCCATGGCATTTATTTCTTAAAAGAAACGGGCAAACTACCGCTACTAGATGATCAAGATGTCGCCGAAGACATGACCGACACCTTGATCGAAACCTTTGTGAAAGGACTGCGTAAATGATGATGTTTATTTTAAAATGGCTGGCGATCGCACTGGCGGTCTATGTTGTGCTCGTTGCGATCATTATCATCACTCAAAGGAATTTCTTATACTTCCCTTTCGGCGACAACCGCCCCAACATCCACCTCTCTGGCGGCATGGATGTCATCACCGTAACAACCGAAGACGAACTGGAACTCGAAGCATGGTATGCCGCCCCGAAAGACGGCAAGCCACTCATCATCATGTTCCACGGCAACGGTCAAAACATCGCCGTCCGCCCGCCGAAAGTCGCCTATTTCCGTGAACAAGGTTACGGCGTTCTCCTCGCCGAATATCGCGGCTATGGCGGCAATCCGGGAAAAACTACCGAAGAAGGCGTTTATAAAGACGGGCGTGCATATATCAACTGGGCCATCAACGAACAAAACACTCCCGCCGACAACATTATCCTCTACGGTGAATCGCTTGGCTCGGGCGTAGCGGTACAAATGGCCACTGAATATAACGCAAACTCTGTCTTACTCGACGTACCGTTCGACAGCACCCTCGCCGTTGCAAAACGAAACTTTTTCTTCATCCCGTTCATGGAATATTTGATGTGGGATCAATACCGCAGCGATTTAAAAATCGGAAAAATAAAAGCGCCCGTCTTTGTCGGACTGGCGGGGCTAGACATTGTCGTTCCGAACCGTTTCGGAAAAGCGTTATTTGAAAAAGCCAACGAACCCAAGCAATTTAAAATGTACCCAAACG
Source organism: uncultured Micavibrio sp. (assembly GCA_964351955.1). Lineage (GTDB taxonomy): Bacteria > Pseudomonadota > Alphaproteobacteria > Micavibrionales > Micavibrionaceae > TMED27. The sequence goes on along the minus strand of CAYGQG010000140.1, from coordinate 2,204 downwards.
CAGGCCACATGGATTTACACCACCATGGCTTCCCGCAAGATGCTTTGAAATTTATCGAGAGCTTTGATAAAGCGGAAAAAGAAGATTAGGCAGCTTTCGAAACACCCATTTCCTGATCCACATGCTTTTGCAGACTGACATAATCGGTCTTACCAGTGCCGAGCACAGGCAGCTTATCCATGTGTAAAATGGTTTTAGGCACACCCAGCTCACTCGCGCCCGCCTTGGATGCCGCCGTGCTTAAACCCGCCTTATCCGCGCCTTTCTGCGTCGTCACCAGAATAAGCTGCTCGCCTTTGCGCGCATCGGGAATAGCAACCACCGCATGATCCGCATCAGGATACGCAGCCTTCGCCACCGTCTCCGCCACCGTCAGTGACACCATCTCCCCCGCGACTTTGGCAAAGCGTTTTGCACGGCCTTTAATTGTTACAAAACCATGATCATCGACATCAACAATATCACCCGTATCATGCCACCCTGCTTCCGGCGGTTGTAAAACACCCGGCTTATCAGCCTTCAAATAACCCGACATAATATTCGGACCCTTAACGAACAAACGACCACCATCATCAACGCCAGGCACGTCCTCAAGCTTGTATTCCATACCCGTCAGGAAACGCCCGACAGAACCGGCCTTCAAATGCATCGGCGAGTTGAGACAGACCGCAGGCGCAGCTTCCGTCGCGCCGTAACCTTCCAGAATACGCACACCGAACAGGTCCATATATTTCTGGCGTGTCTCGTCTTTCACCTTCTCCGCACCGGCAAAGATATAGCGCATGCGGTAAAAGTCATACGGATGCGCAACGCGTGCATAACCATTCAGGAACGTATCCGTGCCGAACATAATTGTCGCATTGGAGTGATAAACCATCTCCGGCACGATGCGGAAATGCAGCGGACTTGGGTACAAGAATGTCTTCACACCCGACAAAACAGGCAGGATCGTCCCGCCCGTCAGGCCGAATGAATGGAACATCGGCAAGCAGTTAAACACGATATCCTGACGGTTAAAGTCCACACGTACACTGAGCTGCACGATATTCGACATCAGGTTTTTATGGCTTAAAACCACGCCCTTTGGCGTGCCTTCAGACCCCGAAGTAAACAAAATCACCGCAGGTTCGGACGGATCAATACCGCGTTTATTATGCAGATACTTCGCCACAGGCGTTTGCATTAGACCCGCTATTTTATCAAACGCGCCGATGTCTTTACGAATATCTTCGAGATACACAATCTCGGCCTCTTGCCCGATCGCCTCGATCAATTCTTCCAACCGACCAAGCTCGACAAATCTTTTTGAGGTCAGAACGGTTTTTAATTTGGCCGTTTTACACGCCGATGTTACGGCTTGCGGCCCTGCTGAGAAATTCAACATCGCGGGCACACGACCATAAGCTTGCAACGCGAAAAACGTAACCACCGCACCAACGGAATTCGGCAACAACACGCCAACATTCTCACCTTGCTCCGTACGCTCGGCAATCTTATCACCCAGCACAAGCGAGCCTGTGATCAAACGTTTATAAGACAGCGGCTTGAACTCGGGGTCCTCGCAAACCACTGACTTTCCGCCATTCACATGCACAGCCTGTAACAAAGATTGATACAGCGTCTGCTCGCGGTCTTGCGTGATAAACATCATATCTTCCATCACATCATGCAGCTCACGGCTGGCGATCTGACGACGGGTTCGCCCCTTCGCCTCATCGGGAATTTTAAACTCACGCGGCTCAAGAATGGTCATGGTGATTTTCGGGAACGTGAAAATCGGCACCTTACCTTTGAGGCGGTTAAACGGTGAATGCTGCACCCCGTCCAGACGGATCGGCACAACCATCGCCCCCGCCTTGTCGGCAATCATTCCCGGCCCTTCATAGATTTTCATCAACGCGCCCGTCTCGGTCAAACGCCCTTCGGGGAAGATCACACAATGCTTGTCCTTACGCACTTCCTTGATCAGATTTTTAATCGAATGCGGATTGGCGGGATCAAGCGGAAACGCATCAATCATCTTCAAAAACGGTTTCAACCACCACCATTTCGCCACCTCCGTATGCAGAGCAAACATTGGCTTTCCGGGCAAATACGCCGCCAAAACGGGCGCATCAAGGAATGACACGTGGTTACAAACGATAACGGCGCGATCACCCGCTTTTTCAAGGTTCTCCAAGCCATGCACCTCAACTTTGTAGAGC
>CAYGQG010000139.1:0-5162 GCA_964351955.1 uncultured Micavibrio sp. | reverse complement strand
CTTCATAAATTCTTCATCAGGTGGCGGCAGCGCGAGGAAACGCGTTACGCGCATCGCCTTGGCAAATCCGGGGTTTGAGTAGAAGACGGCACAATCAACAACGGTTTCACCAAAGGTAATAACAGCCTGACCTTCTTTAAAGCCGCGCAGCTCATCGTAGTTAGCGCGTGGCCTCATCTGGACACCCGCCTGTTGGGTATCGAAGTATGAGCCAAGTTCCGTACCACCGGCCATCTGGAAACCCGAGACCTCGGTCACGATTGCCGTACCAACGGTTTTTTCAAAGAACTCTTTGGTTTCGGTCGGGTCTTCGAGCTTACCGAAAATCTTGATGTTACAGTTCGCCGTGATGGAGTTGGCTTCCTCGCGGACACGTTTTTTCATCGCGGGTAAATCCTGTCCCGAGAAGACGAGGCAGAAACCAAGAGAACGTGCCTGCGCGGCCATAACTGCCATACCTTGTGCGGTATAGTAACCAACCTCGTCAAAGACGGTCATGAACGGCGTGTTGGAGTGGGTCGGCTTGTTTTCGATCACCGTTTCGGATGACCCTTCCACGGTCGAGCCAAGGGTCGAACCCATCATCCCCTTCATGGTGGAGGCTACGATTTTACCCAAGTTAGCGATTTCATCACCGGATTTTTCAAGGGCCGGAATAAGCACGATTAGGATACGACGGTTGAGCACCACATCCATCATGTCGACATCGGCGGCTTGTGTATCAAAGATGTAGCCATAGTCGTCACCCAACGACTGTAAAGACCTTGTGAACTGCATGGCGAGGTAGCCGTGCTGTTGGCTGGCGGTGTTGGTGTCGTATTGCGGCGTGTCTGGGCCGGGCGGTTTGACCTTACCGTCATCGTCATAAGCATCGCCCTGGAAGCCGGGCAGCGTATCGAGGTAGCCGACCAGACCATCGCGAAGTTCGACGGGCACAGCTTCGTCACGTTGAAGCTTGATCACGTTGTTCAAGGACAGATAATCACGGATTGTCCGCACAGATAGCGGCATATCCTGTTTGTCACGTTTCCATGTCAGGATCGGCATCATTGCGGAGACGAGCGCAACCGCACGTTCTTTCCACATCGCGTTGTCGCCTTCGGATTCCGGCATTAGGGAAACCAGCATGTTCACGAGATACGATGCGGAACCGGACGAAAACGGGTTCATCGTGTTGGACGGGGCAGATACGTCCGAGTTACCCGTCATGTAGTTTAGAACGAGCAAGTCATCATCGCGGCCCAAACGGCGTACGAGCGAGGATAGGGATGACCATAAGTCGGTATCGGCTTTACCATCGACATATACAAAGCCGGACCCCCAAGATACGGCGTTACTCACCATCGATTTGAGGCCTTCGGTTTTACCCGAACCTGTTGTCCCGAGGTAGAGCACGTGGGTACGGGCATCGGAGTTGGTGAACCAGACTTCTTCGTTGGTTTTTTCAACGTTCCCCAGATACAGAATTCCTTCGGGTTTGCCGTGTTTGCCGTTTCGTCCGTTGTTTTTATCGGAAAATTTTGCGCCAAGCGGCAATTTAAAGGCCAGTGATTTGTCCCGCGAGGATAGCCACCAGAAATAGAGAGCCAGAACCAGCATGATGAGGTCAGCGAAGGCCAAAGCCCAATCATTCCACAAGATAGCGCCGCCCGCGCATATAAAGACAACGGTTGAATAAGAGCTTGTGGACATGGCATCGCCGATACGTGTCCATAGCGGCCGGACATCCCGGAGGACGGCCTCATGCTTATGTTCGTATTTGCGTTGGTCTAATGCCACTTATTTAAGTCCTTTGTTATTGGCCGCTTAAGAATGCGTCCGCCGATACAGGTACGCCGGATGAATTTTGTGGATCTGCGTTTGCGGATGCGCTCCTTAAGTTACTATCGGGGCTGGCGCTGCTGCCGTAACGTTCGCCGGTGAAATATGCTTCGGGCATTACAAAGCCCCAGATCATGACCATGATGACCAGAAAGACCAAAGATGCCGCAACACCCATTAATCGGCGTTTGGCTTCACCCGGCGCGCGGGGTTTTTTTATCTTTGGTGCAGGTGCATCGTTGGCTATCGCTTGCGTAACAGTTCCGGCAGCTCTTATTGAGCCTTGTGCGTTTTCTAGAGCTTCGGATGTTAGCATTAGTCCTTGTAAAGCCGCGTCCTTGTTTGGGAATGTAGCGACCTCGATTACTTCGCCGGCAGCACTTTTTAAGGTAAGTGTGTGTTCGCCGTCCTCGCCTTTTTTAAGCAGTTCCATAGCGGATGCTTTGGCTTTGGCAACATCCATAGTCCATACGACGGGGGTTGCGGCTTCGGGGAATGATAGGATCAGCTTGCCGTCAACGACTTTGGCGCTGGCGTTGCTGGCTGGTTTTTTATCTTTAAAGTTCAATATCATCTCTTCATTTCGTCCTTTTATGCGATCTGTGTTTAAACGGCTTTTTTCACGCCGCGTTTACTGGATTGGCTGTAATCGAGCTGTGGTATTGGTCTTGCTCGCTTGCTTGTCATGTATTCAATAATTGTTTCAACGGCGTGTTCGACTTTTGGAACAGGAATCGGGCGCTGCGTCATTTTTTCGGCCTTGTAGTGTGACATCGCGCCCATGGCCTCGATATGGAAGGATTGGCGACCGAGGTTATTCATCGGATACCATAGGGTGCGGTCATGTCCACGTAGCCATGCGAATGTCGCAGGGGCGAGAACGCCGCCTTCTTCGCGCGCAGTTGCCAAGCCCCGCAACATAGCGGTTGTGACAAAGGCGTGCTGATTACATTTGGACAAGACGCTGCCTGAGAGGTCCTTGTTTTTGAGAATTTTTCTGGCTTCTTTCAGCAAGGTTTTGTCTTTGCCGAGTTTTAGGCCGCCTTTGAATGTCCAGCATAAGGCCAGCCGTCCTAGCATTTCATCGGATTGGTCACGTTTTCGTGAAGCTTTGAGGCAGAATGTGGCCAGTAATATTTGTTGGTAAGGTTTTAGCGCCATCGGACCTTTCCAGCGGCCAATCAATTGCTTTTTAAAGGTTTTAGCCGCTGCTTCCTGATCAATTGCACCGTCAGGGGCGGGGATGTTGTAATAGGCCAACCATTCTTCGGGGCCTAAAGCTTCGGCAAAACAAGGTAATTCCGCTGGAACAGGGGAGCCGGGCGGTCTTGGCGGCTGCATTGCCGGATTAAAGTCAACAAACGGTGCGATGACGGGGAAATTGGCGGCTTGGCGTTTGATCAGTGCTTCCAGCCCCATGCGTGTGCGATAATGCGTACGCGGGCCGTTGAACATGCACCACAATCCGCCCAGACAGCAGATTGCGAATAAGGCGATGCGCATTGGTTGCATGGCCAGAGCGTTAAAAAAGGCCAAATGGAAATAGGTGAGTTGCTGTTTATCGTATTCAGGAGTGGCATCAAAGCCAGACTTCCAGTCAAATTCTTTGCCTTGATAGAAAATTTTATAGCCTTCGTCACCGAAGATGCCTAACAGATTGCCGATCTCGATAAAGCCGTATACCAGCCACATTTCGCCATAGCGGATCCAGCGAACGAGGTTGCGGACTTCATCGGATTGGTAGTACCAAAACAGCCACACGAGGACACCCAGAACCACCAGCATGATGGACCAGCCAATCGCATTTTCGTGTAATGTATTCTCAGCCTGTTGTCCGCCCGCCAAAGTATTTCACCGTAATTTTTATCAACCTTACTAATATAGCAAAATTATGGGTGAAAAACCACTTCCGTGCTGTAAACAAAGTGATATTTTTCAGGGTGTTTAGAGGGGAAATCGGCGAAAATGTGTTTGCAAAGCCGAATTTTTTTGATAAGACCTTGCTTCATTCATGTTTTTGAATGTATTGCCGCCTTTGCATAGTGATTGTGTCGTTGATTTGCAATTTCAGGATCGACAGAAAAAAGCGGTTGTAGTTTAAGGGGTTACGATCTGGCCCTCGCCTCTTATAAGGCGGTAATCAGGTTGATGAAAATAGTGTGCCGCAATAGCTCAGCTGGTAGAGCAGTTGATTTGTAATCATCAGGTCCCGGGTTCGACTCCTGGTTGCGGCTCCATTTTTCGATTTATCGCATCTCTTGCTGGGGTGTAGCCAAGCGGTAAGGCACCGGTTTTTGGTATCGGCATGCGCAGGTGCGAATCCTCCCACCAGCCATTTTTTCTTTCCGTAGACATCCTGATCTAACCCCGGATAACGAAGGCGACTGATCCATTGTTATGCTGGCAGGCACGGCACAGAGATATCTGGAAGACCCTAAAATCAATCGTTTGGCCAGAAGAGTATTTTCACTTTATATTGGCCTGTGTCGCTATATGGTTTGGTTTGACCACCGGAAGGGCTTAAGCATGGAATATATAGAAAATTGCACTAATATCTGGTCCGAATATCTGCCAATTAGGAAGCAAGATGGTCACAAATATGATTCAGGCCATGCCCTGATATACGGGGCCGCCGAGTTAACAGGTGCAACTCGTCTGGCAGCGACCGCTTGCGCAAGGATTGGTACTGGTATGGTTACAGTTTTGGCAGAAGAAAAGGTGGCTAATGTTTATAGGGCGTCTTTACCTGCATGTATCTTGGTACGCGAAGATTTGGACTATATGAGCAAGACAGTGACAGCCAGAATTTATGGCCCCGGCGGTTTGTCAGTCGCGCCTGATTACAAAAGTGCTTTACCAACGGTTCTAGACGCAGATGCCCTATCTAATTTACCAGAGACACTTTCTGAAAATTACATTCTTACTCCGCATGAGGGTGAATTTTCTAAAATGTTTCCTGACATTAGCGGAGGACGTTTAGAAAGGGCAAAAAAAGCGGCAAAAACCATTAATGCAATCATTGTTTTAAAAGGGCCAGAGACCGTTATCACGGACCCTAATGGTAGGACGGTGATCAATAAAAATGGATCACCGTATTTAGCCACGGCTGGAACAGGAGACGTTCTTGCAGGAATGATTGGCGGGCTTTTAGCACAAAGAATGCCGTGTTTTGAAGCGTCTTGTGCTGCCGTTTGGATGCATGCTGAATGCGCAAATAAAATTGGGAAGGGCTTAATTGCAGATGATCTCGTACAGTAGAGAATGTGAGTGAAGAGTAAAATTGGCGTCCCGTACGGGATTCGAACCCGTGTTGCCGCCGTGAAAGGGCGGTGTCCTAGGCC
>CAYGQG010000138.1:0-5199 GCA_964351955.1 uncultured Micavibrio sp. | reverse complement strand
GCGCAGAAACTTCTGTTTGCAGCCCAAAAGACGCAGAATTACTGTGTTACTAGGCATCCGCCCGGCTTTTGGGCTTTAATAGATTCGCAAACCTCAACAGCGCTGTCCTTACTCATAGGACCGGCCTGAATGCGGTAGAACGTCCCACGCTCTCCCAGATCAGCAGCCTGAACGCGATGCTCGGCAGAGCCAAGCTCTTTAGAAAACGTGTCCTGCAACTTACCCCACTCGCCTTCTGCACCTGCCAGCGACTTAACACTCGCAAGCTGCACATAGTAAGAACCGGGAGTAATCGTGATATCACGCTGTGCGTTGCCTGCGGCTGGCTGCACCTTCGCGACCTGAGTCGCGGATTGTGTAGCTACATCATTCGCAGTACCTGCTGCGCGACCATCCTTTTTATCCAGAACGGAGCGAACAAACTCAAGTGTTTCTGGGTTTTCACCCGCTTTATGAACAATCACAGGCTTCTCTGTCACTGTCTCGACAGGGATTTTAACAACCTTGTTCTCGATTTTCTGCAATGTAACCGGCGCAGTTTCCTCAGCGGATGCGAGAGTAGACGTATCAACTGTTTCGCCTTCTGCCTCGGTATCTCCGGCCTCGCCGCTATCCAGACCATCTTCGATTTCACGGGCAAACGCCGCCAACTCGTCAGTATCGGAATCTTCGGAAAGTAAATTCTCCAAAGGCGCAGTTTCAGGCATCTCATCGCCCTGCAACGTGGAGAACACAGTGCTGTCCGCACCGGTAATCAACACATCGCCCGCATCTTCGGGAATATCCTTATACAGCGTGTTTTCTGCCGTCACGATCGGAATTTCACCCTGCTCTTCGGAGCCGGAGAATGTGAACAAAACACCCGCAAAAATAACACCGGCAACAACCAGTGCAGATGTCGCCACCAACGGGTTTGTCAGCTTATGAATGATAGCCGGCCCAAGCGCGCGCTCGACCGCGCTTTGTCTTCCCGAAGGAATGTCAAAGTTCTGCAAGCCGTATTGCTGCGGGTCTTGTTGCCCGAAACGGGGGAAATTTGGATTAGGTGAATTAGGATCGTGGTTCATAGTTTTTACCTCACACATCTACGCAGTGATTCGAATTCAAATGAGTTAAAAGTCTATTTCAGGTCCCAGTACAAATCAAACAGACGCTCATGTTCGCGTATCGCATAGCGGTCGGTCATTCCCGCGATATAGTCACATACAACACGAGCACGAATGCGCTCGTCATCCACGCCCCCCGCCTCTTTCACGCGATCCTGCCAATTATCGGGCAGCACATCGTAATGCTTGGTGAAAGCTGTGAATAAGTCCGTAACAATGCGCTCGACCTTCAAATGCAGGCGGTTAATCGTGTAGTGGCGGTACATACGGTCAAACAAAAACGCACGCAACTCATCAACCTGCTCGCGCATATCATCACTAAATGCGACCATCTGCCGCCCCGCCCCACGAATATCATCCGCACTGTGCGGACCAAGCTCTTTCAAACGGCCCTCGGTCTCCCGCAAAACATCATTCACCATCGAGCCGATCATATTGCGGATCGTCTCATTGACCAGATAGCGTTCTTCAAGCACGCCGTGTTCCTCACGCACTTTCTTCATCACATGACCAAGCAACCGAACATCCTCAAGGTCTTTCAGCGTAAACAGTTTCGCCCGTAACCCGTCTTCAACATCATGGTTGTTATAGGCAATATCATCAGACAGCGCCGCAACCTGCGCCTCGACACTCGCATGCCCTTCTAGCTCCAGATCAATCTTCTCCTGCAACTCGCGCACGGCTACTTCCGGACCGTCTTTGGAAATTGTATGCGGCCCGTTATGCTTAACCACACCTTCCAAGGTTTCCCATGTCAGGTTTAGCCCGTTCCATTGCGGGTATTTACGCTCCAGCGTCGTCAAAACGCGCAAAGACTGATCGTTATGCTCGAACCCGCCATACGGCTCCATGCATTTGGAAAGATACTCTTCGCCAATATGCGCGAACGGCGTATGCCCCAGATCATGCGCCAGCGCAATCCCTTCAGCCAAATCTTCATTCACCATCAACTCGCGGGCTATGGAGCGCGTAATCTGCGCAACCTCCAGCGTATGCGTCAAACGGGTACGATAATGATCCCCCTCGTCATAAACAAAAACCTGCGTCTTATACTTAAGGCGACGAAACGCCGAAGCGTGAATAATGCGATCACGGTCACGCTGAAACGCGTTTCTATGCTCGCTTATCGGCTCGTCATAAACCCGCCCTCTCGATTGTTCAGGCACACAGGCATACGCCGCTAACGGCAAGGCACAATAATTATAAGATGGTTTTTGATCTGCAAGATTGCTCATTTGGGTTTCCGCACTATATAATGAAGTTATGAGCTTAATCATTGATAACAGCGCGGTAAAGCGCATAAATGAATTGCGGGAACAGCGCGGGATAGACGCGCTGAAACTGCGCATCACCGTAGAAGGCGGCGGCTGCTCCGGCTTTCAATATGTGCTGGAACTAACCGAAGAGGTAAAGGACAAGGACCTGACCTTCGAAGACCGCGTCGTAACGGATGATGTATCACTCCCGTTTCTCAACGGCTCTACGGTGAAATTCAAAGACGATCTGATCGGCTCCGAATTCATCATCGACAACCCGAACGCGCAAAGCGGATGTGGTTGCGGCACAAGCTTCGCTGTGTAAGATTACTTTCATGAAAATTACGAGCTGGAATGTAAACTCCCTGAAAGCCAGACGGGAACACGTCGAAAAATACCTTGCCGATGCGGGTACAGATGTCCTGATGGTACAGGAATTAAAAGGCGAGGAATTCCCTGCCGGTGATTTCAAAACATTAGGTTGGGAAACCGTTGCCAAGGGCCAGAAAGCCTATAACGGTGTCGCCGTTTTCTCCAAAACACCAATCGAATTAATCCATGACGAACTTCCGGGTGATGATTCGGATGAGCAAGCCCGCTACCTTGAATTCGAAACCAACGGCCTTCGCCTTATCAACATCTACCTGCCGAACGGCAACCCGTTAGGCACGGAGAAATTCACGTATAAGCTCGCATGGATGGAACGCTTGTATGAACGTCTGGCTGAATTACGCGAACAAGATATCCCCTTCGCCATTGGCGGTGACTTCAACGTCATCCCCGAAGATAAGGACTGCTACAGCCCGAAAGCATGGGAAGACGATGCACTGGCACAGCCCGAATCCCGCGCCGCTTTTCGCAAACTCATCAACCTCGGCCTCTATGAAGCCTTTCGCGCCCTCAACACACAAAGCGGCCAGTATACATTCTGGGACTACCAAGCCGGACGTTGGCCGAAAGATGAAGGCATCCGCATCGATCACTTCCTCTTGTCTCCCGAAATTGCAGACAGGCTCATATCCTGCAAAATCGATAAAGACCCGCGCGGTTGGGAAAAACCATCCGACCACACCCCGATTACAATCGAACTGGCAGCATGAAGAAGCTACTACCCTTCGTCGTAATACTCACCCTAACCGCTTGTAACGCGGGCTACCCCGTCACCCCGCCCTATAGCGGCTACCTCACCACCAAGGGCTTAAAAGCCGACCAAAACCCGATGCAATTCGAGCATTGCCACGGCTATGGCTGTGATAAAATCTCCGAGGTCACATTAACCGAAACCGATTGGCGCGAAATCGAACAAGCGTTCCAGCCTCCGCCTTACTGGTACAAAGAAGAACGTGCCGCCATCGCCAAGGCCATCGCGATTTTCGAACAAAAAGCTGGCGAACAAACCGGTACATCTGCCGATAAATGGGGCACATTCAGAAATATGGGCAAAGGCCAGCTCGATTGTGTCGACGAAGCCACCAACACCACGATTTATCTCATGCTGCTGCAACAACGCGGCCTGATCAAATATCACATCGTCGAAAGCCCGGCGACGCGCTTCCCCATCATCCATTCGGGTCGCTGGCCGCATCAAACGGCAGTAATCAGCGAAACACCGTCAAAAGCCCCCTATGTTGTCGACTCCTGGTTCCATGATAATGGCGAACCACCTGAAATTGTTCCGTTAAAACAGTGGAAAGAGGGTTGGAAACCGGACAGAGAAGATGCATCATCTAACGGGCTGTGATAGTGTTTTTACAAATAACGGGATAGATTCTTATGAAACGACTGACAAGATTTTTAGGTTTAACCGCTGTTTGCGCCAGTTTGATGGGGCTTTCCGCCTGCGCTCTGAATGACGAAATGTCATACAATGTAGCGCAGAAATTAACGGCCCCCGCATGGATGATCGAACGTCCGATCGAAACAGGCCCGTTTGTCCTGACAGCTTATGAACGCATGTACGAACGCGGCGAACCTGCAAATCTTTATATCTCGGGTGACGGCAATGTCGATATTGTCGGTGAAGATACGGCCTTATTCGAACCAACACCGCAAAATCCTGTTGGCCTCCACCTTGCCACCAAAGACAATGCTGAAAACCTCGCCTATCTCGCGCGCCCCTGCCAATACACAGGCCTGCGTACAGAGAATGCGGAATGCGAAGATTTCTGGGGTGAACACAGATACGATCCCGCCGTCCTGAAAGCATTAAACGATGCAATAGACGGCATAAAACGCCGCTACACGATCACGGCATTTAACCTTATCGGATATGACGATGGCGCAACTGTGGCGGCCTTGCTCGCCACGCAACGCAGCGATGTCCTGAGCATCCGTACAGTCGCAGGTTATTTCGACGAAGAAACACTTGCCCCCTTTATGGCGGAGTTGCGTACAATCCCCCAACATCACTTCACTGGCGGACGTGACCAGCAAACTCCACCCGCACATCTGCAAACATTCTTGCAACGCCTTGGGCCAAGCGAATGTGTAGATCACACCTTTATTCAAGAAGCCACGCATGACGCGGGCTGGGTTGATAAATGGCCGGAACTTCTCAAAAGCGAAGTCCCGCGCTGCTATGTCGCGCCCGAACCGGACTTCACATTAATCGAAACGCCGGAGCCTATCTATTCTCCGCGTATCGGCATCGAGAAAAAATAAGCAATTACCATGCATGATCCGTGCGTCCTCTATGCCCACAGATTTGACCGCGAGGGCGGAGCAACAGACCTGACTCATGAGGAAATCAAAAGCGGATTAGCTGACGACGATCTGGTTTGGATTCATCTGGATGCAGGCAGCGACACCGCTGCCGAATGGTTATCCGAATACATGCC
>CAYGQG010000137.1:0-5230 GCA_964351955.1 uncultured Micavibrio sp. | reverse complement strand
CGGCCGAAGTTCTGGGCGACTACGGCCTCGGCCCGAACCACACGCTGCCGACCGTCAGCAGAGATGCCAAAAACAGCGTCCGCAAGATTTCGTAATGCGGATAAATCTTGATTAATTCGCGATAAAACCAGCTTAAACCTGCGCTAGCAGCCAATATAATTGCGGTTAAAATCAGCCCTCTGAACATCAAATCGGCATATGGACGGGTTTTGCGGTCTATCTTGTCACCAAAACCACCAAAAAAGCCGCTTAAAACGTTCCAGAACAAGGGGTTAGCATTACCCATTAAAGGGCCGGTAATCATTCCCACAACGGCGCAAACAACGATCACCATGATCATTTCGGGGATACGGTCTGTATCGAGAAACATTCTATGCCATTGTGTGAAAAAATTGTGCATGTGCGAAATATGAACCTTTTTCTGCGGAAATAGAGTATTATATAGTAATGATATACGCGATTTTCGCGTGACTGGGAAGGACGCAACCAAGGACAGGATATGCTCTACCACCTCTACGATTTTCAACATGCGGCGATGACACCATTAAGAATTCAGGCCGAATTAACGCGCACGGTTTTCCAAAGCCCGTGGAATCCGATGTCATATACGCAAGCCGGACGCACCATTGCCGCTACGGCGGAAATGATTGAGCGTGGAACGCGGCATTTTGGCCGCCCTGACTTTGGATTAACCGAAACCGTGATTGACGGTAAAAAGGTTGATGTGGTCGAAAAGATCGTGGTCGAGAAGCCATTCTGTCGTCTGGTTAATTTCCAGCGCAAGACAAAGCGTAATGATCCGAACATTTTGCTGGTTGCGCCGATGTCCGGGCATTACGCCACATTGCTGCGCGGGACTGTTAAAGCCCTGCTCCCGCATCACAATGTATATGTGACCGATTGGGAAGATGCGCGTCAGGTTCCACTGGCAGAAGAGATGTTCAACCTCGATACTTACATTACTTACCTTCGTGAATTTATGAGCCTTATGGGGCCGCAAACCCATGTTATCGGTGTATGTCAGCCTGTTGTTCCCGTGATGGCGGCGGTTTCGCTCATGGCTTCGGAGAATGATCCGAACCAGCCACTTTCCATGACATTGATGGGCGGGCCGATTGATACGCGCGTTTCAAAAACCGAAGTGACCGAGCTTGCGGAAAACCGTCCGAGCAAGTGGTTTGAACAAAACGCGGTTCATGATGTCCCCGCTTATTACCCCGGCGCATTCCGCCGTGTGTATCCCGGTTTCTTGCAGCTTGGCGGGTTTATGTCGATGAATCTCGACCGCCATGTCGGTTCGTACATGACCTTTTATAAGCATCTTGTACAGGGTGATGGTGACAGTGCCGAGGCACACCGCAGATTCTATAACGAATACTTGTCCGTGATGGACATTCCGGCTGAGTTCTACCTGCAAACCGTTGAAACCGTGTTTCAGAAACATCTTCTGCCGCGTGGTTTGATGAAATGGCGTGATCCGCTATCTAACGAATTGGTTGATGTGCGCCCGCAGGACATTAAGAAAACGGCGATCCTGACGATTGAAGGCGAGAAGGATGACATTTCCGCGCGCGGGCAGACGACTGCGGCGCATGAGCTTTGCTATTCCATCCCCAAAAACAAGCAATATCACCACTTCCAGCTGGATTGTGGGCATTACGGTATCTTTAACGGGCGACGCTGGCGCGAAGAAATCATGCCGCGTATTCGTCACTTTATCCGCAAGATGGATAAGGGTGTTGATCCTATTCCCAAGAAGGATTTGGCGAAAGTCCCCGACCTTGCGCCGGAAGAGTATAACCGCGACGTTCACGGGATTGCCGCTGTCCGTCGGTGGTTGCGCGAAAACCGTGCCGAAAGTTTCAAAGAAACCGTCGATTAAGCATCATTTATTCACATTACGCCGCGTTGCAGCACATTAATTTGTAGTACGAAGATGCACGTTCGTGCTTCATTTTACGGATGCGTGAGCTTTTTCATGGTGCCGGAGAACAGGCTGGTGCCGTACAGAACAGACAAAAAATACGTGTCGCACTTCAGGGCGGCGGAACGCTTGGCGCTTATGCTGCCGGTGTTCTGGACGTATTAGACCAGCAAGACGACATTGAGATTATCCAGCTTGGCGGTCCAAGCGCTGCCGCCGTAAATTCCGGGGTCTATGCCGTGTCAGGCAGAGAGGGTCTGGAGCATTTCTGGAATAAAATCGGGCGCGCCGGACAGGCTGCGCATGTCATCAACTTCTTTGACCCGCTTCAAATCAGCAAAATGGTCAACAGCTCATACCTCATGAACGGGTGGCGCTCAACGGGCGCTTTATATGATATGGGGCCGCAGGGTTATCTTGAGCAGACCCTGAAAGAAGTTATCGGCAGCAATAAGGAATTACGCAGCTCCCCTATCGACCTACGGATCACGACGGTTACGAAGATCAACGGACGCGGCGAGCTGTCGGCAGATAATGTCGAGGAACACGTTCACACCACGGATGACCTGACGATCAAGAAAATCGTTGCCTCAGGCGCACTGGAAGAGCTTGGCCCCGTCAAGATCGACGGGCGGTTACATTGGGATGGCGCATATTCAGGCGGTAACCCGAACTTTGAATCCTTCGACCATGATGCAGACATTCCGTTGGTTGTTGTGACCGTTGATCGTAAAGAGGTTAAACAATCTTCGCTTGATGAAAATCTGGTCTATGGTGCTGTCCATGGTCAAATCCGTAATCTACGGGCGCAAAAACTCTCACCGGTATATCAAGTGGGGCTAAAACAACCGGATCACTGGGAAGAAGGCATCCGCACCAACCCCCTTCCCCATATCATTGCCGAGCTGAGAGAAGCAGGCCAACAGGACGCTGTTAAATTTCTCCGACAGTTCAGAAAAGATATGGGCCTGCAAAACACCCTTCGGACGGGCGCTGACGCAGAATATACAGATTACGTCGCGTAAAAATCACATCAAAAGCTATTGCGTGACCACAGGTCGTGGCATAATGTGCAAACATGCTTTTAAGACAGGACAATCCATTTCCGCCGTATATTATGGTCAAGCGCAGCAAGCGTGCGCGCAGGCTGGCCTTGCGTTTGGACCCGAAAGCACGTGTCTTTAATCTGGTTATCCCTACAGGTGTCAATCTGAAGAAAGCCCAGCGCTTTGCCGAAGAACACGATGTATGGATGCAGGAAGCGTTGAGTGAGCTACCTTCGCCTGTTCCGTTTGAAGACGGAAGTACTTTGCCGATATTGGGGCAGGATCGTCATATCCACATTTTCTACGATGAAGCTTTAAGAACAACCTCTACTACATTGAAATTCAAAGAACTTATTGTAACCACCAATAAAGAAGATCCATCTGCGCGTATTGAACGTGCGCTCAAGCGCATGGCGAAGAAAGAGCTAACTGCCCTCGCCCGTGAAAAAGCCGCCGAGATCGGTCGTAAGGTTGAAAATGTCAGCGTTCGCGATACAAAGAGCCGTTGGGGTTCTTGCAGTAGCGACGGAAACCTTTCCTTCTCCTGGCGGTTACTGTTCGCGCCAAAAGAGTCGTTCGATTACGTGGTTGCACATGAAGTCGCGCACCTCAAGCATATGGACCATTCCCGCGCGTTCTGGAATTTGTGCCGTAGCTTATCTGATGACTTTATCGAAGGTCAGTATTGGATGCGTGAGCACGGGCATGAATTGATGCGTTACGGCGCGAACAACAGCTAGTTATTCCCCAAAAACTCCAGCGCGCCCTGCAAAATCATCTGCGCAGCGAGCTTATCGATGAGGCCGGAAGCCTTTGCTTCTATTTTGGTTTTTCGTTTTTCCACAAACTTATCCACAGCGTCCTCCACAGAAACTGTGGATAACCGTTCATCCCAAAGCGCGATCCAAACGCCGCCCAAAGAATTATCCATTTCAACAGCGAAATCACGAATGCTTTGCGCGCGCGGTCCTTCGCTTCCGTCCATATTCACGGGATAACCGACAACAAACCCACCGATTTCATGCTCGGCGATGACGGCTTTCAGCGCCTCCATATCTTTAGAAAACTTGGTGCGTTTAATGGTGTGCAGCGGGGTCGCCAGTGTTTGGTCGGGGTTGGATAGCGCCAGCCCGATCGTCTTTTTGCCGACATCCAATCCCAAAAGCGATACATTCGTCGGCGCGTCTTTCGCACAATCTTTGAGTAAAGCTACACTCACAGTGAAAAACCCCATTGTTTCTTGCTGGTTACCTGTTTAAAACATAAGACTGCAAAAGCAAATCAAAAGAATATATAGGCAAGGAATATCTATGTCTTTGGACGAACAAACCGTACGTAAGGTTGCAAGACTGGCGAATATCGAAATTCAGGACGGTGATGTCGAGCGTATCGGCACGCAGCTATCGGGTATTATTCAATGGGTTGAGCAGCTAGGCGAAGTGGACACCGACAATGTCGAACCACTAGCCAATGTGGTGAATATCGACCTACACCTGCGTAAAGACGAAGTTACTGACGGCGATTGCGCCGATAAGGTTCTGGCTAACGCCCCCGAAGAAACCCAAGGGTTCTTCGTTGTTCCCAAGATTGTGGAGCAAGAGGGATGAGCGCGCAGCCGCAACCAGCCAATAGAAAGATTGTGCATTATGCATTGAAGGCCGATGGAGCTTTGCTCAGCATTGGCGGTATCTTTCTTTTGCTGAAAGATAAATTCATGGAATTCGAGCTATTAGGTGCTACGGGTGACATGATTTTGGGCGGAGGATTACTGATGACCGGTATTGCCTCCCACATTATTGCAGATAAATTTTTTCCATACCGACAAGAAGAACTATGACCGAACTGACACATTTAACGATTGAAGACGCTCTTACAGGCCTGAAGAACAAAGAGTTCAGCGCCAAAGAGCTTACCGAAGCCCATATCACGGCCATGGAAGCTGCGCGTGACCTGAACGCGTTTATCGTGGAAACCCCTGAAATTGCCTTAAAGCAAGCCGAGGAAAGTGACAAACGCTACGCCGATGGTAATGCGGGCATTCTGGACGGTATCCCGTTTGCAAATAAAGACCTGTTCTGTACCGAAGGGACGCAGACGACAGCGGCGAGCAAGATCCTCGAAGGGTTTGTGCCGCAATACACATCGACAGTTGGTCAGAATTTGGCTGATGCCGGTGCGGTTATGCTGGGTAAAGCCAATCTGGACCAATTTGCGATGGGTTCATCGAACACCAGCTCCGCTTTCGGTAACGTTATCAACC
>CAYGQG010000136.1:0-5288 GCA_964351955.1 uncultured Micavibrio sp. | reverse complement strand
TCTTGGTATGAGAATATAATACAATTTATTTCCCATAATATATATTATCACTTTAATCTTAAACTTAAAAAGAGCCCTACATAGGCTTATAAGTATCCAACCCTGCTACAGCATCTGTACCGTGTGAATTTTCGACAATGTCCTTTGGAACGGCCCATGGTGAAGGACCACATCCTTCAACTTCCTGTGCTGATGTATTCACGGTCGCTTTATCGATATTCAGCCCGTAAGTTTCATTGAGCATTGGAATAAGATCATCAAGAACAATTTGCAGGTCGCCAATTGTACCTGGCGTTAAGCTGTTAGGCCCCAGCTCATCGGAGCTATAAGCGCCAAACTCATTTGCATCGCGAGAAAGCTCAAGCAAGAGGCTCTCATAACCGTTCTCTCTCATGAATTGTGTAATGGTGTTGGCGATCTCCTGACCGTCAGGATGCTCTAAAATTGCGTTGTAATCATACAAATTCGCGAATTCGAGCTTGATTGAATAATGCATCTCCACATCTGGTGCCGGCGAACCATCGTCGGCGTATTCTAAATCAGTGAGGCAGTCATCTATAGGCAGATATAGAGGTTGCGGTGCAGGTGTCATTTGCTGGATCGTCTTTTGATCCAACCCTAACCTGTCAGCCGGATTGTCTGTCTTTTGCTCTGTTTCTTGTGGGTCCGTCGCCATACCCACAAGTTTACACTTAACATATTAACAAAAAATAAAGCTATCTCATTGTTTTAATGCGATTTAATCAGCTGTTCCTTATCAAATCGGGATAGTTTCTTGATAGATGCCTCTCTTTTGGAGGCCTCCGACCTATTTTCGCAGTTTTCAGTGTATTGAAGTATGAAAGGCCCTCTTCCGCGGGTGTAGCGTGCGCCCTGCCCTGACTTATGCGCATCGATCCTTTGCTGAAGATCATTGGTGATGCCGGTATAAAGCGTGTCATCCCCGCATTTCAGTATGTAAACAGTCCACATATAAAGAATGATTAAGGTGCGCTACAGACAACGTTACCGAGATTTGAGAAGGAGGTAACGAACTCTCCGGCTGTCGGGCATACAAACGACACAGGAGTTCCCGCAGGAAACAACTCTATACAAACCAGCTCGTTGTTTTCGATACCGATAGCAACAAATCCGGGGCCATACTTAGTGGCACAGGACGGCTTGGTGTTACCACCTAAAAGCGCCGGCTCCAGACATTTAGTATCTTGTGTCGGGTCACAATACCCTACTTCAGATGCGACAGATGTCTCAGCGCGAATATTACCATTCACATCAAGCTTGCTGTTAGGGATATTGGTTCCAATACCAACATTCCCGAAATTAGTGTTGTACAGATATGTCTCCGTTGCCGGGCTGAAGTTTGACTGTCTCCATAAAGCAAAGGCATTCGAAGCGTTGAAATATACCTGATCATCAAAATAGCCATCGTTGTTCGCCGTTGAACGAAGAGCGCTGATAAAGTTAGCATCATCTCTGTCACAGTTTTCGAGTTCTATTGCTAACCCGGGAGTTCCGATAATGTCTAGATTGGCAGGCTGTGGGCTACCCATAATCGCGTTAATATCACAATCACCAACATCTCCACCTTCAATAGTAAACGCGCCGCGATTGTTATCTCCATGAGACACAATGACGTAATGAGCAGAACCGGGAGGGTCCAGAATATCTTGCCCGAACTCGTCCTGCACGTTGATTGCACCGGATTGAACATTGGCCGGTGTAGCAGGACTAAAAGCTACATCCGTCATGCTTTCAGAAACGGCATAGGTGAATTTCCCAAACCAGTTATCATAGCCATGGACTTCCTGCACGGGCGTAAACAGACTGGGGACGATGTCCGGAAACTCTGGATATACCAAGGACCGTATAGGAATAGCCCCGATCAAGATATTGTCAGCAACACTATCGTTATCTGCATCGCGTCCACCTAAGTTTGTACAGACAATAGGTCCGGCAACAGGACAAACAGCGGGACATTGTTCCAAACCGTAATTGGCATCTTCAGGGCCCAAATCTTCATCCGCAGGACAAGGATAACGCCCATACCTACCGAAATACTCGCGCAAAGCTTCCTGAACCACATTCATTTTTTCACGTGTTTCGTAAAAATCAGCTGTGTTTCTGTAGTATTTCACACTCGGAATAGCGGCAACAATGATCAAGCCAACGATGACCATAACTATAGCGAGTTCAACCAACGTAAAACCGTGTTGTTTTTTCATGAGATTTAAGAACCTTTTTTAATTTATCGGTTACGGTTGGCCGGCACAGTAACAACCATCCCAAACTTTATAGCTACTCGGTCCGAGCGCATCAAAGCAGGATGTATTACCGCTACAGCTAGGACAAGCGCCACCCACCTGCTCCGCAGCAGCTGAGGTTTGAATACCTGGGCGCAAAGTCCCTGGCTGCCAAACACACTGTCTACAATCATCATTTTGCAGATTAGAGTCGCTCGGCGCATCAAAAGTACCACTCACACAGTCGTAAGGAAGAAGCCACGTTCTCCCTGTGCCTTGATACCCGGCAGGACAAGCCTCGAAATGTGTTTGCGTCAATGAAGAGTCACAGGCACATGGTTCGGTGTGCACAAGCGTTGCACCGGACCAGCTACCCGCATCAGCTGCCGATGATATCGGCTGCACAGGTGCAGGACCGCCAGGACACGACCATGTATTAAGATAGATGTTCTCAACACCTGTGTAATTGACACTGTTATAGGTGAAGCTGTTTGTCGTACCGAACGGACAGGAATCTGTTGTTGTGACATCTGCACGGTATGGACAAGCACAATTCGTAGTGTCATAAGCCGTCGGCGTTGACACTGGTGCGCCACCTGGACCGCCAGGACACGTTACTGTGTTCGTAATATTGACTGTGCCCGTAATACCCGGACCGCTATAGCCGTAATATGAAGCACAGCTTTGGGAGCTGTATGTTGTTCCGGGTGCACAGCCGCAGAACTGGGTATTAGAAACGCCTCCTGTTGGGTAAACCTGAGACCAGCCATGATTAGTGCGCGGACAATTATGGCGTTCAATAATAAAACCAGAACCAGTTAGACCACCGCCACAGGCAGTAGTAGTAACACGGTAATCCTCACGGCACCAACAGTCTCTGTAGTTATTACTATTGTTCGGGTCAACCGCCATTGGGTCAGCCGCGTTATAAGCAACACCTGGCGCTTCAGCCGGATACGAACCGCCACTGTAATATGGGCTAAAGGAGTTGAGGCTGCTTGAGGTTAATCTCTCCAGTGTATGAGCCGGAGTTGTATCCCAAACCCCACTAACACACTCAAACGTATCTCTGGTCAGGGCACGTGTTTGATCAGGCCCACAATCTGTAGAAGTACGAGGCTGATCATTATAATCATCATCAAGATACTGACGTAGCTCCGTCATAGCAGCACTAAACTGCGCTGAAGTATAATCGTCAAGGATATCTTCTACTTCGGTAATGTTCAGGTTGGCAATCTCATAACACTGACCTGAATAGGCAAACCCCACATACTGACCGCCATGAAAGAACGGCGTGACCGAACGAACGTCACCACAAGTCGTTGTAAGGTTTTGTACCGGGCATGCAACCGGAGGTGTTCCATCACACACGACGTTACCGCTAGGGTCAAATCCGGTCACGAACTCCCCTGCAGGACAGGAGAAGTAAACTTCGTCGTCACATTTCTCGGTACCGTTCTCGATACCGACCAAGATAGAGCCGCCATCACCCGGGTCGCCACAATAAATGGTGCCGTCGGTTGCATTGTCACCCGCGATAATCCGAGGATGGAAACAATTTAAACCCGACTCATCACAAATTGCAGGACTTAAAACCTTACCTGTGCCGGGAGCCGCTAAATCACTAGTAATGACGATGGTTCCTGTGTCGTCTCCACCCACAATTTCCTGAACCTCAGCCTCGACGAAGCCTACTGTCGGGGCACTATCTGTAGTCCCTATTGCAAAACGCGTACTTCTTGTCAGGTGGATATCCTGTGGGTCATTGGCTGAAAGTTGCCACTGTTGAATCCCGTCCGTCACATTATAAAAGACAAGATCGTCAAAATTATCTCCGGTTTGACCGGCACGGAATGTGGAATCTCTGTCACAGTTTTCTCCATCGAGCGTCAGTAAAGGACAAGCCCCTATCATCGCGCCTTCTCGTGACACCGCACCAAGATCATTTTCATTATGACTGAAGACCACGAAATGACCACTGTCAGGAGCAGTCAACAATGGCAAGCCATCAACCCCAATAATCGTAATGCCACCAGCGGCGTTACTGTACTCAGTATCTCTGGTCAGCATCTCTGTAACGGCATAGGTCAATCTATTCCCATAGCCATCATGCACGAATTCGTGTGGAAGGTTCATCTGGCGGAATGGAAGTGTTCCAATAAAGATATCCTGGTCAGTGAATGTGGCATCTGCCGCACGGTTACTAACCGTAGACCATACACCGTTAGCAGCAACATCGCAGTTTAGGCCTGTACGGGATTCACGACCATAATCCGCATCACCTTCCACAGCGTTTGCTCTGGCCGGACAAGGATAACGTCCATAAATGGAACGAAAATCTCCGATCGCGTTACGAGCTTCCAATAAAGCGCGCCCTGTTTCCTGAACACGTTTATCTTGAAGATACAGCTGGTATCCGTGTAAAGCGGGTACTAACAAAACCCCCAGAACCATGACGACAATGGCGAGTTCGACAAGCGAAAAGCCCTGTTCTGATTTTTTGAATTTTACGGTACTTGGCATATCGGATCTCCACTTGCATCAATTCCACGCATTAACATCCCACTATCCGCGCAATCTGTTCGTGTAAACACTGCGCTTGGGAAAACAAATGCCTCACCGTCTAGCGGATTATCCGCACTATCAACGGGAGAGGCACAATAAACTCTTAGGTCGCCTATGTTAACAATAGGCTCACGGCCCGGGAGTGAGTTTTCATCACAATCCATATTGGGGTCGTCACCTGCAATAATAGCAGGGTTAAAACAATCAGCCTCACCATCAGCACATATAGAATCGCTCAAAACCCCATTCGCCGCCATATCACCGACAACATGCACCTTCGCCAACGGATTTTCAGTACCTACACCTATTCTGGAAGACAGTGTTATCGCGTAATCTGCAGTAGTTAAATGTTGAAACCACAAGTCAACAGGAACGCTCACCTGCTCGAAAGTGTGGTCATCGTAGTATAACGCACCTCTTTCCGGATTAGTGGCAACACCGCCACCCAGGTTTCTAACAATACCGGACGGACCTAGATAAGTA
>CAYGQG010000135.1:0-5296 GCA_964351955.1 uncultured Micavibrio sp. | reverse complement strand
GACGGTGTTCTATTTCGGACAAAACGACAGTTTGTTGACGCGCCTTGATGCGCCGCGAAGCCGACATTGTCTGCGGCGAAGGGCAAAGCGTTGGTATCGCGCTATCTTACGGTGGCCCTTATCTCGGCTTCTTTGCATGTAAGGAAAAATACGTACGCCAGATGCCGGGTCGTTTATGCGGTATCACCGAAGATGCCGATGGTAAACGCGGTTTCGTGCTGACGCTCAATACGCGTGAGCAACATATCCGCCGCGATAAAGCGACATCGAATATCTGTACCAACCAAGGGCTTTGTGCTTTGGCGTTCACGGTGCACATGTCTCTGCTTGGTGAAGACGGTTTTAAACGTCTGGCTAAACTGAACCACGAAGCTGCATGTAAGACTGCCGACGCATTGACCTCTATCGATGGCGTAAAATTGTTAACCGAAAACTTCTTCAATGAATTCACGGTCGAATTGCCAAAAGCGTCTAAAGGCGTTGTCGAAGCGCTGGCCGCCAAAGGCATCATCGGCGGTTATGATCTGGATGATAACCAGCTTCTCGTTGCCGCAACTGAGGTCACAACCGACGAAGATATCGCTGCCTTTAAATCCGCCTTGGAAGAGGTGGTGTCAT
The DNA here is from genome assembly GCA_964351955.1 of uncultured Micavibrio sp. GTDB lineage: Bacteria > Pseudomonadota > Alphaproteobacteria > Micavibrionales > Micavibrionaceae > TMED27. Next base: position 4,678 of record CAYGQG010000135.1, on the reverse strand, counting down.
GAGCGCAGAAAGTAAGATTGTAGAGATGATGGACGAACAAAACCACAAACCCGAACATGATGGCGACCGCGCCCTTAACTACGAAGAAAACCTTCTGTGGGAAAAGGAACGCAGCGATAATCCGGGCGTAGACCTGCCTGAACCTGCGGGTATTGCCTCGCGCACAGGCGTTGATGAACGTGGTGACATTGGCTTGCCGCAAGTCTCTGAGCCACAAGCGCTTCGCCATTTCGTGCGGATGAGCACATGGAATTACTCTATTGATCACGGATTTTTCCCGCTTGGCTCTTGTACAATGAAGCATAATCCGCGCTTGAACGAGAAAATTGCGCGCCACCCGAAATTCGCGCATCTCCACCCGATGCAGCCCGAAAGCACGGCACAAGGCGCGCTGGGTTTGATCTATGAATTGCAGGAATGGCTGGCCGAGCTGACCAATCTTCCCGGTGTTTGTCTGTCTCCCGCAGCCGGAGCACATGGTGAATTGGCGGGTATGATGACAATCCGCCGCGCGCATGAGCAAAAAGGCGAGATCCAAAAACGCAAAATCGTGCTCACGCCTGATTCCTCACACGGAACAAACCCTGCGACAGCGGTTACTTGCGGCTTCGAAGTTCGCAACATGCCGACAAGCGAGACAGGTATACTGACGCTCGACGCGTTTAAAGAAGCACTATACGCAACCGATCCCGACGGTGCGGACATTGCGGGGATGATGGTCACAAACCCGAATACTTGCGGCTTGTTCGAAAAAGACATCATTGAAATTTCTGAACTGCTGCATAAAGCGGGCGGTTATTTCTATATGGACGGTGCGAACTTTAACGCATTGGTTGGTAAAATCCGCCCCGGTGATTTCGGCGTGGATGTTATGCATATCAATCTGCACAAAACATTCTCGACTCCGCATGGCGGTGGTGGTCCGGGTTCAGGCCCGATTTGCTGTACCGAAGAACTGGCGCAATATATGCCCGTTCCGACCGTTATTAAAAACGGCGATGACTACAAGCTCGAAACCATCGAAGACCGCCCGACCAGCGTTGGTCGCCTAAAAGGCTATCAGGGCCAGTTCGGGATGCATGTCCGTGCGCTGTCATACATGCTGTCGCACGGTGCGGACGGCTTGAAACGCGTGTCCGAAGATGCGGTGCTGAATGCGAACTATATTTTGCGCCAGCTCGAAGGCGACTACTTCGCACCATATGCCAGCCAAGGCCCGTGCATGCACGAAGCATTGGTGACCGATAAGCATCAAAAGGAATTTGGCGTGCAAACATTGGATGTCGCCAAAGCGTTGATCGAAAAAGGTTTCCATCCGATGACGGTGTACTTCCCGTTGACGCGTCCCGGCACGATGTTGATCGAGCCGACGGAAACGGAAAGTAAGGATGCCATTGATCGCTTTATCACTGCGATGAAGGAAATCGCGACCGAGGCAAAAACCAGAAACGATGCTGAAGAACACTTCCACAGCTATCCGCATTCATCGCCGCGTCGTCGCCTCGATGAAGTCAAAGCGGCCCGCAATCCGCAACTCCGCTGGAAACAGGCGTAAGAACTTTACCCGAGCCTCATTGCTATTTTCTTCTGGATTTTTGAAAGGGGATGATGTATCACTGCATCATTCCCTGACACTACTTACAGTTCCAAAGCGCCCGAGCGCTCTACGAGCAATGTCTGGAAGCAAAGAAAAAAGGATAAATCATGGCCAAAACAGGACCATTCGAATTTTTTAAACAGGTACGCAGCGAAGGCAAAAAGATTACGTGGCCAACACGCCAGGAAACGGTCGCCAGCACAATCGCCGTATTGGTTATGGTGTTGATCGCCTCTATATTTTTGTATCTCTCGGATCAAATCATCGCATGGGGCGTGAATTTAATTCTCAGTATAGGTCTATGACAGCTTTAAAGAAGGAAAATACTATGTCTGCAGCTAAATGGTACGTGCTTCACGTCTATTCAGGTTTTGAAAGCAAAGTGGCGGATGCCATTAAAGAAAAAGCCAGAAAATTAGGCTTGGAAGACCATGTTGAAGAAATCATGGTTCCGACCGAAGAAGTTGTCGAAGTTCGCCGTGGTCAGCGCGTGAATGCCGAACGCAAGTTCTTCCCGGGTTATGTTCTTGCTAAACTGGATATGACAGACAATGTCTGGCACATGATCAAAGACACACCGAAAGTCAGTGGCTTTTTGGGTGCCGGCGGTAACAAGCCTGTGCCGATCACTGAATCCGAAGCCAAACGCATCGTTCAGCAAGTACAAGAAGGTATCGACCGTCCACGTCCATCCGTTGTTTACGATGTTGGTGAAGAAGTCAAAGTGACAGACGGTCCGTTTGCATCTTTCAACGGTATGGTTGAAGAGATCGATGAAGAGAAGCAGAAGCTGAAAGTAACTGTTTCTATCTTCGGTCGTGCGACACCTGTTGAGCTGGATTACAGCCAGGTTGAGAAAATTTAAGTTGATTTCTGTTTTGGTGATGTGCCATAAAGCGCATCACTAAAGATGTGGGAGGTTTTCCGGTCGTTTAAGACCATGATCGGAGCTGTACCACGTAACCTCTAAACCATTAGGAGGATATAATGGCAAAGAAAGTATCGGGTTACATTAACCTGACAATCGCGGGTGGCGCAGCCAACCCGTCCCCACCAGTTGGTCCGGCTTTGGGTCAGCACGGTGTAAACATCATGGAATTCTGTAAGGCGTTTAACGCTAAGACAGAGGACTCCAAAGGCATTCCTATTCCGGTAGTGATTACAGTGTACGAAGATCGTTCATTCGACTTCATCACAAAGACACCACCTGCCAGCTATTTCATCAAACAAGCAACGAAGCAGAAAAAAGGCTCCGGCGCTCCTGGTCGTGAGATCATCACACAGATCCGCACAAGCCAGTTGAAAGATATTGCTGAAAAGAAAATGGAAGACCTGAACGCGAATGACATTGACGCAGCCGTTAAAATTATTGCCGGTTCTGCACGTTCAATGGGCATCGAAGTGGTGGAGGACTAAACAATGGCACAAGCAACTAAGAAAATGAAAGCCGCATTGGAAAACGTAGACCGTACAAAGGAATACACATTGGCCGATGCGATCAAAGTACTCAAAGAAGCAGCGACTAAGCGCAACTTTGATGAAAGCATTGAAATTGCTATTAACCTCAACGTTGACCCACGTCACGCTGACCAGAACGTCCGCGGCATGATCTCATTGCCGAACGGTACTGGCTCAACTGTGCGTGTTGCTGTTTTCGCAAAAGACGATAAAGCCGAAGCTGCTAAAAAAGCCGGTGCTGACCTCGTTGGTGCGGAAGATCTGGTTGAACAGATCAAAGGCGGCACAATCGACTTCGACCGTTGTATTGCTACACCGGACATGATGGCGATGGTTGGTCAGGTTGCTAAAATCCTCGGCCCTAAAGGCATGATGCCAAACCCGAAACTGGGTACGGTTACACCTGATGTCGAGAAAGCTGTTAAAGATGCCAAAGGCGGCGCGATTGAATTCCGTGTTGAAAAAGCCGGTATCATTCACGCAGGCGTTGGTAAAGCATCGTTCGACCAAGGCAAGCTGGAAGAGAACATCAAGGCTTTCTATGATGCGATCTTGAAAGCACGCCCTACAGGCGCTAAAGGCTCATACGTGAAAAAGGTCACACTGACCTCCACAATGGGCCCAGGTATCAAGCTGACAACAGACAGCTTGGCCGCTTAAATAATACTTGACGAGCACGGATACATTGTCTATTTGTGCTCGTCATTACAGACTTTCTGTCCGAGACTGCAGGTTCCAAGAGGTATAAACACCCTGTATAGATAGAAGAAAAGCATATGCCTGAACCGAACTAGGGGAGGCGTTTTTCTTTCTCGGACGGGAGATAAGCATAAAAGCTTGTCTCCTTTTTTAGTTTCAAATGTGAAGGAGAAACGCGATGGGCACGAGCCGCGCACAAAAAGAAGCCGAAGTAGCAGCGTTGAATGAACGCTTTGCCAATGACGAACTCGTTGTTGTCACACATTACTCAGGTTTGACTGTAGAAGAGATTTCCAACTTGCGCGCTGAGTTGCGCAAGGAAGGCGCGACATTCAAAGTGACAAAGAACACTTTGGCGAAAATCGCACTTAAAGGTACACGTTACGAGCAAATCAGCGATATGTTCGCCGGCCCGACTGGTGTCGCAACATCGCAAGACTCTGTAGCTGCTGCTAAAGCGGCCTACAACTTTGCTAAAACGAATAAGAAATTGATCATCCTCGGTGGTGCTCTTGGTGAGCAAATCCTGGATGCTAGTGGGATTGAGGCTTTGGCTAAACTGCCAAGTCTTGATGAAGTTCGCTCCAAGCTTGTGGGTCTGTTGCAGGCCCCAGCCACGAAACTGGCTGGACTGATGCAGGCGCCGGCACGCGAGCTTGTAGGTGTTACGAAAGCATACGGAGCCAAAGGCGAGTAATCGTTTTAGTCCGTACGCAAGTAGGAATGTAAATTTAGCTGTTTAAAAGGAGTGATAAAATGGCTGCTAACTTGGAAAAAATCGTTGAACAACTATCAGAACTATCCGTTCTGGAAGCTGCTGAACTGTCTAAGCTTCTCGAAGAGAAGTGGGGCGTAACTGCCGCTGCTGCTGCACCTGTTGCTGTAGCTGCCGCTGCTGGCGGTGACGCTGGTGCTGCTGAAGAG
>CAYGQG010000134.1:0-5356 GCA_964351955.1 uncultured Micavibrio sp. | reverse complement strand
GCCGCAAACTGATCGCGGGCCTACAAAAAGACTACCAAGCCGATACAGGCATCGACGCGCTCAAAATCAAATACAACAACGTGCTGGGTTACTTCATCGAAGTCCCCGCCCGCAAAGCCGACCCGCTACTCAACAAGGACGCGGAAAGCCCCTATATCCACCGCCAAACTATGGCAAATGCGGTGCGTTTCACCACGACCGACCTCGCCGATCTCGAACGCGACCTCTCAAGCGCGGGTGAAAAGGCCCTCGCGCTCGAACTCGAACTCTTCGACGGACTGGTCTTGGAGACAACCGCTTACGCAGAGGAAATCGGCATCCGCGCTCGTGCAATCGCGACACTTGATATGGCCGCTGGCTTAGCCGAGCTCGCCGTTGACAACCACTACACGCGACCAAAACTGGATAACTCGTTCGCATTCTCTATCGAAGGCGGTCGCCACCCCGTCGTCGAAGCGGCCTTAAAAAAGCAACATGAGAGCTTCGTGCCGAATGATTGCAAATTAATGCCCGAAAACCGCCTCTGGCTGTTAACCGGTCCGAACATGGCGGGTAAATCTACATATCTACGCCAGAACGCCCTCATAGCCATCCTCGCGCAAATCGGTGCATTCGTACCCGCCGCATCCGCCCATATCGGCATCGTCGACCGTGTCTTCTCCCGCGTCGGCGCTTCGGACGACCTGGCATCTGGGCGTTCCTCCTTCATGGTCGAAATGGTCGAAACCGCCGCCATCCTTAATCAGGCAAGTGAAAAATCCCTCGTCATCCTCGATGAAATCGGACGCGGCACCGCCACCTTCGACGGCCTATCAATCGCATGGGCCTGTGTTGAGCATCTGCACGATGCCAATAAATCCCGCGCACTCTTCGCCACCCACTACCACGAGCTGACAACACTCACCACACGCCTCGATGCTCTGTCTTGCCACTCCATGCAGGTCAAAGAATGGAAAGGCGATATCGTCTTCCTGCACTCCGTTGGTGATGGCGCGGCTGATCGTTCCTACGGCATTCACGTTGCAAAACTTGCGGGCATACCGCCCGCCGTCATTACACGCGCCCAAGCCGTGCTGGATAAGCTGCAAACAGGTGAGCAATCGGGCAACCTCGCCAAACTCTCCGAAGACCTGCCGCTTTTCTCATTACAAGACAGCACACAGCAGGAAACGCTCGCCTCTCCTGCGCTTGATCGCCTAAAAGACATCAACCCCGACAACCTATCCCCGCGTGACGCGTTAGAAGCCCTCTACACCCTCAAAGACCTCGCAGAGGGTAACGAATAATGAAAACCAGGCGCGACGCTTTACTCAAAAAATTGCGCAAACACGAAATAACCAGCCCTGAATTCTGCGCGGCTTATAGCGCAGACATGGACAAAAACGTCCGTAAGCTCGCCAAAGAAACACTACCCGAAGACATCGCCCTCATCGCCACAGGCGGCTATGGACGTGAAGAGCTATGCCCACACTCCGACATCGACATTGTCTTTCTCGTCCCGAAAAAAGTCACAAAAAAGCTCGAAACCGCGATCGAGAAAATGCTCTACCAGTTCTGGGATAGCGGCGTAAAAATGGGACACGCCGTCCGCACGGTGCAGGAATGCATTCAGGTCATGCAGAAAGACCCAAAAGTTCTGACCTCGCTTATGGATGCACGCCTCATCTCCGGCGACAAAAAACTGTTTAACGAATTCTCAGAAACGATGGAGGCCAACCGCAAACGCAAAAAAGTTTCCGATTTTGTCAAAGCAAAACTACATGAGCGCGACCAACGTCATCAGCGTTTTGGTGATACGCGCTATGTCCTCGAACCGAATATCAAAGACGGCAAAGGTGGATTACGTGATTACCAGACCTTATTCTGGATCACAGGCATGGCCTACGAAGCCAAATCCCCTGATGCGCTGCTCAAACTAAAAATGATTTCAAAGCGCGAAGCCAATGTCTTGAACAAAGCCCATGACTTCCTGACCAGCGTGCGTTGCCATTTGCACGACATCGCCGCGCGTGGTGAAGAGCGTCTCCATTTCGACATCCAACTGGAGCTAGCCGAACGCCTCGGCTACACCCACCGCAACAACGCCAAGGCGGTCGAACGCTTCATGAAGCACTACTTCCTCGTCACCCGCGACATCGGTGACATGACCCGCATCGTTTGCGCCGCAATCGAGCAAGACGAGATCACCAAACAAAAATGGATCAAACCCAGCGCAGCCAGCTTCATGGGCTTCGAAATCCTGAACAACCGCCTAAACTTCAGCGACGCTCAAAACCTTAAGAAAAACCCGACTGAGATCATGCGCTTCTTTCGCGTTTCGCAAGAAACCGAATATGATATTCACCCCCAAGCCTTGCGCACAATCGCTCGCAATATCGACGTTATCGACCAAAAGTTCAGGAACAAGCCGCTGACTAACAGCCTATTTTTGGAAATCCTGACATCCCAAAACAACGCCAGCATCACCCTGCGCCGTATGAACGAAGCCGGTGTACTTGAACGCTTCATTCCCGAATTCCGCAAAGTCATCGCACTGATGCAATTCGACCGTTACCACGTCTTCACAGTCGATGAACACATCCTGCATGCCATCGACACTCTGCATCAAATTGAAAGCGGCGCGCTAAGAGCAGAAGCAGGACTCGCCAGCGCCCTCATACACACAATCGAAAACCGCCGTGCTTTATTCGTTGCTATCCTTCTCCACGATATCTGCAAAGGACAGAGTGGTGACCACTCCGAACTCGGCGCAGAACTGGCACTATCACTTTGCCCTCGCCTCGGCCTGAACGATCAGGAAACGCGCCTCGTATCATGGCTGGTTTTCGACCACCTGTTTATGGCCGACATTGCCTTTAAGCGTGACATGGAAGACCCCAAAACAGTTGAAGACTTCCTATTCCGCGTCCATGGCCTCGAGCGCTTAAAACTCCTCACCATCCTTACCACAGTCGACATCATGGCGGTCGGCCCTGAACGCTGGACCAGCTGGAAAGATAAGCTGGTTCAGGAACTCTATTACATGGCCGAAGCCCGTATAACCGGAAAACACCCTCTTGTCTCCACCGCCCTGCTCTCCTCCGCCATCCCGTACGATCTCGGCGCGGACGAAACACGCATCGACATCTCACAAGACAGCGAAAGAAACACCACAATCATCAGCATCTACACACAGGACCAACACGGCCTGTTCTACTTGCTGACCGGTGCACTGACCCTGTCTGGCGCAAACATTATAGAAGCCCGCATCAACACGCTGGATGACGGACGCGTCGCCGATATCTTCACCGTGCAAAACTTAAGCGGCAAACCCATCCTTCAAAAAGCACGACAAAACAAAATCGAAGAAACCATTCGCTCGGTCATTGCCGAGTCCCCCGACCTGACCAAACAAATCAAAGCGCTGACGAAAAAGGATTCAAAAAAGGATCAGGCCTTCGAAATCCCCAAAGGCGTTACAATAAAAAACAGAGCCAGCAGACGCTTCAACGTATTGGAAACTTATGGGCGCGATAAACCCGGCCTATTATATGAGCTGTCAAAAACCATCAGAGAACACAACTGCTCTATCAAAAGCGCAAAGATCAACACACTGGGGCTGAAAGCCGTTGATGTGTTCTACGTTCAAGACATGAACGGCAACAAAGTCAAAGACAAAGACCAGCTGGACACTCTGAAAACTGCGTTATTAGATATCCTGCAAACTTAACCATCCATCCGCACACAATGGTCTGCACCGTGGTTTGACCCCTCGCAAAAGCTGCACGTACGATAGGAATACAATTAACATTCTCTATCGACTGACTATGACTTTAAAAAACAAAATACTCATCATCGACGACGATGAAACAATCCCTGCAATCGTTAAATCTCTGCTCGCACCATCGGGATTCGAGGTTTCATCGGCGCTGGATGGAGAAACCGGCATTCAAAAGGCACATACAGAAAAACCGGACGCGATATTGTTGGACCAGAAAATGCGGGGCATGAGTGGTCACGATGTCTTGAAAGTCCTCAAAAAAGAAGAAGCCACGCAATCCATACCGGTACTTATGATCACTGGTGACAACAATCTGCGTCAACTGGCATTAAGCATCGATCTGGGCGCTAAGGACTATATATTAAAGCCCTTTAACAACACCAACCTCGCGATGCGGGTTCACAATGTTCTGAATTAAATATGCGCTCTAAGCGCCGCCGAAGATTGCTCATGCACAGATGTTAGCTCAGCAACCATAGGCGCAAGCTCGGAAAACTCAGCCTCACCCGCAGCGATTTCCGCGCCTTTATCCTCTAACTTACGTGCTAGCTCCGATAACGCCCTCAAACCCAAATTACCACTCGATGATTTCAACGGATGCGCTGCATCAACAATAGCGGTCGCATCTTGCTTCTCATGCGCAGCATGAATATCATCCACATAATCCTGAGAGCACCGTAGATACGTTTCTGCTATCTCCGTAAAGCGGTGCTTCACAAAGTCTTTGAGCTCCGTAACTTCATTTTCGTCAATAATCGGGTGCATAAAATATATCCTGATGGTTTGAAACAGCCCGAAGCAGCGTCCAAGGCCTTGCAATAAAGCACTATAACGATTATACCACTTTTTCACATTACAAATATGTATTATCGGTATGACAGTGATTGACGCACAAAACACATTTAGTGAAAACCAAGACCCGATCGAGACGGATGTCGTGATTATCGGCGCAGGTCCATGCGGCCTGTTCTGCGCGTTCGAACTGGGTTTGCTGGACATGAAATGTCATTTCATCGACATTCTGGATCGTCCCGGCGGACAGTGTGCCGAGCTGTATCCTGAAAAACCGATTTACGATATCCCTGCATACCCCGAGATTTCAGGTCAAGAACTCACCGACCGCTTGATGGAACAAATCGCACCGTTCGAACCACAATTCCATTTTCAACAGATGGTAGAAAAACTGGAAAAGCAGGATGACGGGCGCTGGAAGCTGATTACTGATATAGGGCAGGAATTCATCACCAAGGTCATCGTGATTGCTGCGGGCGGCGGATCTTTCATGCCGAAAAAACCGCCAATACCCGGCATCGAAGAATACGAAGGCACATCCGTGTTTTATGCTGTCCGTAAAAAAGCCCAATTCGAAGGCAAAAAGCTTTTGATCGTGGGTGGCGGCGACTCTGCTCTGGATTGGACCATCAACCTACAGCCAATCACGGAGAAACTCACACTGGTTCACCGCCGCGATAAATTCCGTGCACATTTATCCAGCGTTAACCACATGCACCAATTGGCGCAGGCGGATAAAATCGATTTCCAAATCGGACAAGTCAAAGAATTGGTTGGTGAAAACGGGCAACTCAGTGCGGTCAA
>CAYGQG010000133.1:0-5384 GCA_964351955.1 uncultured Micavibrio sp. | reverse complement strand
GATTTAAATATGTACCGGATAATGTCGATGCGGATTTACGCTTCGCCCCGTTCGGACGTGACATCGGACAAAGCGTCCGCAACCCGATCCCGCTTTATGAATTGACGGAACCCTTTTCCGCCCGTCATATAGCGCAGTACTGGGACGAAATAGCAGACACACAATGACCGCGATAAAACATTTTGTAGAAAACCATTTTAACACCGTGATGCTGATCAGCATCGCCATCGGCCTGTTTTTACCAGGGCTTGATCTTCTGCCTAACTATACGGTTATGGGCGCAATCATGCTGGTGATTTTCTTTTCATGCTCGAAAGTTTCGCTTGATGAATTGAATACGGTCAACAAAACCGCCGCGATCATTTTCTACGCTCTTCGCTTTATCGTGCTGCCCGTTCCCGCCTATTACCTGACACTGCAATTATCGCCGCAACTTGCCGACGGGGTATTACTGCTCGCCCTTATGCCAACGGGGGTATCCTGCGCCGCCGTCGCCAATATCATGCGCGGAAACACATCCTTCGCGCTCATCGCGACGATCATCACCCATATACTCGCCCCCATAACGATTCCCGTGCTGATCGGCGTATTACTGGGCGAAGGCGTAGAACTAGACCTGCTGCACATGGCTTTCACATTGATTTTGACGATCTTCCTGCCGGCCTGTACTTATTTCTGGGGCATACGCAAAAGCACCACCGCAAATACATGGACCAAAAACAATGCACAATTCTTCGCGGTATTATTCACGGGCCTCATCGTCATTCTCGGGCTCGCGCTGAAACGGCATGAAATTCTCGACAACCCGATGCTTAGCCTGCCCGCACTTCTCGCCAACATCGTTTTATATACTGCTCTCTACAGCCTTGTTTGGATAACCGCTGCCGCTATGCCGTTTAAAGACCGTAAAACATTTACGCTATGTTCGGGGGTAAACAATAACGGGCTAGCCATCGGCATCGCCGCTTTGTATTTCTCGCCGCTAACTTTGCTCGTCTGTGTACTTAGCGAAATCATATGGCCACTCGCGATCACAAGCTTCGGTAAATTCATTCGGATAGCCGAAAAAAAAGAACCACCCATTTAGGGTGGCTGTTTAGTCGTACCAGATCGGATGAAGTAGTCTTAATGTAGTCTTAAAAGGAGATCTAATCTGTTGAAATTCTTATTTATGTTATTTGCTTTTATTTTCCGCCTTTTGCCCGTGTAATCCCTAACCGTATTGTGCTCACTCAAATTCTTATTCTGTCTTTGGATCTTTGAAGGGGGCTTGCCCTCCCCCTAAAATCGACCCATGTCACGCACTGGCCTTATACTTTTAGAATACATAAAGTTTTATGTAAATTCAACAAAATTAGCTAAAATTTTATATAAATTATTTTTTATCAAGTAATTTCAATAGGTTAACAAAATCACTTGGCAATTCCGCCTCATATTTATGCACTTCGCCGCTAACAGGGTGCACAAAACCAATCCCGCCCGCATGGAGCGCCTGTCTGGGGAATTTTATCAGCGTTTCCGCCAATTCAGGCTCAAACTCGGCCCGTTTTACAGCACCGCGTATCGCCGTGTCTTGTGGCCTATATAAAGCATCACCGATAAGCGGATGTTTAATCGCCTGCATATGCACACGGATCTGGTGCGTTCGTCCACTTTCCAGCACACATTTAACCAGTGAAAACTGCCCGCCAAACACCTGCTGTATATGATAATGCGTTTTCGCGGGTTTGCCGTTCTTACCTTTAATCGACATTCTCAAACGGTTACGCGGATCACGCCCTATCGGCAAATCAACACTGCCCTTCATCGGTACGGGCACACCGAGCACAAGCGCACTATAAACACGGCTCAATGAACGATCCTCCAGCTGCGCCGCCAACCCCTGATGTGCCTGATCGGTTTTCGCGACAACCATCAACCCGCTTGTATCCTTATCCAGACGATGAACAATACCGGGGCGCATAACGCCGCCAATACCCGATAAATCATCCCTGCAATGATGCAATAACGCATTCACCATCGTCCCAGTATGATTTCCCGCCCCTGGATGAACGACCAAACCAACGGGCTTGTTAATCACCAGCATATGCTCGTCTTCATAAAGAATATCCAGCGGAATATGTTCGGCTTGCGGTGATGCGTCCTCGGGCGCGGGCACGCTCAATTCTATCGTGTGTCCCTTGGCGACTTTTCTGGATGCATCCTTACACACAAAACCGTTCAGCGTCAGCGCCTCGGCATCAATCAACCCCTTTAACCGCGAACGCGAAACATCGGGCAACAACTCCGCCAGCGCCTTATCCAGACGCATACCGGTTTGCTCCTCGCCGATCATAAACTGATGATGTTCGCCTTCACGCATTTACTGTAATGTCCGTACTTTAGGAATACAGGGATCTTCATACGCGGGTGCGCGCGGCGCTGCAACAGCCCACGCATCGATTGTGACTTTTGTCTCCGCATCATCACCATCCTGATGAAGACCGACTTTGTGCAGGATACGGCTGTCACCCAAAATCACACGGTTATGCGTCGGTGTCTCGAGCAACCGCACAGCATTCACACCTTCACCATTAAAAAACTCATCACTGGCCAATAAATCACCGCGCGGATTAAACGTCAGCAAACGAATATGCTCGACCTCCGCACTATCATCAGGTGTCTGCCCGTCCAGAATGGCGCTGATCACGCCGTCTTTATTCGTCATGACATCACGACCGTCAAAATGTAAATCACCGGAGAAATATCTCTGCCACGCGACATCACCCCCATTCGCCTCGACAACCAAAATCCAGCCCGCACGATTGCCTGCTTGGCGTGGCAATGCCGTTCCGACGGCGACGGCGTATTCCTGATTTTTACCGAGTATAGCAACACCATCAAGCTGCGATGCCGCACCGCGCGCATAAGGCGCTTGCCAGTTCAAAATAAACTCAGGCGTTACCCGCAACATCCACCCATCACGGCGACCAATCGCGTTATTCGCCCAGCCCGCGCCGAGGATACTTCCCTCAGCCAACACTTCAATGTCCTCAATCGTATTATCCGCGCCAATCGCAAAAGCCCTGCTCTCGATCGTACGACCGCTTTCGTTGATACGGTAAAGCATGGTCGTCAACGGATCACCGCCTTCGCGTTTATCCGCACGGGTCATCGCAATCACAAAACTACTATCTTTCGGTGAATGCTCCACATCATGACCATATAAATGCTTACCGCCTGGCGCTTGCAACGTTGTGCGCCACAAACGCTCGCCGTCCGTTTTAAATGCTCCGAGCCAGATTTTATCGCGTCCACCGTCTTTCTTGCCCTCGCTGACATTCGCCATGATCAACGCACCGCGCGGATGCGCTTCAAATTTCACCAGATGTTTATACCCGGGAATGCCCAACGGCTTTTCCCACAGCACACGACCATTCCGCCCGACCATAATTAAAAACGGAGCCATAGTCGCATCCTCAGGACTTTCCCGATCTCCGACCATCAGAATATTGCCGCCATCAACAGCCAGCGCATCATAAAATTTTTCGGTATGCTCTATATCCCCGTGGATCGTGTCCCATACATTGTATGAACCCGCAATCGGCGCACGCAGATTAACAATAGCTTCTTCGGTAAATGTACAATTCTGCGCAAGCGCGGGAGACGCGGCAAATAACGCGGCAACAAACCCTACTAACGCTTTGTAATTGTGCATAATCATGATGAAATTCGTTGGACCCGATCCTTGACCACTGTATGGTTGAACATTGAAAAAGTCTATGCCACTCAAAACATAGATATTAAGAGATAATCACTATTTAGAGTATACCTGACTTTATGAAACTTCTCATCATCAGTGACGCATGGTTGCCCCAAATAAATGGTGTGGTTCGCACATACGAAAACCTCAGCGAATACATGCGCAAGCTCGGACATGAGGTCAAAGTCATCGGCCCTGCGGATTTCCCCGCAACCATTCCCATGCCGGGATACTCCGAAATCAAACTGGCGATCAGGCCTTATAAACGCTTAAAAGGTATGATAGAGGCCTATCAACCCGAGAAAATCCATATATCGACCGAAGGGCCTTTGGGCTGGGCCGCGCGCAAATACTGCCTGCGACACAACAAACCGTTTTCAACCTCATTCCATACAATGTTCCCTGATTACGTTGCCAAACGTGTCGCCAAAATCATTCCGCCGCTTTACGACTTCGCACATGAACGCGCTAAACGCTTGGTGCGCAATTTCCATTCACCATCCAAAGTGATGATGGTTGCTACAAAAAGCCTCGAAGACACCTTGATTGAATGGGGCTTTCAAAACCCGATGCACCGCCTGCTGCGCGGTGTCGACCTTGACCAATACTACCCGGGTGAAAACACGGCCTATATAGACCTCGAAGGCCCCATCGCGCTCTATGTCGGGCGCGTCGCTATTGAAAAAAGCATCGAGGATTTCCTCGATATGGCATGGGAAGGCACAAAGGTCGTGGTCGGTGACGGCCCAAGCCGCGCCGAGCTTGAAAACAAATACCCCGAAGCCTATTTCGCCGGCAAACGCACCGGCGAAGATCTAGCCGCGCACTACCGGTCCGCCGATGTTTTCGTTTTCCCGTCCCGCACAGATACATTCGGCATGGTCCTGATCGAGGCTTTGGCTAGCGGCCTACCCGTTGCGGGTTATAACGTAACAGGACCAAAAGACATCATCACCGAAGATTATCTCGGCTGCCTTACTGAGGATGATTTATCCGTCGCTGCGCATAACGCAATGCAAAAGGGCACCCCCGAACAACGCGCCGACCATGTAAAAGCAACCTATACATGGGAAAGCGTCGCTAAACAGTTCGAAGAAGCCCAGCTCAACAAAGCCGTTTAACGCGCTGACACGTGATTACCATAAGCGCGCACAAAAACCGCGCTTGAAATTAAGACAGAAGAAGCTTAAAACGGCAGAGTTTTAAGAAAGACTAATTTTATGGCACGCATTTTAATTGCCGAAGACGATCAATCAATGTCGAGCTTTCTGGTACTAGCCCTTGAAAAGGCCGGACACGAAGTAACATCAGCCGAAAACGGCCTCGACGCATTGAAAGTTCTGGAAGATACAAAAACCCCGTTCGACCTCCTGCTCACCGATATCGTGATGCCGGGCATGGACGGTATAGAGCTATCGAACAAAGCCACCAAACTTCACGGCGACCTCAAAGTCATGTTCATTACCGGTTTTGCCGCCGTTGCTCTGGGCCGTGACGATCTGGATACTGAAAAAGCGGAAATCCTGTCTAAACCATTCCATTTAAACGATCTGGTAAAGCAGGTCGAAACCCTTCTCGCCGCATAAGGCATAAAATTCTTGAAATCTGTTCTCTAAACCAGTAGTTCTATCGGACTATCGCA
>CAYGQG010000132.1:0-5421 GCA_964351955.1 uncultured Micavibrio sp. | reverse complement strand
CCGTTTTCATTGTGTCGGCATGTAATTGACCGATAAAGATCTCAGGAGCAAAAATATCAGGAATGGTTAAGCCTAACTCTAGGCCTTCGAATCCTGCGGACTTGGCGCTGATTGTTGCGTTCGGAGTTTGGGCTTTGGCATCAATTGTGATTGCGGCATTTTGCCATGGCAGGCCATAAATTTTGAGAGCGCCGGTTTGCAGCTCGCTTACTGTTTTAATGTCGGAGAAGCTTTCGCCCGAAGCTAGTATAAGGCCCGCGATACGCGTTGCCTGAATATGCCCGAGGTCGAATTTGCCGTTCTCGATCTCTATGCGCGCATCAACAAATTCATTCTGGTTGATCTGGCCTTCCAGCTTGGCATTGATGACAACCTGTTTTTGAACCGCGTCGAGCTTGCCCTGAAGCTTTAAGACCTTGCCGTTATTGCTGATCTGGATTGATCCGCTGACATTGATGCCGCCGAAATTTTCGCTCAGGAGAGAGAGGCTGAAATTTTCGATATTGATGGTTGAGGGAAGAGTGGCGAAATTCAAAGCCAACGTTTCAGGTGGTTCGAAGCCCGCGATGGTGATTTTCCCTTCAGGACCGATTTCGCCCGTAAGGTTGAGGCCCTTAATCGTCACCGTGGCATCGTCATCGGAAAATGAAAGTATAAGCGGAGAGTGTGAAACGTTGAGTGTTTTGATTGTGCTGAAACCGTCTTCGTCCAGATTTATATCTGTATAGAGCAGGGTGCGCCCCGCCTTTTCAGGTTCGGGTAGGGCAGTTTCAGCAAAACCCAGATGGCTGAAGGTTTTCGAGATATTGTTGTGAATTTTTTCGGGTTTCGTTGTGACCTGATAGGCGTAAAGTCCGCCAACAAGAACCACAATGATTGTAACTATGATGCCTATGCGTTTGATCATGCTGCCATCATCTGCGGAGAGCCTTGTCAGGTCAACAGGCGATTAAACGTCGATGTCACTGGCGAATTCCGCGTTGTCTTGAATAAACTGGAAACGCGGCTCGGCATTTTTACCCATGAGGCGTTCAACAAGATCATCGACATCGGCGAGTGTTACTTGCGCTTCCAACGGGTTTTCACCTTCTAAGTCGTCATGTAATTGGGAAACAAGTGCGGCAGCTTCTGGTAATTTTACACGCAGGAGGACACGGCTTTTCGGGTCCATTGTTGTTTCTTTAAGCTGCTTTGCCGGCATTTCGCCAAGACCTTTAAAGCGGCTGACTTCGACCTTGCTTTTACCTTTGAAGGTAGTGTTCATCAGCTCGTCTTTGTGTATGTCGTCTTTGGCGTATGCGCTTAAAGCCCCACTGACGAGGCGATAAAGCGGCGGTTGCGCAATGTATAGGTGGCCATCGTCAATCAGGCTACGCATCTGGCTGTAGAAAAATGTGATGAGCAGCGCGGCGATGTGTGCGCCGTCGACATCCGCATCAGTCATGATGATGATGCGCTCATAACGCAGTTTATCGATATCGAAATCTTTACCCGATCCGCAGCCAAGAGCTTGGATAAGGTCCTGAATTTCTTGGTTGGCGCGGATTTTATCATTGGTCGCGCTGACAACGTTGAGGATTTTACCGCGAAGGGGCAAAATCGCCTGCGTTTCACGATTGCGGCCCTGTTTGGCGGAACCGCCCGCACTGTCCCCCTCAACGATGAAGAGTTCGGTGTCCTCGGAATTGGCGCGGCTACAATCAGCCAGTTTGCCGGGTAGGCGCAGCTTTTGAGTAGCGCTTTTACGGGCTTGCACACGGTCTTGCTTGCGGCGTAGACGTTCTTCGGCTCTGAGGATGAGTTGTTCGAGCAATTTGTTCGCGGATTGCGGGTCACTGGATAACCATAGATCAAACGGGTCCTTAAGGGCCGTATCCACCCATTTGCTTACGGCGGCGGTCGCCAGTTTTTCTTTTGTCTGGCCTTGGAATTGCGGGTCTTTGATGAAGACGGAAATTATAATGGATGCGCCACTCATGACATCGTCAGCGGTAATCAGATTGGCTTTTCGTACGCTCGTCATTTCGCCATAGGCGCGTAAACTACGCGAGAGGACGGTACGCAGCCCTGCTTCGTGTGTTCCGCCTTGCGGGGTGGGAACGGTGTTACAGTATGAATGCATGAAGCCTTCGCTGTCGCTTGGCCATGTGATGGCGTATTCAATGCGTCCTTCACCGTCAGGCAGATCAGCTTTGCCGAAGAAAGCGTTCGGAATGATGGTGTTGCGGCCTTTAAGTGTTGCATCAAGAAAGTCTTTCAAGCCATTGGGAAACTTGAAAACCTCTTCAGGTTTGACTTTGCTGTCTTCGGGGATGATGGATGGGTCGCATTTCCAGCGGATTTCAACGCCTGAGTACAAATAGGCTTTGGAACGCGCCATCTGAAACAGCCAACCGGGCTTGAAATGGGCTTTATCGCCGAAAATCTCAGGGTCAGGGTGGAAGCTTACGCTTGTACCGCGACGATTATGCACAGGGCCGAGGTCTTCGAGCTTGGTTGTAGGCAATCCTCTGGAGAAGCTTTGTTTATAGAGTTTCTTGTCACGGGCGACTTCGACCCACATATCGTCAGAAAGTGCGTTAACGACCGAGATACCCACACCGTGCAGACCGCCAGAGGTTTCATAGGCATCGTTGGAGAATTTACCACCGGAGTGGAGGGTGGTTAAAATGACTTCCAGTGCGGATTTTCCGGGATATTTTGGGTGTTCGTCAATAGGGATGCCGCGTCCGTTATCACGGATGATTAAGGAGTAATCGGCTTCCAGAGCGATTTCTATCCAGTCTGCATGGCCTGCAACCGCTTCATCCATTGAGTTATCAAGGATTTCGCCCGCGAGGTGGTGGAGGGCGCGTTCATCCGTGCCGCCAATATACATGCCCGGCCTTTTTCGAACAGGCTCAAGACCCTCGAGAACTTCAATCGAGGAGGCATCGTAATCATTTTTAGCGGCAGCATTGGAGGCGAATAAGTCGGACATATAACCGGATACAGAACTTTATATTTGTGAGTGAAACTATAGTTTACTTACTGCGGTGTTGTTATGAAATCAAGCGCTAGAGTGGTTTAGAGGCAAAAAATACGTATACAAAGATGTAGCCGGATTTAAGAATAGGTGTAAACGTCTCTTAAAGCTGTGTTATTATAAGAAATGGTGTAATTCAAAAGGTGATGTACATGTTCCAGAAGAAATCTGTTTTTGTATTAGTCATGTGTCTTGGCGTGCTTGCGACGTTTGTTGGTGTAAGCGCACAGGATATTAAAGATCAATTTACGGCACCGATGCCGGAAATTGAGATGACCCCGATTTCCGAGTTTAAAAAGAATTCGTTCGAAGCCGAGCTGGATAGCGCGCGTGCGCCAGAGCTTAGCTTCTTTATTCGTATTCCCGATGGTTGGACAGATACAACAAAAGCCGGAATAGATACACAAATCGGTCAGAAGGTTCTGAACGAGCTTAAGAACTTTTATGGCCCTGCCAATCTCTATGCTCCCAGAAGTCACGTCACCGTTGAAGCCATTGAATTGGAGTATGATGTAACGGCAGAGCGTTGGTTTATCCAATACTTGCTCGCCAATGGTTACAACATAAATGGTCTGGAGGCTTTGGATAATAAGAAAGCGGATGCCTTATACGTATTTATCAATAATGGTGTTAGTTACGCTGTGCGCGCCCGCGCGATTGTGAATGGTAAGAAAGTGCTGTTGGCACAGTATCAGGTTCCTGTTGAGCGCTATCAGGAAGAAAAAGTGCATATGGAACACGTCCTTAATTCCTTTGATGTTAAAAAGTTTATCAAAGAGTACGTAGAAGAGATGTCGAAATACCAGTTCCTCGATATCGCAGAGTTTGAATACCCTGTTTCCTGGAAGCTCCGTTCTTTACCCATTCGCTCTATTGACCGCATGAAGGTCGAGCTTTTCAATATTCGTGAAATTGAAACCGGCTGGTACGGAGACAAGGAAGCGCGTCTCGACGGGCAAATCGATATCAACCTTGTGTCTATTTATTCTTCGGAAACACTCGAAGACGAGTTTGAGAAGTTCAAAGCAGAGATTGAGGAAAAAGGCCTCTCTATGGGAGATGTCCTCGAGGAGCGAGATGATTTTCTGTTTACGGAGAATTACGACTTTGTTGATACCAAGGTTTATTCCGTAGCGGGTCTTGAAGCGAATATGATCGAACACGAGCTTTGGGTTACGATCATGCTTGCCGACGAATACTATTATTTCGTGACGTTGTTCACACCATCCAGAGACCATGATTATTTCTTATGGGCGCGTAACGTTGAAAGTTATAAATTGGTTACGCGTAATTTACAGCCGCAGGAAGATCTTTTGAGTTCCGGCGGGGCTGTAGATACATCAGGAATTGGACAGGGTAACGACGACGATCCTTAGGACGAGTAATACATCTTGTATTCGATCGGGTGGATCATTGTCTCGTAAGCTTCATTTTCTTCTTCTTTGAGGGCAATGTAAGATTCGATCACTTCCTCCGTGAACACGCCACCTTTTAGCAAGAAATCCTGATCATCGCGCAACGCCTGTAGGGCTGTTCGTAAGGAATGGCATACAGTCGGGATTTTGCTCAATTCTTCTTCAGGCAGGTCATAGAGATCCGCTTCCATTGCTTCACCCGGATGGATTTTGTTTTCGATACCATCAATACCAGCCATCAACATTGCAGCGAATGCAAGGTAAGGGTTTGCCATCGGGTCAGGGAAACGGATTTCCACGCGCTTTCCTTTTGGTGAGGCGCTGTGTGGTATGCGGCAAGATGCTGAACGATTGCGGGCAGAGTAGGCCAGCAGAACAGGGGCTTCGTAACCCGGTACGAGGCGCTTATAGCTGTTCGTTGACGGGTTGGTGAAGGCGTTCAAGGCTTTGGCGTGTTTGATGATTCCGCCAATGTAATAAAGCGCGGTATCAGACAGCCCGGCATAGCTTTCACCTGCAAAAATAGGTTTGCCAGCTTTCCACAAAGATTGGTGGACATGCATGCCCGAACCGTTATCGCCGAAGATCGGCTTTGGCATAAAGGTCGCGGATTTGCCGTAGCTGTTGGCTACGTTATGGACCACATGCTTGTAAATCTGAATATTATCGGCGCTGTCGATCAGGGTTGAGAATTTGATGCCTAGCTCGCACTGGCTTGGGGCGACCTCGTGGTGGTGCTTTTCAACCTCTACACCCATCGTCTGCATGACGGTAAGCATTTCGCCGCGAATATCGGACAGGCTATCGACCGGACTCTCAGGGAAGTAGCCGCCTTTAATACCCGGGCGGTGGCCCATATTGCCTGTGTCATAGTGACGGCCACTATTGTACGGGCCTTCTTCGCTGTCGACTTCGAAACCGACCTTGTTCATCTCCATGTGGATTTTCACATCATCGAAGATAAAGAATTCGGCTTCGGGG
>CAYGQG010000131.1:0-5516 GCA_964351955.1 uncultured Micavibrio sp. | reverse complement strand
GGACCTACTGATTAAAAGTCAGTTGCTCTACCAGCTGAGCTACGCGATCATCTTTGAATGCATTTAAAACTCTATGGAGGAAAACCCCAAGATTTTGCAGCAACATATGGATTTCACAGGCAAACGTCAAGCTTTTCTGAGCCTTAATTCGCTACTGATTTACTTTGAAAATTTATCGGCCAGCATTTCGGCCACATGAGGGCTTACAAATTCACCGATATCGCCACCTAAAGAAGCGATTTCTTTAACAAAACTGGCCGATACGAATTGCCATTTATCGGAGGCCATAAGGAAAACCGTTTCCAATTCAGGGTCGAGTTTGGCGTTCATACCCGTTAATTGGAATTCATATTCAAAATCAGAAACGGCGCGTAACCCCCTGAAAATACAAGAAGCCTTCCCTTCGCGCGCAAAATCTACGAGCAATGTATCGAAGCCATGGACTTCTATTTCACAGCCCTTTTCATTCATGTTCTCGATATCCGTTTTGACCATGGCCATACGTTCATCAAACGAGAAAAGCGGGCCTTTGCGGCTATTGACGGCAACACCGACAACCAAACGGTCGACCATACGGCTCGCGCGCTGGATCAGGTGTAGATGCCCCTTGGTAACAGGGTCAAACGTGCCAGGATAAACGCCGGTAAGATATTTTCCGCTATTCTTCGTCATCGCCTTCAGCCGCTTCGCCAGATTCAGACTCTCCGTCAACAGCGGCCTCTTCGGCAACATCAGGTGCACCTTCAGGAAGTTCTGCGCCCTCCTCTACACCTTCGGGAAGGTCTCCGTCCTCATCGTCGTCGTCTTGTATCAACCACGCGACAGAGACCACATTCTCATCATCTGCGACCTTAAACACCGTCACGCCTTGTGCGCTACGGCCTGTGACGCGGATATTCTCGACCGGTGTACGAATCAGCTTACCCTGGTCAGTCACCAGCATGATTTGGTGGCTATCGGTTACAGGGAATGTAGCAACCACTTCACCGCCGTTTTTCTTGGTCAGGTTCATATTGGTTACGCCCTGTCCGCCACGACCGGAAACGCGGTATTCGTATGCGGAGGTTCGTTTACCGTAGCCTTTGTTAGAGATGGTCAGAACAATCTGTTCTTTTTCCAGCATCTCGCGGAAACGATCTTGTGAAAGCTCCAGATCGGTTTCTTCATACTCGAAGTCCTCATCTTCGCTACCCAGCACTTGTGAAGCCGCCTTCAGATAGGCATTACGCTCATCAGGGGTAATATCCAGATGTTTGAGGACGGACATGGAAATCACTTCGTCATTCTTGTCCTTGAGCCTGATTCCACGCACACCGGTTGATGTACGACCAGAGAAGACACGGATATCGTTGACGGGGAAGCGAATGGCCTTACCCAACTTGGTCGCAAGCATCACATCTTCGTCCTCAGTACATATCTTCACCGAGACGAGGTTTTCGTCATCACCAAGTTTCATGGCGATCAAGCCATTTGCGCGGATATTCTTGAAATCCGAGAGCTTGTTACGGCGAACAGAGCCATGGGATGTGGCGAACATGATGTCGAGTTCTTTCCAGCGTTCCTCGTCTTCAGGCAAACGCATGTAGACCGAGACTGTTTCCTCTTTCTCCAGCGGCAACAGATTGATCAACGCCTTGCCCTTAGATGTCGGAGTACCCAACGGCAATTGATAGACCTTCATACGGTGAACGATACCGTGGCTGGTGAAGAACAGGATCGGCGTGTGGGTCGAGGCTACGAATAGATCGGATACGAAATCCTCATCCTTCGTGCTCATACCGCTACGGCCCTTACCGCCGCGACGTTGCGCACGGTATGTATCAAGAGGAACGCGTTTGACGTAGCCGCCATGCGTGATGGTCACGACCATATCTTCACGCTGGATCAGGTCTTCGATATCCATTTCGAATTCGGCTTCACACAGCTCCGTACGGCGCGGTGTCCCGAATTTTTCCTTAACTTCCAGCAGCTCCTCTTTGAGCACTTCGAGCATTTTTGCGCGATCCGCCAGAATGGTCAGATATTCGGCAATCTTGTCAGTGATTTCTTTGAGTTCACCGGCGATTTTATCACGTTCGAGACCTGTAAGACGGTGAAGACGTAGGTCCAGAATGGCTTTGGCCTGTACTTCGGACATTGTGTATGTCCCGTCGTCATTCAGCGGATGTTCAGGATCATCAATCAATTCGATCAACGGCGCGACATCTTTTGCGGGCCAAGCCTTCGCTAACAAGCCTTCTTTGGCCTCTACCGGATTTGGTGCGCTACGGATCAGGGCGATAATCTCATCGATATTCGCAACAGCGACAGCCAGACCGGCCAAAACATGCGCACGGTCACGGGCTTTACCAAGCTCGTATACTGTGCGGCGGGTGATGACTTCCTCACGGAACTTCACAAACGCCTTGATCATGTCTTTGATCAGCATCATCTGCGGCTTACCGTTATGCAATGCGACCATGTTGCAGGCAAAGTTGCTTTGTAGCGCTGTATGTTTGAACAACTGGTTCAACACAACGTCCGCATTGGCGTTGGCTTTCAGTTCGATCACAACGCGAACACCCTGACGGTCTGATTCATCGCGGATTTCGGCGATATCTTCGACAATCTTCTCACGGCCGACTTCACCGAGGCGTTCGAGCAATTTACCCTTGTTAACTTGATACGGGACTTCGTGAACGATGATCGCTTCGCGTTTACCCATTTCCTCTACAGTAGTCTTGGCGCGCATCACAACCGAGCCATTGCCCGTATGATAGGCTTTGTAGATGCCATTTTTGCCCATAATTTGGGCACCCGTCGGGAAGTCCGGTCCGGGTATGATTTCGTTAATCTCATCCGTCGTAATGGCGGGGTTTTCAATCATCGCCATACAGGCATCGATCACTTCGCCAAGATTGTGCGGCGGGATGTTTGTCGCCATACCAACGGCAATACCGCCCGCACCATTAACCAACAGGTTTGGAACACGGGATGGCAGAACAACAGGTTCGTTCAAGCTTTCATCATAGTTAGCGCGGAAATCGACGGTTTCCTTATCGATATCTTCGAGCAGTGTTTCAGCAGCTTTGTTCAAGCGGGCTTCCGTATAACGCATCGCCGCAGGTGCATCGCCATCCATAGAACCGAAGTTCCCTTGCCCATCAACAAGCGGCAAGCGAAGAGACCAAGGCTGGGCCATACGAACCATTGCATCGTAAATCGCGGAGTCACCGTGCGGGTGATATTTACCCATCACATCGCCGACGATACGGGCTGACTTTTTGTACGGCTTGTCAGAGGCGTACCCACCTTCGCGCATTGCGTATAAAATACGGCGGTGCACAGGTTTCAGACCATCACGTACATCCGGCAAAGCACGGGAAACGATAACGCTCATCGCGTAATCGAGGTAGCTCTGCTTCATCTCGTCTTCGAGAGAGATGGTCGGGAATGTTTCTTCGTCGGAAATGGTGGAATCAGTCATGAATACTCTTTATTTTTCTCGCGGTTTTGTTACGTTTTTTGCGATTCAGGTTTAATGTACTTTTCTAGCAAATATGACACGCCGAAGATAGCAAAACCTGTCAACATTCCGGGCACTAAATCCATTAATTGTGCCTGTAATCCCAGCCCGTGACGCCAGTATACCGCCACACCAAATCCGGCAACCATCATCGTCACCGCTAAACGTTGTGTCGGGCGCGCGCCGAGCAGCATCAAAACCACCAGTGGCGCGACCGCCGAAGCCATACCACCCCACGCCAAAACCACCAGTGACAGTACGTTCTGGCTTGCCAGTAATGCGATAGTGACAACCAGACTGATCACAAACACTGTGCCCAGACGGGCGAACACATATGAGTTACGAAGCTGCGGGAATACGTGTTGCGTGAGGGCAGATGATGCGGCAAGGAGCAAAGAGTCGGCTGTGGACATCGTTGCAGAAAACAGCCCCGCAACCAGCAAACCGACCAAAACGGGCGGTAAAAGGTCTTCCCACAGGGCGGGAATCGACAATTCGGGATCAAAACCGCCCTCAATTTCGGGAATCATTACGCGTGCAATGAAGCCGACCAGCGTCGCGAGCAGTAAAACGCTCCAGCGCCATGCCAGATATATCCGACGGGCCTTGAGCAAGCATTCGTCCGAACGGGCGACCATATGGCGCACCATGAGCTGTGGTTGCCCCAAAACGCCAATACCAAAGGCCAGCCAACCGACAAAAACCGAGATGAGATTTACCTGAAACGGATCAACCAGTTTCGGGTCTGCGGCGACCAATTGATCATAGAGCGACCCAAACCCGCCAATTTCGTTCATCGCCACCACGACGAGGATGATCAGCGAAACCATGATGATAATCGCCTGTACCGCATCGGTCCATATCGATGCGCGGATCCCCCCCGCCCAGCAATACGCCAGCAGGACAAACGCACCGACAAAAACAAATATGTTGTAGTCCCAATCAAACAGCGCCGCACCGATCTTCGCCCCCGCCACCAGTTGCGCCGCGCAATATGCACCGAGGAAGAAAACGGTCAACATCGCGGTGATGACCGTTACAATGGGGAAGTCCTTATCTCCCAATTTTCCCACAAGAGACGGATAGGTATGCGCCTTGGTTTCAATGCCCTTTTGACGGATACGGTTACCCGCAATGATCCAGCCGATATGATCGCCGATGGTCAAACCGACAATGGCAAACAGCGCCGTAATGCCCGATGTATAAGCCAGCCCCGCAAAACCGATGAAGGTTGCGCCGCTGGAGATCGTTGCTCCGTATGAAAGCGCAACAAGCCACGCAGGGACGTTACGGCTGGCGAGGAAATAATCCTCAATGGTGTTTTTACGGAAGAATGATGAAGCCAGCCCCACGCCTGTAAAAAAAACAAAAAACGCGAGAAAGCTGAACAGCATCATATCCATCAGGATGGCTCCTTATTGTGAGTCGGAACGTAACCGCATCAAAGCCCGATCCATCATACTGCTGATTTCAGGCGCAATTTTAGCATTCAGCTGGCTTTGCTTGTCGCTTGCGCTTTGGGCTTCGGGTTTGCTGAAATATTCAACCATGGCTTCCAGTTCAGCCAGTGTAAATGTTTCCGCATACGCATCGATTGCGACTTTCTCAAGCGCCTTGGGGTTCATTGCCTTGACCATCGCGATACGAAACAATTCCTTGTCCTTATCAGAAGCCGTGACCATGTAGTTTTTGATGTAAGCATCGACTGCTCGTTCGACCTGCTTTTGGGCAGGCCGGATTTCGAGCATTTTTTCAGCCAGATCCAAACGTTTGGAGAAATCACCCTCTTGCGCCACCGCGATGGTGGGCAATGCCAAGATAATGATAGCGATCAGGCGAATAAGCATATTTTTAGAAAGGAATCTCGTCTTCCAGCTCATCCATAGGGGCGGCTTGTGTCTGCGACTGGGCCGCAGGTTGAGCCGGAGCACCTTGGGAGTAACCGCCGCCTTGATTGTCGTTGAATGAACGACCACCACCAGCAGAATCACCGCTATTGCGGGAATCGAGC
>CAYGQG010000130.1:0-5521 GCA_964351955.1 uncultured Micavibrio sp. | reverse complement strand
ACTTTCTTCACACCCGCCCAGCTCCGAAAGGGTTGTCGCATGGAGAAAAGCTATTGAAGAAATAGAGATCAACGAAACAAAGCTACCTTACGCAAAACAGCCGTAAGGACTTGATATTTAACAAAAAATTATCTAGCGCCCTCTTTGGGCCAAGAAATGGTATAATAGAAGAACATTTGGACCATCACGAAAGGAAATTCCTATGGCGATTACAGCGTATTGTGTGAAATGCAAAGAAAAAGGCGTGGAAATGCAATCCCCCGCTATTCACCAAACTAAAAAAGGTGGATTTATGGCCAAAGGCAGCTGCGGAAAATGCAGCACGACTTTATGTGCCATCATGTCTAAAGAAAAAGCTGAAGCAGCGGTCGCAAGCGGCGTATCCAAAGCTTACTAAGCATTACACTTAAATTTTTCGACTAAATAGAGACTGTGCCGATCCGGCCTGTGCTTACTCATGCCTTGATTAAGCCCGCGCAGAATAATCGACACCGCGCATCTTTCTTTTTATTCGGGACTCTTATCGACCGTATCTGTATCAACCATGTCACCACCGGCCTCTTCAACCGTGGTCGGTGTTTGTGTGCCGTGTCTTTTGACTGTCTTCATGTCGATATTCAAACGCTCGCCAAAAACTTTTTGTTGGAAAGGGTCTTTGTATTTTCTTTTAAAGGCACAGAATGAATAGCGCTCTCCGACAAGAAACGGAGACTCGCCCTCTCTCATCTCGCTAATCAACACATGCGGAGGATGCGCAATAGCGCGATGCACAGAACCATCGGGCATCACCCTGTCCATCTCGACCAAACGCGTGCCGGATACAGCTTTCCAAAGCTCTGTGCAATCATCATCTTTGCACTTCAACTTCGGATACATAATATCCGAGCTAACCACAGTACCCGCAACGTATTCATAATAAGAACCGTCTTCGGCTTTATAATTACAGGGTTTTGATTTCTGTTGCCCCGAACCCTCCTGCGCCATAACAGGAAAAGCAGTAACAGCACCAACGAAGAGAAGCGCTAAAAATAAACAGTAAAACCTCATAGCGGTAATTCCCTTTAAAAAATTGAACAGCCACCCAATCATACATAAACAAAGTTAAAGAGTTAAAAAAAAACGGACAATGGCCGCAAAGCGCCATCCCACTTCACTCCCTATTCTGCAATGCGGGGTATTTATTCGAAAAGAGCGTTCAACTCATCAAGTGCGGGGCTGCCTTGAATAACATCGAAGATATGATCAACATCCATGTTCGCACTCCACGCCAGCTTTTGTATAGAAGCCGTATAACGCGCAACCAAACGGTCCGACTTCACAGGGTCTTTCAACCTGAACTCTGCATTCCGTTCGGGGTGTAAATTATCCATGTTATCGGCGATCTTCACAATCATCGCATCCACATTGCCCGATACAATCAAATCTTCCACCACTTGCGCGTATGGGCGTGGGTCTTCGGGCGGACGGCTCAACAACCGTATAATCTCGATACAGTTTTCCGAGTATCCTTTTTGCCTCAAATACTCTTCATCCACCTGCTCGCAATCTTCCATAGTGTCATGCAAAAGTGCCGCCATCATCATATCGTCACTCGCTTGCGGATATATACGACGAAGGTTCATAGCCACGCGCATAGGATGGCGAAAATACGGATGACCATCAGGGTCAGTCTGCCCCTCATGCAATTCACGCATAAGCTGTGCTGTGGTTTGAATGGTCGGACGACTCACTTCATTAAAAGCATCAAAACCAGTGGGGATGTCCATTAGGAAACTCAAATATATTATACATAAAACTCATTGAGGCTGGTTAAAGCATTTTTTACAACCCCTTTGCAAGCAATTAAACAATGCCCGCAAAGAATATATGGGAACACCTCCCCTTCCCTTCGAAAAGCCCCGCTACAAGGCCTTACACCTCTGCCTCTTGATGCGTCTCACCCCACCTCATAAAAATTACGTAAAATGCGACCAAAAAGAAGGTGATTCTTAAGTTCTTAAACGCTATACTGAAAGAAGATCAACACCCGCCTCGGGGAATTCATGCTTACTTCCAGAATGACTAAAGACATTTCAAATATAATTTTTGGGGCTGTTGTTTTGGCGATGTCCTTTTCAGTGCCGCTCGCCTATGCGCAAGAAGGCGCAGATAGCGCAATGCCGCCGCCTGTCGATATCATCCCTGCATCCAGCGTGGAAGCAACGGGCGCGTCTTATGATAATTCTTCGCACACGCATCCGCCCATAAAGCTAACGCCCGACAAATCCGAGCTGCTAAGGCTGGACCAACCTGCGGGCAGCATCATTATCGGCAACCCCAAACATTTGAGCATTCTTGCCGACACCTCACAAATTCTCGTGCTTATTCCGCGCGTGCCGGGTGCCACGCATTTCACCATCCTTGATCGCGAAGGCAACGTCATGATGCAACGCCATGCAATCGTCGGAAGCCCGCAAGAAAAATACATCCGCGTCCGTAACAGCTGCGCAGGTTCAGGCAACGCAGACTGCGAAGCTACACAGGTATTCTACTGCCCGGACATGTGCCATAAAATAGCGCTCAGCAATGGTGACGAAGAAACTGGCTCATCCCAGACAATTGATGACAGCGGTGACACCGTTGATATTGATACGATCGATGTCGACACAGAAGACCAGAGTGATGAATAACCGAAATAAGCTTGTTTAAGCTTTTCCCGCCCTAAGAGTATTGTGATATACATCTAATGAAGACCCAAAAGACTTTAAGAAAAGGATTGTTTGTATGCGCTTGCCAACTTTGAAAAAGAACGCATCCGTACTTGTTTTAACAGTCAGTGTTTGCGCCCTTTTAAGCGCCTGTAAAACAGCACAAAGCGTCGATGGAAGCGAAACACTCCACACGGCATCTGTGGATTCTGCCATTACACGTGCCGCCACATACGATACAAAGCCCGCACGTTCGACCAGCTACCTTGAACGCGCCTATAAAAAATCACCCACCGACGAAGACTTGGCCGTTGAATACGCCATGGCTCTACGCGGCGCTGACGAACTATCAAAAGCCGAAATCATTATCGGCCCATTCGCAAAAGCGAACCCGCCTTCATCTTCTGCCGCATCCGAATACGCCGCCATCCTTTTGGCTAAAGGCGAATACGAAGCCGCCGAAAAACACGCGCAAAACGCTATCCTAAGCGATGATGCAAACTACAAAGCATACCACCGCCTCGGTATCGCACTGGACGCACAGGGCGACCACGCTCCGGCTGAACGCGCATACCGCAAAGGCCTCGACCTCTGGCAAGGCGACCCGACCACGATCATGAACAACCTGGCTTTGAATTTGGCTACACAAGGCTATCTCACTGAATCCGCTGAGATTTTGAGAAAGGCGCAAGCCGTATCTCCTAAACGTGAAGAGATCGAACGCAACCTGCGCATCGTCACCGCCTTGCAACAAGCCGAAGGCGCAATGGTTCCTAAACCGGGTAAAAAACCGGCAGCAGTTCCAGCTCCGGAAGTGGAAGCCGAATAAACCGAATTCACAAGAACATAAAAAAGCGCCCGTTCATCCGACGGGCGTTTTTCTTTGTGCCGTTACAAAGCAAGATGAAGCGGGTCAAACTAAACAGGCAAAGCTTAACCGCCTATACCTGCACTCGTTGCCTTAATATAGGCTGGCCCCAAAATGACGATAAACAATGCGGGCAGGAAGAATAGGATCATCGGCACGGTAAGTTTAGGAGGCAAGGAAGCCGCCTTTTGTTCCGCCGCCGCCATACGCATATCCCGTAATTCATCAGACATCACACGCATCGCCTGTGAAACCGACGTACCATATTGCTCGGCCTGAATAAGGGATGTGGCAAAGGTCTTACCCGCACCACTACCCACACGCCGCGCAAAATCCTGCAACGCCTGTCTGCGGTCATTCAACATCGCCATCTCGGCACTGAGCAACCCCAACTCCTCGGCAAGAACGTCAGAATGTTCGGAAATTTCTTCGGCAACACGATCAACCGTTTGCTCCAAACCAATCCCGCCCTGAACACAAATCAACATCATGTCGAGCGCATCGGGGAAACTAAGGTTAATCTCCTCCTGACGTTTCAGCACTTGGTTTTTGATCAATACATCCGGCAGCTTATAGCCAATTAGAGCCGCAAACAAAACCGACAACAGAATAATCGTACTCGAAACCGGCTCTTGTCCATTTGTAAGCACAAGCGCCGTCAGGGAACAAAACACCACGGGCAAAATCGCCTGCGCGACCATAAACTTAATCGGCGCTTTCGGGTCACGAATACCGGCTTGCAACATCTTGTCACGCACCTTCTCGCCCATCGCACCGGCCATCTGCTGCATCTTGTACAAACTGGCCATAGAATCCGCAGCAGAAACATTCTCGTCCTTGATGACCTTATTGATACTGCCTTCTTTATTGGCCTTGAACAGATCCTTACGGCGCTTTTCGATAACGGAACGATAACGCTCCTTCTTCTCTGTCTTATTCAGGAAGGGCAGCGCAAACGCTGTAAATGATCCCGCCGCGAGTAACGCGCTAATCACGGTAATTATTAAATGCTTATCCATGCTGGCCTCCTCTCCTTTTTCTAAATCTTAAAGTTGATCATGGTTTTCATGACAAAAACGCCCAAACTCATCCAGACAATCGCCAAGGTAAGCAGCACATTCCCCCATGAGTCCGTAAACAACAGGCTGATATAATCGTAATTCACAAAATACAGCCCCATCGCCACCATTGGCGGCAACGCGGCAATAATCGATGCCGATGCAATCGCCTCGGACGACAGCGCCTTCACTTTGCGCTTCAAACGAAAACGTGCACGAATAACATTCGATAAATTCGTCAGAACTTCGGACAAACTCGAACCCGTCTGTGACTGGATCGATAATCCCGTGGCAAACATCTGCATCTCGGTAATCGGCATACGGCGCGTCGCTTCCAACGCCGCCTCGTGCAATGGCACACCAATCTTCTGCTTGTCCTTGATGCGCTCCATCTCTTCGCCTACGGGGCCTTCAAATTCACGCGCAATCATGGAAATCGCCTCTGACACAGGCATACCGGCTTTTAACAAACGAACCGTCGCCTCCAATGCATCGGGAAATTCAGAGAGAAACTTCTTCTGCCTACGCGCCGCCATTTTCTTAATCACAAAGCGAGGAAGCCCCAAAAGACCAATCACAGCCACAGCAAGCAACACATGGATCGGCTGGTCCATAACCTTCGCTAAGAATGTCAAACCAACCATCAGCAAGACCGAGAATATCCAGAACTGCGCAACCGAAATCTCCAACCCGGCCTGTTCGATCATCATGTTGATCGTGGTTTTCTTCTTACCGTCTTTTTTCAGCTCGTCTTCTTTTGCTTCTTTCAGCTTTTTAGCCAGATCGGCACGGCGCTTATCTTTTTGATCTTTCTTCGGGCCTTTAGCCTGCGATGCAGCCCCGCCCTGAATAACGCCCAAGATACGTTTTTGGCGCTTACGCTCCTGCCCCAGCACAAACGTCAGCCC
>CAYGQG010000129.1:3192-5523 GCA_964351955.1 uncultured Micavibrio sp. | reverse complement strand
GGCGAGATTATGGCCTTCAAACACCCCGCCCACCCCGTTTACGGCGTACAATTCCACCCTGAATCCGTTCTGACCGAATTCGGTCAAACAATGATTGATAATTTTGTCGATCTGGCTATTCACCATTCAAAACTCCAACAATCTGCCGCTTAGATATGAATACAATCAAAACGCTCACCGTTTACCTCGGCTCATCCGGCCACGCCCGCCCCGTTTTTAAAGACTCAGCCAAAGCTTTCGGCGCACTGATAGCGCAAGGTGGTTACAAACTGGTCTATGGCGGCATGGATGCCGGCCTCATGGGTGCCATCGCCAAATCCGCACTTGATCACGGCGCGCATGTAACGGGCATCGTCCCGCGTAAACTCAAAGACAGCGAGCGCATCTTGCCTAACTTAAGCGACACAATCATGGTCGAAGATTTATGGGATCGCAAAAAGCGCATGTTCAAACAAGCGGACGCGATCATCTCTCTCCCCGGTGGTTACGGCACAGCGGATGAAAGCACAGAAATGCTCTACTGGGCCAAACTCGGCTTACATAACAAACCGCTGGTACTGGTTAATGTAGAAAACTACTGGAACGATTTGATTGCATACCTACACACACTTCCCGATTTCGATGATCGCTATCTGATCGTGGTTGATAACGTCGAAGATGTAATCCCCGCCCTGAAAGCCTACACCCCGCTTCCACAAGTCGAAGACACAGACCGTTACCCACACTTTGAGGACGAGATCTGCCGCGAGACAAGCGAGCCAATCGTCATTGACAAAGCCTCTGTTGAAAATTCATATTACGCAATCTGCGCACTCGGCCTGAAACAGCTACATAAACACAAACGCCCGATCGGGTTTTTAAACACCAACGGACAGTTCGACGGTTTAATCGCATGGATCAAAACAGCAGCGGAAGAAAAATTCATCACACAAAAATGCTTACAACTTTTCACTGTTGATACAGACATCGGAACTTTGCGCGAAACGCTAAAGTCACAAGAATATGTGGAAGTAGATTTGCACGGCGCTAAATGGGGCCCTGCGGAAGAATAAGCTTACTGTAAAGCGAGCGCCGTAATACCAACAACCTCAGCCAATTCAATAACATGCATCGCTCTGACCGCGGCATTTCGTGGCCCTATACGATCATAATCCAGCAACACAACATAACGGTTGTTAACCTGTATAACCGTGCCGCTAAATTTATGCGCTTCGGTGTAAATCGTTACATTCGGCTGAAAATAATCGCCCTTTTGGTCGTATATCGCATCAAGAATATCCTTGACCGTATCGTCGGTATCCCCCAGCTCAAAATTCTGAAACCCGCCACGATCAACATACTCGCCAACAGACTTCGCCGTTTCCTGCGCACGCGAATGGTTCATAAAAATAGTAAGAGAAAAGAGACACACCAGAACAACGATGCTAACTCTCGAAAACATATTACGCCGCAACTGCCTGTAGCTTGGCTTCCGCCAGCACCAAACGACGACCAATTCTGGCCTTGTCAGCATCTTCGGAAGCAAGTTCCAAATCATGGTTGAGCCTTTTGACCTCTTGCTCGACATCATCGCGACTAAGATCAGCCAAATTCACAGCTTCTTCAGCAAGAACCGAACAATTGTCAGGCGTAACATCTGCAAAACCACCGGCAATGAAAATTCTGCGTGGCTCCGCACCTTCTGTTTCGTACAACTCGACAACACCGGCCTTCAAAGATGACACCAAAGACGCGTGACCGGGCAAAACACCGACAACACCTTCTTCACCGGGAATAACCGCCATGTAAACAGGCTCGGATACAAGCTTGGCTTCTGGGGATACGAGTTCAAAGTTAATCTGTGTCATTATTCAGGCTTCCACTTGATTTGGAATTCAATTTCTTCTTCACCATCATCGCGCTCATGCTCGATAGTGAATTTTGCACGGTCAGGAACATAAATACGCTCACCCGCGATTTGGATTTCAAAATTCTCACCGCTTTCGATTGAATCGGCCAAACGGCGAATTTTTTCAACAAACTGTTCGTTTGTGTATTCTTTTTCTACATCGCGTTCATCTGACATATTCTCTCTCCTCTAACGATTACTGCGAACGTATTCACGAACGTCATCAATCAAACGGGCAACATCATCAAGACAATCAATGTCAACTTCCGCGTACTCACGGTCGATCTCATGTCCTTCGTCTTCCTGAAGAACAAGAACGAGCTTTTTCATCCCGCCCTTTTCATTCACAATAAAGCTCAAAGCGCTGCGATTACTTTCCGAAAGCGGCGCGGCATCAAACTCATGAACCGTTTTACCGTATTTTCCTTCGGACAAGTTTTGAA
>CAYGQG010000129.1:0-3182 GCA_964351955.1 uncultured Micavibrio sp. | reverse complement strand
GAATCAGTGATTTGAGCATCGCTCGCGCCTTCCTTAAGCAGCTTCAGCAGCCATCTTCTTGGCTTTTTCGATCGCCTGATCGATTGTACCAATCATGTAGAATGCTGTTTCCGGCAAGTGATCGTATTCACCATCAACAATACCTTTGAAGCCTTTGATTGTGTCTTCCAACTCAACAAATACACCAGGTGTACCTGTAAAGACTTCAGCAACATGGAATGGCTGAGACAAGAAGCGCTGGATCTTACGGGCACGGGCCACAACCAGTCTATCGTCTTCGGACAGTTCATCCATACCCAGAATGGCAATGATGTCTTGCAGGTTCTTGTACTGCTGCAATGTCTGCTGAACGCGGTTGGCAACATCATAGTGCTCTTCACCGATAATACGTGCATCCAGAATACGAGACGTAGAATCAAGCGGGTCAACCGCAGGATAAATACCTTGTTCCGCAATCTGACGAGACAGAACTGTTGTCGCATCTAAGTGAGAGAATGTTGTCGCTGGCGCAGGGTCAGTCAAGTCATCCGCAGGAACGTAAACGGCCTGAACGGATGTAATAGAACCCTTGTTAGTAGAAGTAATACGCTCTTGCATCTGACCCATTTCAGTCGAAAGCGTAGGCTGGTAACCCACAGCAGACGGGATACGACCAAGAAGCGCTGACACCTCTGAACCGGCCTGTGTGAAACGGAAGATGTTATCAAGGAAGAACAGAACGTCCTGACCTTCTTCATCACGGAAATATTCCGCCATTGTCAAAGCAGACAGAGCAACACGCGCACGCGCACCTGGCGGCTCGTTCATCTGACCGTAAACCAAGGCCACTTTTGATTCTTCGTGTGAACCGGGTTTGATAACGCCGGATTCCATCATCTCGTGGTAAAGGTCATTACCTTCACGAGTACGCTCACCAACACCACCGAAAACAGACACACCACCATGACCTTTTGCAATGTTGTTGATCAACTCCATAATTGTAACGGTCTTACCAACACCGGCACCACCGAACAAACCAATCTTACCACCCTTCGCGTATGGACACAGAAGGTCGACAACCTTAATACCGGTAATCAGCTGCTCTGTTTCAGTCGCTTGCTCTGCAAACGCAGGAGCATCACGGTGAATTGGCCATCTTTGCTTGGTTGTAACGGGCTTACCTTCATCAATCGGCTGACCGATAACGTCAAGAATACGACCCAGTGTTTCAGGACCAACAGGAACTTCAATCGCTGAACCTGTGTCAAAAACTTCGTGACCACGAACAAGACCGTCTGTCATGTCCATCGCGATGGCACGAACTGTGTTCTCACCAAGGTGCTGTGCAACCTCAAGAACCAGTGTACGGCCTTCGTTAGCTTCGTTAACTGTAGTCAACGCGTTCATAATCGCAGGCACTTCACCTTCTTCGAACTTCACGTCAACAACCGCACCGAGCACCTGCAGGATATGCCCTTTAGCGCCGCTAGCTGCGCTCGCTTTTTTCTTAGCCGGTGCTTTTTTTGTTTTCTTTTCTTCTGCCATGGTTTTCTTCCTTTATTTAAACCTTCTAATCTTTATCGTGTGCTTACTAAAACACAGTGTTCATCGTTATGGACTTCCCGCTTCCAAATCGGTCCGCCGCCTTCTCTATAATGTACCGGCACCTGAGATAACCCGTGCTTGTTACCGTAACGTTTCGCAGCTGTTACCAAGCTTTTAGGGATACCGTAAGTCGTGTCGATCTCTTCAGAGACTCCCTTAAAATTATCTGTATTCTCACTCATGAGAACATCCTTTCAGTTACGCAGTCCTATTCTTATACAGCCTCGGCACCGGAAATAATCTCGATCAATTCCTTCGTAATATAAGCCTGACGGGCGCGGTTATACGCCAATGTCAGATCATCAATCATCTCGCCCGCGTTACGGGTCGCGTTATCCATCGCCGTCATACGTGCGGCATGTTCACCCGCGGCACTGTCGAGCAATGCACGGAAAATCTGCACGCCGAGGTTACGCGGCAACAAAGATTCGAGGATTTTGTCTTCTTCGGGTTCAAAATCATACGGAGATAACGGCTCTGCTTGATCTTTTGCATCTTCGTTAGCTTCGGCTTGATCCGCGCTACCACCTGCTTCAGGCAATGCAAACGGAATAAGCTGGCTCACCGTTGGTGTCTGCGTCAAAACGGATACAAACTCGTTATAAACCAAACTACAAACATCGAAGTTACCGGCATCGAACTGTTCCAGAATGTATTCGGTCACCTTGCTGGCATCCGTAAATTCCACCTTTGATGAACCAAGGATACCGACAAAACTCTGCTCGATAGCGCTGGAATAACCACGTTTCAGGGCATCGCGACCTTTACGGCCGACACAGACAACAGAAACATCTTTGCCTTCAGTTCTCAGCTCGTTGATCCGAACAATGGCTTTCTTGGCAAGGTTACCGTTAAAACCGCCGCATAATCCACGGTCGGCGGTCACAACGACCAGCAAATGGCGTTGCTCGGAACCTGTACCAGCCAAAAGCTTGGAAGAACTGTCATTGATCACAACATTCGCCGCAACACGAGACAGCATATCCGCCATCGCTTGTGCATAAGGCTGGCTGGCTTCGGCCTGCTCCTGTGCCTTACGCAGCTTGGATGCCGCAACCATCTTCATCGCTGAAGTGATCTTTCTGGTCGATTTAACCGATTTAATCCGGTCTCTATAGTCGCGTAGACTTGGCATTGTTTCTTCCCTGCTCTACTGAATTACGCTGCTTTTTTCGCTTCGTGTGACTTTTTGAAGTCCTCAGTAAAGCCTTTGATGAATTCATGCATCTTGGCTTCCAGCTCTTCAGAGATTTTCTTCTCTTCAGACAATGTGTCCAGAATGTCCTGACCGCGTGAACGCACAGCATCCAACAAACGAGCCTCGTATTCTTCAACATGGCTTGTCGCAACTTCATCCAGATACCCTTTTGTACCGGCGAAGATCACTGCAACCTGCTCTTCCACTGTCAGTGGTGAGTACTGTGGCTGTTTCAGGAGAAGCGTCAAACGCTCACCACGGGCCAAAAGCTTCTGTGTTGAAGCATCAAGGTCAGAGGCAA
The DNA here is from genome assembly GCA_964351955.1 of uncultured Micavibrio sp. GTDB lineage: Bacteria > Pseudomonadota > Alphaproteobacteria > Micavibrionales > Micavibrionaceae > TMED27. The sequence goes on along the minus strand of CAYGQG010000129.1, from coordinate 99 downwards.
ACTGCGCAAACGCTTCCATTTCACGGTACTGAGCAAGCTCCAGCTTGATCGTACCGGCAACCTGTTTCATCGCCTTGATCTGCGCAGCAGAACCAACAC
>CAYGQG010000128.1:0-5651 GCA_964351955.1 uncultured Micavibrio sp. | reverse complement strand
ATTCCTCACGGATACGCTCGAAAATCAACACATTAGCATCAACCGCCATACCGAAGGTCAATACAAAACCCGCAATACCAGGCAAGGTCAGTGTCGCTTGCAAACCCGACAAAATCGCAAAGATAAGCGCAACGTTCACCGCCAAGGCCACATTCGCCATCAAGCCAAACAAGCCATACAGCACAGCCATAAAGACCAGCACAAGGATAAGTCCGTAAACACTGGCCTTCCGGCCGGCCTCAACCGAGTCCGCACCCAATGACGGCCCGACTGTGCGTTCTTCAACAACGCCCATAGGCGCAGGCAAAGCACCCGCACGAAGCAGCAACGCAAGATCAGTCGCTTCCTGAACACTAAAGCCACCGGATATCTGGCCCTGCCCGCCGATAATCGGCTCGCGAATAACAGGCGCGCTCAAAACCATTCCATCAAGAACAATCGCAAACGGCTTACCGACATTCTTGCGGGTCACATCGGCAAAACGACGACCACCGACATTATTCAAACGGAAAGAAATAACAGGCTGCCCACCGCTATCAAAAGCAGGTGACGCGTTTTCCAACATCTCACCCGTAATCAACGCACGCGGCTCAACATCAACGCTTTGACGCGGATCATCCGCCATAACATAGCTTTTGGACAAGCCCGGCGCATTTGGATCTTTTAACAAGTGAAACGTCAACTTCGCCGTTGTGCCGATAATGTTCTTCAAACTTTCGGCATCCGCGCCCGGTGCCTGAATCAAAATACGGTCTTCGCCCTGACGTTGGATAATCGGCTCGGTCGTACCAAGCTCGTCAATACGACGGCGAACAATTTCGATGGATTGTGAAATTGTCTGGTCATGGATCTCACGCAAACCCGCTTCGTTCAAAACCGCCTCAATCGTTAAACCGTCATCGGAGGTGGTAATCGTTAAGTTCGGATTGCTGCGACGTAAATTGCGACGCGCATTTTCACCGTTAACTGTGTCACGCAATGTAATGCGGATACCGTTGGGGATCACGCCAATGCGCTTATATCCGATTTTATCTTCACGTAAAGTTTTGCGCATATCCTGCAACATATTGTCCGCACGCTCGCGCACAACAACATCAACATCGACTTCGTAAAGCAAATGCGCACCACCCCGAAGATCAAGGCCGAGATTGATCGTTTTACTCGGCAACCATGACGGCAGATTTTCCTGCGCCCAAGCACGGCTTTCCGCGGAGATAAGGTTCGGCGATGCATACGCAAAACCGAGAATGCAGACAAGTATTGTCAGAACCGTTTTCCACGGTGCGATGTTTACCATGTTATGGCCTTACTTCTTCTTGTTGTCTTTGGTGTAATCTTTTTTATCGCCGCTTTTTGAATCATTGGCTGGCTTGGATTTCATCACTACGGTTTCGTGTCCTTGCAACATGGAACGCACAACCATCACAGTCATGCTGTTACCCAGATCAACCTGAACTTCATCTTCACCGTCTTTGATTTTTGAAATCGTTCCGACCAGGCCACCTGCGGTAACAACCTTGTCACCCTTCTTCAAGCCTTGCAGCATTTCAGCGTGCTCTTTAATCCGCTTTTGTTGCGGACGGATCAGCAAAATATAAAACATCATAACCAGAACGGCCACCAATCCCATATTCCACATAAATGCTTCTGTTGCACTCGGCGCATCAGGGATAGCTGCACTCGCGGGAATATCTCCACTCAACTCGACCGCCTGCGCGTATGCTTTGGCAATAAACATGCTTAAAACTCCTTAAAAACTACACGTATAAATTTGATGAGAGGACTATAATCGGTTGAGCAATGAAAGCAAGCCCAACCCGATGAGGCGCGTTACAAACGCTGGATAAGTTTAAGAGCAATCCACCCACCGAGCAGCATGCCGACCAGCAGCGTGATATACATCACCTGCCCCGTGAAATACGCTTTCTCCATAGTCAGACCGATAGCGCCAAATCCGGGCAACAGAAGAACGCTCCCCGCAACAAGCTTCAGATAGCCCGGAACAGAGGCGCTATTTGTACCCGCACCAGCAACAGGAATGATTTGACGTTCAATGGCGGGGCTTAAAAGGTACGAAAGCTGATCAATCCGCTTAACCTCGACCCTGAACTTCTCGCCATCACTGTCCACACGCTCGATGATCGGTAAATAACGCCCCAGAAACTTCTTCTTTTGAAAGCCGATAACTTCGTATTCTTCAACGCTTTGCCCAAGCCGTGAGAGCATAAACAATATAATCAGCCCCAGCCCTGCGAGTGCGAGTGGTACAGAAACAATCGCCAGTAAATATTCCATGTCCTAGCTGCCTATATAAACTTTCGGGTTCAGCGCATCAGTCCCGCGACGAACTTCGAAATGGAGCTGCGGACTATCGACCGAGCCGGTAGAGCCCACAGTGCCGATTGTCTGCCCGCGCTTCAAAACTGCGCCGCGTTCGACATTGATCTTATCCATATGCGCATACGCTGTCATCCAACGATTATCATGTCGCACTAAAATAAGATTACCCGACCCCTTCAACGCATTACCCGCGTAAACAACAACCCCGTTCTCCGCCGCTTTCACAGGCGTTCCGCGCGGCGCTTTAATATTAATACCGTCATTATGCGTTCCACCCTTTTTAGGGCCGTAACTGGAAATCACCTTACCGTTCACGGGCTGCAAAAACTTCGACGATGAACGCTTCGGCGTATGTTTAGGAATTCTCGCCAATGTTTTACTCGGCGCTGTCGCACTTGCTGTTTGTACGGTCGCAGGCTTAGGTGCAGGTACAGGCGTTCCGGCGCTTACCTCAGGTACTTTTGCATCGGGCTTCGTTGATGGGCGCGGCGCTAACCTTGCCGGTTGTTTCAAACTCGCTTCCTGCAAAACCGCTGGCTTGGTTTTCGGCGTAACGGACGGCAACTTTAGACTCTGCCCGGGGCGAATAATAAACGGCGCACTCAAATCATTAATCCGCGCCAACTCGCTTTCATTAACTTCATACAACCTTGAAACGGTGGAAAGACTATCTCCCGTCCGAACGCGGTGAAGCCGCGGCGCAGGTAAATCCAATCTCTGTCCGGGGTTTAGCGCGAACGGCGCACTCAAACTGTTGCTAACGACAATATCACGCATAACGATGTTATAGCGTTTTGAAATCGTCCAGAGATTCTCGCCATTGGTAACCGTATGAACACCCGCACTACCCGCCCCCGCACTTTGGCCATAATGAGTCACCGGCGCTGGGGCCTGTGTACCTCCAATGCACGAAAACAGAAAAAATGATAATAATAGCGGCAGAAACGACGCGGTCTTCATGGTATTGATTTTACACAATTTAATGTAATTCGTCCACAGGACAGTCCACAAGTTTTTACAAGGGATTTACCGCCGTTTTTATGCTGCCTCGTCATCGGATGCAATATCCGGCAATAACGGCACAAACCGCACAGGCAATAAATCACGCACAGAATGCGCCTCATCGCTCTCTTTTTTGTACAGCTTAAGCATCTGATCACCGCTAGGACCGATAGGAATAATCATCGAACCACCTGGCTTAAGCTGATCCAACAATGCTTGTGGCGGCTTATCTCTCGCTGCGGCGGTAACGATAATCTTATCGAACGGTGCTTGGTCAATACCGTTAATCTTCGGCCAGCCCTTCATACCATCTGCTGCAATCGCTGTTACATTGCGAATTCTCAATTTCTCGAACATCTGCTCGGCCCGTGCGAGTAATGGCTTATGGCGCTCGATCGAATACACGCGGCGACACAAACGCGCCAGCACCGCGGTCTGATACCCGCAACCGGTGCCGATCTCGAGAATTTTATCCATATCCGAAATCTGCAATGCCGCCGTCATGCTCGCCACAACATAAGGCTGGCTTATCGTCTGCCCCCGCCCGATCGGCAACGCCATATCTTCCCACGCCTGATCCTTCACCGCGTCAGGCACAAACTCGTCACGCGGCACACGCTCCATCGCGCTCAACACAGTCGTATCAGTTATCCCCTTGGTGCGGAGATCCATGATCAGGCGTATACGGCGGTTAATATCTTGCGTGTTCATCGTTGAAACAGGTAGAATCAGTTATGGGGTTTCTTTCTACTATCATGCATAAAATTAAAGCGTAATCCATGTGGAAGCACATCCAATCAGAGATTTCCAAGAACTTTCAGCCGGATTTTGATCCGAATGAAATCGTCGACTTACGCGAACAAGCTGACAAGGACTTTCTCGAGGAAAGCAAAGAAGCCCTCGAACATCTCGAAGAAGTCCGCCTCGAAAAGCTAAAAACCTTTGAAAAACGCAAGAAAATCGGTATCCCCGCCGCTGCCATCGCTGGTCCAATAGCAGGCTATATCGACTATTTGCTGTTAGCATGGCAAAGCGGAGACGACTCCTTTGCGGGGCTTACATTCTTGGTACTGGGCGGTTTATACGCATGGGTCACAAAACCCCGCCGCGAATACAGAAAAGCCTATAAATCCGACATTCTGCCTCGCCTTGCCAAACTCTTCGGCGACTTCACCTACAGCATTGATGCCAGCATCGACATGATCAAAATGATGCCGTCAAAAATCGTCCCCCATCACGATAAATACGAATCCGAAGACTATTTCTCGGGCGTATATAAAGGCGTAGAGATCGAATTTTCCGAAATCGACCTGCAGGAAAAACGGCGTAGCAAAAACCGCACCTATTACGTAACAATTTTCAAAGGGCTAGCGGTCCAGCTCAAAACCCGACATAAAAACTTTTACGGCCACACCATCATTGACCGCGACAAAAGCAAAGTCAGCGAATGGTTCAAACAAAGAAGGCTGAGCCTTGAACGTGCCGAAATGGTCGACCCCGAATTCGAAAAACTGTTCGATTGCTATACGAATGATCAAGTCGAGGCGCGATACCTCATCGACCCACTGATGATCGAAAACCTCAAAAACCTCTACAACGAATATGACGGCAAAAGCATGATGGCTGCGTTTTACAAAGATAAAATGTTGATCCTGATCGCCAGCAATAAAAACCATTTTGAACCTGCGAACATCTACGTTCCCGCAGCAAACCCCGCCGGAATTCTCAAGATGAAGCACGAAATTCACCAAATTCTCTCGATCATTGATAAGCTTTCACTGTATGATCCGAAAGAAGTCCATCGCCTGCATGAAAAACAGGACGACAACGCGGCATAGAATTTAAAGACACAACACCAAGCGGAAAGGCATTGTTATGTGGATTACATTAGGAATTTTGGCGGCCTGTATTTTTGGCCTGATCATGATTTACAACAAGCTGGTGGCGTTACGCCAAAAGCGCAGACAGGCTTATTCCGACATCGATGTACAGCTCAAGCAACGCTACGACCTCGTCCCGCAACTGGTCGAAACGGTCAAGGGTTACATGACCCATGAAAAAGAAGTGCTGGAAAACGTGACCGCCGCCCGTGTGGGCATTGATAAAGCCGGTGACAGTGTCTCCGAACGTGCCTCTGCAGAAAGCAAACTTTCCGGCGCAATGATGAACCTGTTCGCGGTTGCTGAAAACTATCCCGACTTGAAAGCCAGCGAAAACTTTCAAAACCTGATGGATGAGCTATCAGACATTGAAGACAAAATCGCCGCTGCCCGCCGCTTCTTCAACAGCGCGACACAACAGCTCAACAC
>CAYGQG010000127.1:0-5686 GCA_964351955.1 uncultured Micavibrio sp. | reverse complement strand
CGTACCGATGGGGCGCGTAGTCGGGGAGGCTGTGGCTAAACGTCTGGGCCGTAGCTTGCTGGAGCTCGGCGGTAACAACGCAATGGTCATCGCGCCAAGCGCCGATCTGGATATGGCTGTTCGCGCGATATTATTCGGCGCGGTCGGCACATGCGGGCAACGTTGCACCTCAACCCGCCGTCTGATTGTCCATGAAGATATTTATGATCAACTCATTGCCTCTTTGAAAAAAGGGTATGAGCAGATCCGCATCGGTGATCCTCTGGATTCCGACACGCTCGTCGGTCCGTTGATCGATGAGGGTGCATATAATGGTATGCAGAACGCGTTAAAACAGGCCGAAGGCGAGGGCGGTAATATTCTCGTCGGCGGTGGTCGCGAAGAGATAGGCGAAGGCGGCTACTATGTGCGCCCCGCGATGGTCGAAATGCCAAAGCAATCGGCTGTGGTCGAGCATGAGACATTCGCCCCCATCCTGTATTGCATGAAATACCAAACCCTCGATCAAGCCATCGCTTTGCAGAACGGCGTACCACAAGGCCTGTCCTCTGCTGTCTTCACCAATGACGTGCGTGAGGCCGAACGCTTCTTGTCCGCAACGGGCAGTGATTGCGGTATTGCGAATGTGAACATCGGAACAAGCGGCGCGGAGATTGGCGGCGCTTTCGGTGGTGAGAAGGAAACAGGCGGCGGTCGTGAAAGCGGCTCGGATGCGTGGAAAACCTATATGCGCCGTCAGACACAGACCGTGAACTACTCAAGCGAATTGCCGCTGGCCCAAGGCGTGAAGTTTGATTTGTAGGCTTTCGAGACAAAAAACATCCACATTTATGAAATTTTATTGCCAAGTTGTGCCGACTTTTAACGGTCTGTTATCGCTTTTATGAAAAACTAAAAGAGTGAGCCGAATCGCTGCACATAATTTTTAGCAAAAAAGGACTTTTTGATTTGAAAACGTAGCCCTGTGAGAACAGGGACGTAAGCAATTCGAACAAAAGAAAGAATACTTTTATTAGTAATTTCTTTTATAAACCCTTTTTGCGAAGAACGATAATTTGGCGTATTTTATACGCATTCAAATAGAAAACCTCGAACCGAAAGGAGCTTGACCTATGTCAAACCCTGCATCTTCTAAAGGACTCTTATCTTCACAAAGTTCACGTATAGAGGCCCTCAGACAACGACATTCGGTATTGTCTTCGAGAATTGAGGAGGCTTACAAAAGCCCATCCACCACGGATTTTTATCTAAGTCAGTTGAAAAAACAGAAATTATCTCTGAAGGAGGAGATTGAAGGAATCCGCCTAAAAAGCGGTCAAGCCTCGGCCTGAAACCAAAAGGGTTGAGACTAAAACACCCTGGTTTAATAGCTGGGGAGTCAGTAAGAGAGCAGCCGGTTGATTTCATTCTCCGGCTGCTTTTTTATGCGCTAATCGTCAGATGAAGTATCGCTATCACCAAGGAAGTTGGAGAAGTCGAAACCACCCGTACCTTGTTGATTGTTATCTTCTTCCTGAGGCTCGGATAGAGCAGCTTGCTGCTCGGCCAAACGCTGGGCTTTGACCTCTTCTGGGTCTTTACCTTGGGCTTTCAAACCCTTGTCGCTGGATTTCTCGTATTCCTGCCATGTACACAGACCCAATTCCGCAGGGTGGCGCGGGCGAAGATTTGGTGTGTTCGGGTGTGTACGTTCACGAACAGCATTGATGGTCGGCTTGGTTGTACCGACAAGCTTCGTGATCTGCGCATCGCTGATTTCAGGGTTGTTCTTGATAATGAACGCAATCGCATCCGGCTTGTCACCGCGCTTGGAAACGGGTGTGTAGCGTGGGCCTTTCGCACGGGACTTAACCGGCGGCAAGTTGCTTTTTGCAATTTTCAATTGCGCATCTGGATCAGCCTGACAACGGTCCAGCTCGTCTTGGCTCAATTCATGATGCTCGATCGGGTTACGTCCGACGATACCCTTGCCAATATCACCATCAGCCAAAGCTTCCACTTCGATTTCGGTCATGGTCGTGAAGATAGCGATTTGCTTAAACGTCAGGGCCGTGTTTTCGATCAACCAGACAGCCGTAGCCTTAGGCATAAGGAGTTGTCCGGAAATATTCAGTGCAGTTGACATTGTTTTGTATCCTTTTCGTCTACTGTTAAAATTCTGTGCTCATACGCTATAGGCGTGTTTAAGAGCCTGCTCCTGTTCCGCGGGAGCTGGTTATAAAAACCAATATTTAGGGGAACGCACCCCTTATATAAGGGTTTTCGCGAAAATTCCAGATTTTTTTGCCTGTTTTTAAAAGCGGACTGATTGCTTTTTAAGAGGGCTTGTCCTAATTTCGAGGAATGTTTGACGATGAATTGCCCAAAAAAACCGTATCTGAATTCCCGCGAAACCTCGACAATATGTCCGTTTCCGAATTGCAGGACTATATCGGCGAACTGGAAGGTGAAATCCAGCGCGCTACGGCTGATATAGAGAAAAAGCAGGCCTCGCAGGCCGCTGCTTCCGACGTTTTCAAAATATAATCCAAAAACCTGATTAATTTCTGGACAAACTCGCCCTTAATCCGTTATGACAATCCCAAAACTGAGTTTGGGAGTATCACTACAATGACGGACGACGCACAAAGAAAGCCCCTTTTGGCACCTAACTTTGACCTTTCGGGAAAAGACGGTGAGGGCGCTAGAGTTTTTTCATATACAGAGATTAAAGGCATCAGACCCGGATATATCTATCAATCCGGCGAGGATAGCCATGAAGTACCCGAAGTACCTTACAGAGCGACTTGGGTAACATTTAAAGGGTTGGCCAATGCCCCTGAATCGGAAATCTCGGGAACAGGGCCGGTTGCTCTTGTTTTCGGAACCCCCGAAGAAGGAAAATTGCCGTTGGTTCGTGTACACAGCGGTTGTATGACAGGCGACACATTCGGCGCTTTTACGTGTGATTGCGGACCGCAGCTGACCGAGGCAATCAAGATCATGATGGAACGTAAAGGCGGCAGTGCCGTTATTTACCTCCCGCACCATGAAGGTCGCGGCGTAGGTATTGCCAATAAGCTCGAAGCTTACGAAAAAGCTAAAACCGAGCATCTGGACACATACGAAGTTATGCGTCAGCTCGGTCATGAGCCTGATTCACGCCAATACGAAGAAGCGGCACAAATGCTGTCACTCATCGGTTTGAATAGATTCGAACTTTTGACGGGTAACCCGAAGAAACTCGCAGGTTTGATGAAGTACGGTGATAAATACGGCCTCGAAGCTGACAAAATTACACCGACAATGCTGTATAAAACCAAAGAAAACACAGCCTACCTCTCCGGTAAAGAAGCCCATGGTGACCACGAATTTAATGGGGATACCGTTGGCGGTAAAGCTCCTGGCGGTTTGGCTTAAGCCATGACTGTTCAGGTCGACAAGGTAACGTTCACCGGCCCTGATGATATAACCGGGGTTGAAACGCTTCTCGACCTGACTTCGCGATACCCGCAAGCCGAAGTCGGTTTGCCGCTATGCCCGGAGCGTGGCGGTAAGCTTGGTTATCCATCAGTTCATTTTATTAGACATTTTGCCAAAAGCGCGCAGGCTTTGTCTGCAAACGGCGGCCCTGTTGTGCAAGCATCTTTGCACGTACGTAAAGCATGGGTCGATGATCTGTCTAAAAATATTGTTCACGATGTGCCCAAAGAATTGCTGGATCTGCGGCATGAGGACGGCTCACCCGTTTTTGCCAGAGTGCAGCTGAACCTTGGCAATCCTGAAGACGTAAATCCCGAAGACTTGGCGGCTCTTTTCGATGCATATGCTGATCATCGCTTTATTTTGCCTCTTAACGACAGAACTGAAGCACTCTGTGAAGCCTTGCTCAAAAGCAAAGCCAGATTTGATGTCATCTTTGATAAATCGGGCGGTCGCGGTATTAAGCCGGATCAATGGCCCGAGGTGATCAGCGACCGTTTCTGCGTGTATGCGGGTGGGTTAGAGCCGGAAAACATCCAACAGGAGCTGGATAAGATTTCCGCAGTCGCAAGCGGTCCTATAGGTGTTGATGCGGAAACAGGGCTAAAGACGTTTGATACGTTCGATGCTCTCAAAGCAGAGGCCTATATAAAAGCGGCGATATCCTATGAGAGGTGATTGCATTCACACTCAACCGCGCATAATATCAATCACATGCGCATAGAAAACGAACCCAAATTAGATTTCAAAGATGTCCTGATCCGCCCTAAACGCTCTACTCTGAAGAGCAGGAAGGATGTCGATATTCACCGTGAATTCACCTTCAAATGGAGTGGCAAGAGCTTCAAGGGTGTACCGATCATTGCCGCGAACATGGATGGTGTCGGTACATTCGCAATGGCGGAAGCTTTTGAGAAAGACGGTAACGGCCTCAGCGTCGCCTTGCACAAGCATTACCCGATCGAAGAGTTGAAAAAATTCTATAATGATCAAGGTCACGGCAATGCGTGGTATTCCATCGGCATGGTCAAGGATGACGAAGAAAAACTCGCCGCATTCATGAAAGATGGTGGCAAGCCGGATAAAGTTTGTATCGACGTAGCCAACGGCTATAGCGAACACTTCGTCGATTACGTGAAAAGCATGCGCGATAAATATCCCGACCTGACCATCATGGCGGGGAATGTTGTTACGGGCGAAATGGTTGAGCAACTGATCCTGAACGGGGCAGACATCGTGAAGGTCGGTATCGGTCCGGGCAGTGTATGCACAACCCGTAAAATGACAGGCGTTGGTTACCCGCAACTCTCCGCAATTATCGAATGCGCAGATGCCGCGCACGGCCTTGGCGGCCTGATCTGCGGCGATGGCGGCTGTACGGTACCCGGTGATATCGCCAAAGGTTTTGCGGGTGGTGCTGATTTCATCATGCTCGGCGGTATGCTTGCTGGACACGATCAATCCGAACAGGAAATCGTGGAAGAGAATGGTGAAAAATTCCTCCAATTCTATGGCATGAGCAGCGACACAGCGATGCAAAAACACAAAGGCGGCGTTGCTGAATACCGTGCGAGTGAAGGCAAAACAGTGTGCGTACCTTACCGTGGTTCGGTCGAGCAGAGCTTGCAGGATATTCTGGGCGGGGTGCGTTCAACATGCACATATGTCGGTGCGCGTCGCTTAAAAGATTTGAGTAAATGCACGACCTTTATCCGTGTAAGCCAGCAACTCAATACCGTTTTTGGCAACGGTTAATTCCGCAATCATCAAGATAGTCCGAAAGTATACTTGCGCAGATTTCTGTCTGCCGCTACCTTGTCTATCTGAGTTTAAAAACAGGAGAGAAAAACACCATGCCGGATGAAATCAAAGATCGTCTTCAAAGTTGTAGTGACACTTGCATAAAATCTTATGAGGCATGGCGTAAAGATGAAAAAAGCGGTAGTGCCCGCGAAGCGTTGCAGGAATCAATTCACGAAATCAGAAAAGTTGCATCTCGTCTGGAGATTGAACTGGCTGTGAGTGAACGTGACCAGATGGCGCAAAAACCAATTCCAATTCCATCGCACAGAAATTCTCAAGGTAAGCCCAAAGGCCAGTCCGAGAAACAGGAACAAAAAGACGCGCAGCCTAAAAAATCATCCAAGAAACCGGCCTCTAAAGGCGGGAACAAAAAGACTATAGTCGCTGGTGAGACTATGTCTTTGGGTGGAACGCAAAGTTC
>CAYGQG010000126.1:0-5803 GCA_964351955.1 uncultured Micavibrio sp. | reverse complement strand
GATAATTTCTTGCTAGACGACAGCTTCATGGCAGAGCTGGACAAGATCGAGCTATACCTCACCGAAATGGACACTCAGCAAGTCTCATCCGACTTGAATTCCATTCAGGCAGACCTCGAAGCTGAATTAACAGCTCTTAAAATGGAGATGATCTCAGAAGCTGGTGTTCCACCTGAGCTACAAGAAGCCTTCATGAAAGATCTGGACGTTTCGGTTCTCGGCAGCGTATGCGTAAACCTTACTCATGTTAAAGAACAACTCGGCATTGAGCCGTTCTCACTCAAAGACATGGATATGAACTCCCTGTTCAATGCAAGCGCAGAACAGTCAGAGAATGAAATCCTTGCACAAAGACTTCAAATGGCCGCCGAGCAACTCGGCGTTGGTGAAAAAGGCGACCGCTACAGAGCAATCGTTGAACAGCTTGAAGAACTCACCGGTGAAGAACGTCAGGTTGTTTACGCTGGCGAAGAGGCAGCAGCAGAAACAACAGAAACAGCAGACGCGCCGGCACCGGCTGGACCAGCAACAGAAGCAAATGAAAAATTAATCAACGATGCACAAAACTACGCAGCGACAGCCATGGGTACAATCACACCACAAGACATTCTGGACCAGTTCGGCATCGATAGCGTAGATTCACCGGAATACGCACAAATTGTTGAAGCCATGCAGGACGTAATCACAATGCGCAACGCCGGCCTCACAGAGCCGGTAGCCACCATTGCCAAGGTTGAAACTGAAGAGCCTGAACCAACAATGGAAGAAACATTCGAAGTGGCAAGCAACGGCCCGGCCAATGACAGAAGTATTTACGAACCGGGAGCTTTGACAATATAAGCTTAAATTTGCACTGAGCAACGGTTTTGGTGTATAATGAGTACAAATATAAAAACAAAAAAAATAATAAAAAAAGGTAATAGAAATGAGGGTGTTTGAATGGCTGACCGTGAAGAGGGTCTGACCTCCCCTGACATTGATGAGACTGAAGAGGCCCGCCTAAGAGGGTCTTTTGGTGATGCTCGAGAAGCCGAAGCGCCTCTGGAACGCACAGCCGATGACGAAGGCGAGCCGGACGAGCGCTCAGAGGTTGCCGCCGCATTTGACGCTGGCGCAACACAAAAAACAACAGACTTAGCCATCGGCGTACAAAATCAGGATGGCACGGTAAACGTCGCCACCGAAGACGGTCGCATCATCCGCGTAAACAGAAACAACATCAACAATGAAGGCATGTATGTCTATCAGGACGGTGACGACGAAGGTGTCGTCCATGTCGCACTTCAGCAAGGCACAATGGGTGACTTCTGGGGCGATGTTCTGGTTGTACTTTCTCATCTTCTTGGTGGACGCTGGGGTGAAATGTCATCAAGCGTTGAAATGCTTTTCCCAAGAGAAGTGTATGTCGACCCAAATGATCGGGAAGAACGAATTTCCACGCTACGAGATGTGGCAGAAGACCCCGAACACCCGTTACGTCAAGCACCGCCTAGACAACTTGTCGACCGCGTTTTTGGCACCGAAAACTTGCCTGCTTTACGTGAATACTTCGGGCCGTTGAATTCACACTTTGACCGACTGTTAACAACAATCGCCAGCGTTGAATCACGCGGCGGTGACACCAACATTATTTGGGACTATCGCAACAGAACAGACCCGGGAGGAAACTATCCGGGCCTACAACCAGGCGATGTAACACCAGGCGGACTGCGTGTTCCTGACATTTCAAAAATGACCGTCAACCAGGTCTTGGCATGGCAAAGACAATATCTGGACGAACAAGTGGCAGCGGGCATCCCTGCCGACAAACGTTCATCCGCAGCTGGATCGAAACAATTCACGTATACAACACTTAAATACATGCGTGACGAAGGCATGATCGCCGGCGACCGTGTTTTCAATGGACTTGCACAAAACGAACTAGCCATTAAACGCCTACTCCATAACAGAGACTTAAATGAGTTTTTATCCGGCGACATCACTGTCAACCAAATGATACGTAACGTCCGACAAGAATGGGAAGGCGCGAGCGCTATACCGACAGAAACACTCAGCAACATGCTGACCGAAATGAAAAACACGGCTCAGGCCCAAGGCTTCGACAACCTTTCCGCCCGTAGTTTCTCTTTCACAGACAACAGCCTGTAACCACACCCGTAAAATTTAATTAATCTTGTTGAGATGCTGGAGGATGCCAATCCCCATTATGATAGTTGTCATTATCAGGAAACTCTCCCATATCCCAAGCGCCGTCAATTTTAGTGTCTTGAGTAAAAAAGCTTCCCTCCCCATCAGGATATAACACTCCACCTGAATACGACACTTCGCCAGAATACCTTTGATAAGGAAACCAATCGCAACTCTCTCCATCTAAATATAGAATTTCAGCACGAACTGCCGACTGTCTATCTGTGAAATTACCACCCTCATCCAAAGGAATAATAATCCAGGTCACGTTAGTTGGTGGCTCGCCATGGTTTCCTCCTGCGCCCTCACTAGCGTTCTCCTCTCTCTTTCCTTGATATACCAAGCCATTAGGCAAATGAAAATTGAAACTCAAATCTGTGTTTTCTTCATATAACAAACCGTCATTCCACTTATAAACAAAACCAAAACCAGTAGTGCTACAAACATCACCAGAAGCCGTATAACGCGCACCTTCTCGGCTCGGCACACCGCCTTCCCAAACGCCAGACCAACTGTCTCCATTAGCCCAAACCACAGCACCTTGACCATTACGCTGGCCTTTCAACCACTCTCCTTCATATGAACCACCGTCAGAAAACGTAATTTTTCCTTGCCCATGAAATTGCCCATTCAAGAATGCCCCCACATATTCATAAACGCCATCAATACGAAGAGATCCCATTCCAGTCATCTCACCATTCACAAATGTTCCTTTGTAAACCCTCATCCCATTGGCAGAAGTAAACTCCCCGTGTCCATGCAGAAGGCCTTCGTTCCAATCACCTGCATAACGCCTTCCATCCGCCCAGACATACGTGCCATGACCATGTACGGTATTGCCTTTCACCCAGCCCGAATAGCGCCCGCCACTATCATCAGTAAAGTTTGCTTCCCGTATATATGGAAGTTCCTGTTTAGAAGAACCATCTTCCAAAACTGTCCCAGACGGCGCACGATCATTATCAGACATCAAACCCGCCACAACCAACCCACCAATTAAAAGCGATACAACAGCCGCACCTGATGATGAACTACTGCTTTTATTAGCTTTGGATTTAGCTGATGAGACTGCAGTATTTTGCTTATTAGTCCGTTGAATACGATGAGGACAGCCAGCGCATTGGTTAAAAGAAGACAGACACGAATACCCCATCTCGTCCGGAAGGATAGAACAACTCATAAGAGCACCTTGCTTTGTTTACATATCGCAACATACAGCGACAAAACTCAAAAAGTCAATTTTTAGAGCATCTTCTCCTTAACGCCACCAAAACACCCGTAAAATCCAATCTAAAATTAGCAAAAGCTTTACCGCGATCCTCCATACTAAAGTTTAGTGGGGCTTTTCCTCTATTGGTTAAGCCGCTGATAAAAAACAAGAACAAGAATGAGCGAAACCACGTTTCGCCGACCAAAAAATCAAAAAAGCATGACAAGATTTCTAATCCTCTTCGGGATGCTATGGCTGTTGCCTGTTGCATCTATTGCGGGCACAACCTGCCTGAAACCAACCGGCGCTGTCCTTCTGCAAAGTAAGGATGCAACACGCCTGCAACTTGCGCGCTCTCTAAAAGCCTATCTCAAAGCCAATGATTTCGATGAACGCCTGTCTGCGGCAATCTACAAAGCATCTTTAAAAACAGGTGTCGATTTCGAACTCATGGTTCTCAAAGCAAAAATGGAAAGCGACCTTGGTCGCATGACGATCGCCGAACATACATCGGCACGTGGCGTGTTCCAATATATCGAACCGACATGGCTGACCCTGATGCGTCGCTATGGAGACGAACTAGGCTACGGCCACTACGCCAAAACCATCAAACGCGCCAAATATCCGGGCCTCCCCTATATCGAAGGCAACAATCCGTATCTTAAGGCCGAAATTCTCGCCCTGCGCCATGACCTCGACACCGCCGCAATGATCAAGGCCTACCAAGTTCAGGAAGAAAGCGACACCATCCGCAACATCAAACGCGGACGGGTAACAGCAACAGATCACTACATCGTGCACATGCTCGGCTTGCCCCTTGCCAAACGGTTTTACAAAATGCGCGCAAGCATGAGCACGACCGCCGTCGCAAAAAGCAGCAACCCTGCAATGCGCGAAGCCGCCGCGATGAACCGCGCATTTTTCTATAGTGGAAAACGTGCCCTCACCGCGCGTGAGGTTTACACGAAATACGAAGCGCGCGTGGGTAAGGAATTCAGATCAATCCGCAACGCGGCGTTCAAAACCGTCAGTGACGACTGCATAGAAAAAGAGGAGGAAAAACCCCTCCTCCATCTCGCATCACTTAAGCCGCTTTGCTCTGGCTTCCGAGCAGATCTTCAACAGCCGCCCTCTCTTCACGCAACTCTGCATCAGTTGCATCCATGCGCGCGCGTGAGAACTCATTGATCTCCAAGCCTTGGACAATCTGGTATTTACCGCCTGAACATGTCACGGGATAACCGTAAATAATGCCTTCTTCGATACCATATGAGCCATCAGACGGTACAGCCATAGAGACCCAGTCACCTTCCGATGTACCCAGCGCCCAATCACGCATATGATCAATTGCCGCACCCGCAGCAGACGCAGCAGAAGACGCACCGCGTGCTTTAATAATCGCCGCACCGCGTTGCTGAACTGTCGGAATAAAATCGTTCTCGTACCAACCCTGATCAACCTGATCAATCGCCGAAGCACCCTTCACGGTCGCCTGGTGAATGTCAGGATACTGCGTCGCGGAGTGGTTACCCCAGATAATCATCTGCGTAATGTCGGTTGAATGCGCATCTGTCTTTTCCGCCAATTGTGAAATCGCGCGGTTATGATCCAAACGCACCATCGCCGTAAAGCATTCAGGCGCGAGGTCAGGCGCATTTTCTTTGGCAATCAACGCATTCGTGTTTGCCGGATTACCGACAACCAGAACCTTCACGTCACGTGATGCATGATCATTCAACGCCTTGCCTTGTGGCCCGAAAATACCGCCATTCGCGGAAAGCAAATCCTTACGCTCCATACCGTCTTTACGCGGCATAGAACCAACCAGCAATGCGTAATCCGCATCTTTAAACGCCACGTTCAGATCATCCGTTGGCACAATACCGTGCAACAGAGGAAACGCGCAGTCATTCAATTCCATCACAACACCTTTAAGAGCATCCATCGCCGGTGTAATTTCCAGCAAATGTAAAATAATAGGCTGGTCTTTTCCGAGCATATCGCCACTGGCAATGCGGAACAGCAATGCATATCCGATTTGGCCTGCGGCCCCTGTGACTACAACGCGAACTGGTGATTTCATGGGTGGAATCCTTTCTAAATTCTGATGCTAATAGAAATAGCGGTTTAACTCTGTCTGAGCAAGGGGCGAATACCTATGCTTTCTTCGCTTTCTTTAAACCTAAAAACTCCAACTGCCAATTCATCGCATCATCGGATAGCGGATAATCTGTTCCGCCCTTGGGATAGATAATCTCACGCGGCGGCACCTGCCCCGCATCCTTTTGCAATTGCAACGCCATCCGCATCGACAAACCCGCATGCCACGCCAATGAGACAATCGGTTTCGCTGCCTGCATATCAAAAATCTTAAGCACTTTCTCAGGGGAGGTTTTAGCCAGATAC
>CAYGQG010000125.1:0-5885 GCA_964351955.1 uncultured Micavibrio sp. | reverse complement strand
GTCACGCGGCGAACGTAAGCGTGTGATTGATTTTGTAGAGCGTAATGCTTTGGCGGCGCTGGATCGCCGTAATAGCAAGCTGGCTAACGAAGGTAAACTGATACGGAACGTTGCGGAAGTTTTCGATATGGATGAGCCGCCGAAACGTATTGAAATCTATGATAATAGCCATATTTCCGGCACGAATATGGTGGGGGCTATGGTTGTTGCCGGAACCGAGGGGTTAAATAAAAACGCCTATCGTAAGTTCAATATCAAGACGGCTGACGAGGGGGATGATTACGGTATGATGCGCGAAGTCATGGAGCGCCGCTTTAAGCGAGCGTTGAAAGAAACGCCGGATATGAATGGTCCTGACTGGCCTGATTTATTGCTGATAGATGGTGGTTTGGGGCAGTTGAATACGGTTAAGGATGTGCTGGAAGACTACGGTGTGCTTGACGCGCTGACGGTTGTGGCGATTTCGAAAGGGCCGGATCGCCATGCAGGACGCGAGCAGTTTCATATGATTGATAAAGCGCCGTTTCAGCTGCCCGAAAACGATGCGGGTTTACATTATCTCCAGCGTTTACGGGATGAGGCACACCGCTTTGCAATCGGTACACACCGCGCGCGCAGGCAGAAGGACATGGTGTCTTCGCCGCTGGATGGCGTTGCGGGTGTAGGGGCGAAGCGCAAGAAGGCGTTATTGCATTACTTCGGTTCGGCCAAGGCGGTTGGTGGTGCGTCGGTTGAGGACCTGCAAAAAGTGGATGGTATTTCAAAGTCCGTTGCGCAGAAAATTTATGACCATTTTCACTAAGCCTAAGAATTAACTTTAACTCACAAAAAATTATCTAAAAAAATCAGTATTTTATAAGAAAAGCCTCAAACATCTCTTGCGAGCTAAAAAGGCCCGTGTTACCGTCCGAAAAATCACAATATTCGTTTAACAACTGCAAATGCTTTTTTCGTATTTGCCTTAATTGAGAGGTTTGCTTCCATGTTTCACAGAGTAAAGTCTGAAGGACAAGACGACGAACAACAAACAACAGCTTCAACACAGAGCGAAATTACAACAGCCAGTGAGAAGCCAGCACAAGATAATAAGCCTGCAACTGAAACGCAGGAAACACAGGGACAAACCACTCAACTATCTCAAGAAACACAAGACACTCAAGACCAGAAGGACGAAACCACCATGACTGAAGCAGAAAAAACGACAACACCACAGGAACCGACACCTGCAACGACATATCAGCGCACACCGACAGCTGTACGCTCTAGCGGTTACCCGGGAGCATATCCTGGCGCAGCGGCAAGCCCTAGTTCCGAGGCAGCGTCTGCATCTGATCGTCGTTTGACAATTGGCCCAGGCATTACAATGTCCGGTGAGATCGAATCTTGTGACTATCTTCTGGTTGAAGGTACTGTTGAAGCTGCTCTTAAAGGTGCAAACGTTCTTGAAATCGCCGAAGCCGGCGTATTCTACGGTACTGTAGAGATTAACGAAGCCAACATCGCGGGTCGTTTCGAAGGCGATATCACTGTAAACGGTCGTTTGACTGTTTCTGAAGGTGGCGCGGTTACGGGTTCTATCTCTTACAAAGAAATCGCAATCGAAGCGGGTGCTACAGTGGACGGTAAACTGACCCCTTTAGCAGCAGCGCCAGCAGCAGCGGCAAGCAAGCCGGCGCAAGCAAAACCAGCCGCAAAGCCAGCAGCAAAAAATGAAAAACAGCCTGAGCCAGCGAATAGCGACGGCGAGTTGTTCAGCAAGACTGCAGCGGCTGCGGAATAATCGTTTAAGATTTTTCTTGGCATACGCCTAACAAACAGGGTATACACCCCCACATAAAGTTTAAAGAAACCAGGCTTCGCGGCCTGGTTCTTATTTTAAAGACCAGTGTTTGGTTTAAAAAACACGGAGAAAAAGCGAGAGCCACGGTTTAGTAATTGGCCGCTTTAAATAAAAAATATGAATAAAAAACAGTTTAGTTTTCTGATCGCCTGTGTGGCGACCTTTACCTTGTTTGCGTTGTTGCAGATATTCGTAGCGGATAAGCGTGAGGCCCTTGCGTCATCATCATCGTTTGATGGTCGTATCATCGTAGAAGATGGTCGTTATTCCTTGCCGCAAAAAAGAAGCATTCGTCAGCAGGTCTTGAGAGATCAGCAAGGCTTGTTGGATCTTACCGGTTCGGAAGTGCGTGCGATATTGGATCAGCCGGAGCTGGTGCGCCGCGATGCGCCGACAATTGTCTGGCAGTACCGCAATGATTCATGCGTGGTTGACCTGTATTTCACGACAACAGCAGCTAAAGCATCGAAAGCGCCCGTTGTTCATTACGAAGCGCGTGGACGTACTGACGAGGTTTCTGATGAGTTTGCGTCAGAGAATTGTGTAGAGAGCCTTGTGCGTGATGCTACGCCTGCACGTTTCGTGAGTTTCGACTCTATTTATAAATCCCAGTAATCGCGGCTAAGCGGTTTTTTCTTTGAAGTTACAGAGATCGTAGACGATGCATGACCCACATTCAGGTGTGCGCGCCTTGCATGTGTATCGTCCGTGCAGGATGAGCCAATGATGGGCGTACATTCCGAATTCCTCAGGCACAACTTTTAATAACTCACGTTCAACCTGATCGGGGTTTTTGCCCTTTGCCATGCCTGTGCGGTTGGATACGCGAAAGATATGTGTATCAACGGCCATGGTTGGTTGGCCAAACACGATGTTCAACACAACATTTGCGGTCTTTCGGCCCACACCGGGCAGGCTGACCAGTTCTTCGCGAGTTTGCGGGACTTCGCCATTATGTTCGTTGACGAGAATTTCAGCCATCGCGATAACGTTTTTGGCTTTGTTGTTGTAGAGGCCGATGGTTTTGATGTGTTCCTTCAAGCCATCAATGCTGAGGGCTAGCATTTTTTGCGGCGTGTCGGCGATTTTAAACAGGTCCTTGGTGGCTTTGTTTACGCCGATATCGGTGGCTTGGGCGGAAAGGGTGACAGCAACGAGCAGCGTGTAAGCGTTCGTCCATTCAAGGTCACTTTTCGGTTCAGGCTCTTTTTTTTGAAGGCGGGCGAAAAATTCATGCACCGCGTCTTTGTTCATTTTTGTGGTTTTAAATTCCGCCATAGATTTTGAATACGCATTACGCGGGTAAAGCTCAAGAGCTTATTGTTCTGCGGCCGGTGCAGATGGTGCGAGGGCGGGTGTATCGTGAATGGTGAAACCGAGCTGTTTAAGCAGGTTTGCATTTCCGGCGACAAGTGGTCTTACGGCCAGTGTGTCGTCATTATACCGAATGGGGTGTCCGTCGAGCAGGCCATACATATCGCCGCCCGCACCTTTTAGCACGGCATGCGCGGCGGCGACATCCCACCATGCGAAGACCTGTCTGTCTTCAACGGGAATATCGGAATGTCTGCCGTCATAGGGGAAGAGATGCGTATGTCCCGATGCGGTGTAGCAAATTTGCTCACCGCCGACACCGCGTACAGCTTCGTAAGGGTGGCCGTTGATGGTTTCGGGTGGTTTGTTGCGTTTCCATGGCACAGCTACGCGTAAATCGCCGTTCACGCGGTCAGGTGCGTTAATGGGTTTGGCATCGTCAAACCCGACCGCCATATAGGATTTTCCGTCGTCCCATGTGAAATAGGCGCGTTCTTGTGCGGGGAAGTAGGCAACGCCATGCACGGGTACGCCGTTTTCGATGAGCCCGACATGCACACCGAAGCCATCATAACCGTCGATGAAGCTGCGCGTACCATCGATCGGGTCAGTGACCCAGACACGAGGAGAGCTGCGCAAGGCTTCGAGGTTCTTTTCCATGCTTTGTTCTTCGGAAATGACGGGGATATGTGGTGTGATCTTGTTTAGGCCTGCAATGATCGCGGTGCTGGCTTCTTTATCGGCGATGGTCACGGGGGAGCCGTCATCCTTGGATATGCTGTCTATATCTTGTCTGAAATACTTCATTACAATGTTGTCGCCAACATCGGTTACGAGATCGAGAATTTGGGCCATTGAAAACTCAGTCATACTTGGCTTTTAAACCTGATTATTGTTTATGTCAATTTAGTTGCGTGTGCCAAGAATCGGGTTGGCGCAGGTGAATGATACGGTTAGGTTTAGGGTATGAGTGTTGCTTATCAAACTATTGCCGAAAGTATCGATTATCTGGTTGCGCATTATCAGGATAATCCAAGCCTCGAGTTTCTGGCGAAACGGGCAGGGTATGAGCCGACACATTTCCAAAAGCTGTTTAAGGAGCATGTCGGCATCAGCCCGAAGAGGTTGTGCCAGTATATGCATATGCGCCAAGCGCGTAAGTTGCTGGAGGACGGGCAGGGGACGTTGGATGTTGCTTTGGAAGCAGGGTTGTCGGGTACGGGGCGTTTATATGATTTGTTCGTGCAATGTGAGGGCGTGACCCCCGGCAATGTGCAGGGTCGTGGTAAAGGCCTCACAATCACATACGGGTTTCAACCGACGATATTGGGCGAGGTGTGTATAGGGCGCACAGAGCGCGGCGTGTGCTGGCTTGGTTTTATTGTTGATGAGAGCCGCGAGGAAGTGCTGCGCCGAATACACTCGCATTGGCCGATGGCGGAGTTCGAGCATGATGATGCGGCGGTGGCGAATGACAATGTGCATATCATGCAGATATGGCGCGGGCAGGGGGATGTGAAAGACAAGTTGAAGCTTGATTTGTATGGAACGAATTTCCAGATACAGGTTTGGCAGGCGTTGTTGAAGATACCGCTGGGGGAAACGGTTACCTATATGGATATTGCCGAGGAGGTCTGTACGCGCAAAGCTTCACGTGCTGTCGGGAATGCGGTTGGTGCTAACCCTGTGTCTTTGCTTATCCCCTGTCACCGTGTAATACGGTCAACGGGCATCATTGATAATTATGGGTGGGGAAGTCCCCGTAAAAAGCTGCTCTTGGGGCTTGAAGGTCGTCTTTAAATACTCGTTTATTTGACATAATTCATGGTTTTTGATACAAACATGCATTATGAATTTCGGATTTCTTAAATGGCCATTGAAAAATACTTTTGACGCATCTGCCGATCAGGAAGTGCCGGCAAATATTGGCGTTATTCAGCCGTGGCTAGATGTGTTGGCCGATAATGTGCCGACACCGGATGAACCGGTTGAAGAATTCAAAGCCTATTTTGGATCTCTCGAGGAAGCCGTAAGGGCTAAACAGTATGTAACTATTGGGCCATCGGGTCGTGTGAGGCCAAGTTCGCCAATGTATAGTTTGGCTGATGAAACGGCGGCGCAGAAAACTGAAGCTATTTTCCACGAGGTGTTTGAGAACGAAGATTGGGCAGAACATAGCAAAGATCGTATGCTTCTTGTGTGGCAACAAGTGCCGAATAGCCTGAAGAAAATGTGCTTTACACATGAAGAACACATGAGTACCCCCGCGACGATATACAGAACGGCAGACTCACTTATCAGTGGTCAGAGAAGACGCTCTGCTGAAATTATCGATTTCCAGCAATTCAAGCATGAAGAGCAAGCTGTACAAGAGGGCGGTGAAGTCGCTGAGTTAAAAGCAGGTTTGCAATAGCGCGATTATAATCCCAGAACATCTTTCATAGAATACAGGCCTGCGGGTTTGTCTTTTACCCATTGGGCCGCACGCAGAGCACCACGCGCGAATAATGCGCGGTTGGTGGCTATATGGGTCAGCTCTATGCGTTCACCTTCGCTGTAGAAATAAGCTGTGTGTTCGCCGACGACATCGCCGCCGCGTGCAACGGAGAAACCGATCGAGCCTTGTTCGCGTTCGCCTGTTATGCCATCCCGTGCGGCGACTTTCACAGCATCCAGATCTACAGCTCGTCCTGCCGCTGCCGCTTTGCCGATTGCCAGAGCCGTTCCTGAA
>CAYGQG010000124.1:0-5944 GCA_964351955.1 uncultured Micavibrio sp. | reverse complement strand
CTGTTGATGTCACGCTCAGGCTCTTTTGGTTTTTCCTTGGGCTTTTCTTTAGGCTTCGGCTTCGGAGGTTTTGGTTTTGGTTTTTCCTTTACCTCCTCCGGCTCCGGTTTTGGCTTGGGCACAGGGTCAGGCTCTTTAACCTGCTCTGGTTCAGGCTCGGGCGGCGGCTTTGGTGGCTCCGGCTCTTTAGGCTTTTCTATAGGCTTGGGCTTATCTTCAATCTTGGGAGGTGGTTTTTGATTGGTTTTCGTAAACTCATCAATATCGACCAACTCAACTGCTATCGGTGTGATTATGATCGGTGTTTTGCTCACAAGCGGTACAGTAAGAATAGTCAGGCCAAACAGGATGACGTGAAACACTAAAGACACCGTCAGCGGACCTTTCATTGAATAGGTTTCGCTTTCCAATGCGGGTGTTTGGTTGTGTAATGCGTTTGCGATCATGAATTGATCCTATCCGCCTTCGTTCTCCGAGATCAGTGCGACTTTTGAAAAACCTGCGGCATTGATGGAGCCGATCATTTTCATGACACGTCCATATTCGAGGCCTTGATCAGCGCGAATATATATGCGGCGCTCCTCGGTTGTATTTCCGGCGGTCATCATTGCTTCGAGCTGGAAGCGGAGTCGTTCTTCTTTGATCTCGGTATCGCCGATATAAATTTTACCGTCTTTGGCGAGGGTAATTTCAATCGGTTTATTATCTGAATCAGGGATGGCACTGGCTTCCGATGACGGAAGGTCAACGGCGACACCAGAAGTCAGCAATGGGGCAGCAACCATAAATACAATCAACAACACCAACATAACGTCAACAAACGGCGTTACGTTAATCTCCGCCATCGGGCGGTACATACCGCCCGTACGACGACCACGGCTGCGTGTTTTGGTTGCGAGGGTTGCACCCATTATGCGGCTACTCCTCTGCTACTGCTTTCTTGCGAATCCAGATGGCGGGATAAGATTGCCATGAACTCGTCACTAAACGCTTCGAGGCGATCGGCATAACGGTTAATACCATTGGAGAATACGTTATAGGCGACAACAGCAGGGATGGCGGCAACGAGACCCAAAGCCGTAGCAAAAAGCGCCTCGGCAATACCCGGGGCAACAACGGCGAGCGAGGTATTATTGGTCGCGGCGATGGATGAGAATGAATTCATAATCCCCCAAACCGTACCGAACAGACCGATGAACGGCGCGGTTGAACCAACACTGGCCAGAAACGTCATACCGCGTTCAAGCGCATTGATCTCTCGCCCGATAGCTACATTCATCGCGCGTTCAACACGCTGGCGCAAAGAGGCCTGCATGCTCTCTTTCACAGGCATCCCGCCTGCGACACCCGCTTGCCATTCTTCCATACCGGCGGAAAAAGTAGACAAAATAGGATCGGGTTTTGAATTTTTTACGCGCTGATAAATTTTATCTAGCGGTTCGCCCGACCAGAAAGATTCTTCAAAGATATTGGCCTTTTTGTTTACGCGTTTAATCACCGAGCGCTTGCCGAAGATTAAAGCCCAGCTCCATAAGGACGCGAACAGCAGAATCATCATCACGCCCTTAACAATCGGGTCTGCCTGTAAAAACAAGCCGATCATGCTGAGATCGTGGTCATAACTTCCTAGATTTTGCACGGTTTCAACCGCTGCGGCGGGTACTGCTTCAGCCATGTATCAGGCCTCCGATTTTAAATATGGTTCAAGTTTGGTTCGTAGCTCGTCCGGCAAACGCACCGGCTTAATAGTATCCGTATTGACGCACACTAATGTTACGATCATTCGGCAAATATCCTTCCCGTCTTTTCGTACATTCTGGTGCAGTTGGAAGCTGGTGTTCTTCATATACGCAACAGTTGTGGCAACTTGCAGCGCGTCATCAAGCTTTGACGGGGCGATATAATCCAGCTCAGCAGCTTTCAGTACAAACATAACCCCCGCCTCATCATGTAGTGTAGAGCATTGATGACCGAGATCGCGCATCATCTCGCAACGTGCACGTTCGGCAAAATTCAGATAATTGGAGTGGTAGACAATGCCGCCCGCATCGGTGTCTTCGTAATAGACGCGAATATCAATGACATGCTCGCTCATTATTCTTCGAAAAGCCCCGTTTGTGGTTTGATTTGCGCTTCCAGACCGAGATATTTATAGCCTTTGGACGACAATGTTCTACCACGCGGAGTACGCTGAACCAAGCCCTGCTGTAACAAATACGGCTCTATCACATCTTCGATCATATCACGCTGCTCAGACAAAGCGGCAGCCAGTGTTTCAACACCAACAGGGCCGCCGCCGTAGTTTTCAGCAATGCATTTTAAGTAACGACGATCCATTGTATCCAACCCGCTACCGTCTACATCAAGCCGTTTTAACGCACCGTCGACAAGTGGCTTATCAATTGTTTTGGCTTTTTCTGCTTGAGCAAAATCTCGTACACGGCGGGTCAAACGACCGGCAATACGCGGAGTTCCACGAGAGCGTTTGGCGATTTCCAATGCGCCATCATCGGCGAGAGGCATATTCAGTAAGCGTGCCGTACGAGCCACGATGTCGGCGAGCTCCTCGCCCGTGTAGAATTCAAGGCGCAGCGGAATGCCAAAACGATCACGCAATGGATTGGTGAGCAAGCCCGAACGTGTGGTCGCACCGACAAGCGTAAATGGCACGAGATCAATCTGTACCGAACGTGCAGCAGGACCTTCGCCAATAATCAGGTCGAGCTTGCCGTCCTCCATCGCAGGATAGAGAATTTCTTCCACAGCAGGGTTGAGGCGATGGATTTCGTCAATGAACAAAACGTCATTGGGTTCAAGGTTGGTCAGGATGGCGGCAAGGTCGCCCGATTTGGCAATCACCGGGCCGCTTGTGGCGCGGAAACCAACGCCGAGTTCTTTTGATACGATTTGTGCAAGCGTGGTTTTACCCAAACCCGGCGGACCGAACAACAATACATGATCCATCGCATCGCCGCGCGCCTTACTGGCCTCGACAAACACCCGAAGGTTTTCACGCAATGGTTTTTGACCAATAAACTCATCGAGAGATAAAGGGCGTAGTGCCCCTTCCTCGCCTTTTTCAAAATCCTGCGGCTCGGCTTCGAGGTCTATGTTTTTGGCGAGCTCGCTCATGCACTTAACTCCTTAAGCGCTAGGCGGATAAGGGTTTGCAGGTTGTCGTTCGCTTCGTCTTTGGCGCGCATAACGGCTTGATAAGCATCGGCGCGGGAGTAACCAAGATTAATCAGCGCGGATACGGCATCCTGATCCGCTGTTCCGACTTCGGTTTTTGTGGCCATCCCCGATTGATCCACAAACCCATCCACGGATTTTGGGGATAACTCCATGTTGGCGGCCTTATCCTTCAACTCGGTAAGGATACGGGTGGCAAGTTTAGGGCCAACCCCATCCGCTTGCGTAAGGATCGCTTTATCCTGCGCCGCAATGGCGAGCCCTACTTTTTCAGGTGGGCAAACGGAAAGAATAGCGAGACCCGCTTTCGCACCCACGCCTTGGACGGATGTCAGTAGCTTGAACCATTCCTGCTCCACCGTGTCGGCAAAGCCGAACAGCGTGATTGCGTCTTCACGAACATTGGTTTCGATATAAAGGCTGGCAGGGTCACCTTTTGATCCGATCTTGCCGAGCGTACGCTGACTGGCATTGACCAGATAGCCCACGCCTTGCACATCCAGTATCAGAGAGGTGCTTGCAAAACTATCAATAATGCCACTCAGTTTGCCGATCATGATCAATCCACCAGATAAAAGTCGATGGTTGTGACAACACGGACATCTTTTTCTATTTTATCAGAATCGGAATACTCGCTACCGACATCGCGAATGAAGAAACTGCCTTGGCGGGCGCTGCGGATCGAGCCAACCTTAACCCCCGCATTAGAGGCGAATTCGTTGGCGGCAAGACGTGCATTCTGAGTCGCCTCGCGGAGCATTTCAGGTTTAATCGCGTTTAAGCCTGTGAAGTAATATTTCGGCGGGGTGTTCTGGATATTAATCCCTTCGGCGATCAGCTTGTTCACATTGCTGCGGACTTTTTGAATTTGTCGTACCTTGCTCGTCTCTACATTGACCGAACCGGCGAGAATATGTTTTTGGTCCACCAATTGTTGGTTATCATCGCGATATTCCTGATAGCGGTAATCGATCACACCGACTTTGATTTCATCATCGGTGAAGCCGTTTTCTTTCAAAAGATCAGTGATTACCTTTTGGTGTTGCTCGGCTTTTTTGTAGAGGGCAGAAACATTCGCAGCAGAACCACCCGCGAGATCGAAACGTAAAGTCCAGTTTGCGCTATC
The DNA here is from genome assembly GCA_964351955.1 of uncultured Micavibrio sp. GTDB lineage: Bacteria > Pseudomonadota > Alphaproteobacteria > Micavibrionales > Micavibrionaceae > TMED27. The sequence goes on along the minus strand of CAYGQG010000124.1, from coordinate 1,626 downwards.
GGCCTCTACGCGCCTTTCGGCAAGGCCTTTAGCTTCGGCAGTATTCACCGCGACTTTGGCGTTATACATCATCTGACCGATGAAATAGCCGCTGGCGGCGAGCCCTAAACATACGAACAATCCCAGAAAAATAAGACCTGATGGTTTAGGCGTGCTCATGGCTATCTCCTTTTACGCAAGCTGCGGTATCTTTGTGTTAACCGTTCTATAATGCGCATGCGTGATCGCCACGGCAAGCGCATCGGCTTCATCCTCGCCTATTTGCCCACAAGTCGGCAGTAACGTACGGATCATCATGCCCATTTGCTCCTTCGCCGCGTGGCCTGTACCAACGATTGATTTTTTGATTTTGTTCGCCGCGTATTCATGGGTTTCAATACCGTAGAGCGCAGGCACGGCAAGAAGAACACCGCGGGCCTGCCCTAATTTCAGGGCGCTTGCCGGGTTTTTATTTACAAAAGTTTCTTCAACTGCGGCGGATTGCGGTTGATGGACTTTGATGACATCCGCGATTTGTTCATGCAGAGAGGCCAAACGATTTGGCAAAGATGCGGATGCAACCGTTTTTAACAAACCACAGCCGACGAATTGGAGCCTTGAGCCTTCGCTCAAAACCAAACCCCAACCTGTTTTTTGTAAACCTGGATCAATGCCGAGAATCAACATTAGTACAGAATACCAGAAAAACGGAACGAAACAAGAACAATATTCGAGAGCGTAACTTACTCTTCGCCCATGATTTTTTCCATGATTTCATCAGAAGCTTCGAAATTCGCGGTCACGTTCTGTACATCGTCGCTTTCTTCGAGGGCATCAATGAGTTTGAGGACAGCACGAGCACCATCTTCGTCAATTTCACTACTGACATTGGGTTTCCAAATCAGACCCTGACGTTCCGGCTCGCCAAATTTGGCTTCGAGAGCGTCGCGCACCCCTGCGAAATCATCGGCTTCGCAAAGGATGGTGTGATATTCATCATCACTTTCAACATCGGAAGCCCCCGCTTCCAAGGCTTGTTCGAACATATCGTCGTTACTGGCTTTATCCGCCGGAAAGACAACTTCCCCAACACGATCGAACATGAAGTTCACCGAACCAGTTTCGCCAAGGTTTCCGCCGTTTTTTCCAAAGATAGAGCGTACTTCTGATGCGGTACGGTTACGATTGTCACTCAAACATTCGACAATCACAGCTACACCGTTAGGGCCGTAGCCTTCGTAACGGATTTCTTCGTATTCTTCACCTTCGGTGTTACCCGCGCCTTTCGCGATGTTTTTCTCAATACCGTCCTTGGGCATAGATTGGCTGCGGGCGGTGGCAATGGCGAGACGTAAACGCGGGTTCATGTCAGGGTCAGGGCCGCCGAGCTTGGCAGCGACATATATTTCACGCCCCAATTTCGAGAATTGTTTAGCCCGCACAGCGTCGGCGCGGCCTTTTCGGTGTTTTATGTTAGCCCATTTGGAATGTCCGGCCATATCGGATGCCTCTTTATTTGCTTAATGAATTTGGTAAACACACGTTATATAAGCGTTTGCAGCCATTCAAGGATGTTTTTCCGCAAATACGGCAAAACGCCTCTTGTTTAATGCAATAAAATATTCCAAATTTTACAGCGTGTTGTGA
>CAYGQG010000123.1:1803-5962 GCA_964351955.1 uncultured Micavibrio sp. | reverse complement strand
CCGGGTTGTCTTTTAGAAAGTCCGTAATAGGCTGACCGTTGATTTCTGTTGTCATACCCGCATCGACAGCGGCTTCAATCAACATTGTTTGACGGGCATCGAGAATGGCTATTCTCTCTTCCGGGCCGAGATATTGTTGCCGAATGCTTTCGATGGATTCAAATTCTGTGAGAGCTGCCAGACCGGCGATGTTGCCGTTTTGCATGAACTGCTCTTTCATCATGGCCATTGTGCTTGGGTCACGAAGGGCTTCTAACGTATCTCTGTGACCAATTTTTTCGGGAATGGCAGAGCTTCTCTCGATAACCGCGTTCTGGCGTTCATCAAAATCAGCCATAACGCGTTCATCGGCGGATTTTGTGAAAAGAGCAATTTCATCGCCGCTCGCGTTCAATGCGGATTCATAGAACGGCGTTTCTTTAGCTTCTGCCGCTTCTTCTCTGTCCCAGGCTACACGGGCTTCGTGTTTGGCGATGTTGTAGAACTCAAAACCCTGTAAAGCCTGTAGCGCGGCGGTATCACCTGCGGCAGTTAGGCTTTCGCGTAAAGTCGCCAGAGCAGCAGGATCTTGCAAGGTCGCCATAGTTTCATCAATTGACTGGCCTTCTATCAGCAGGGCGGGGTTTTCTGCCAAAATGTTACGTTGGATTTGGCCTAATGCCTCCATTGTAGCTTCCGGGCCTGTGTGAAATTCATGCAGGAGTTTATCAACCGTAACTTTGGCGATAACATCAAGAACTGACGGGTCTACATCTGCACCTAAAGAGCTTGCGATGACCCTTGCGCCTTCCGTGACCACCATGCCGGCGGTGTCGATTACGAAATTGGGCGACATACCCAGTGTTGTTTCGACAGCACGTATTGAACCTTCGACATTTCGATCAGCGGCGTAAGCTTGCTTTGTGGCGTCAATGCCAACGGCTACGCCGACCGGAGCTGCCGCTATCGCTGCTCTGCGCAGAAAAGAGTTTCCGGCTGCGCTTACATCGATATCATCAGCAATGGCTGCTGCTTTATTGACGGGTGTTGGTTCTGGCGCTGTGGCATAAACTTTTTCAGACCCGTTATCGGCAACAATATATGTGTTGGGATCAGCACTCGTTCCATTTTCCACTGTGATATTGATGGTTTCATCTACAGGGAGCGCATCAATTTCATCAGGGGTCAATGCAACAAATTCAGCCGCGGTTAAGGGTGTCGATCTATTATTGTCCAGGGTTTCAGTTAAATTCAGACTTTCAATGCCTTCAGTCGCCGCTGTTTTAAAATCCGCACGGACATTTACAGGCTCTCGGATATCATAGCCGTCCCCTGTCGTAACATCGAAATCGATGCGGTCCCCAACACCGTACATCTTGTTACTGTCGAGATTTACATCTGCAATCCTGTCTGGATCGTATCGAAGTTCAAATCCATCCAGAACAAGGGTTTCTCTCGCCTCAAGAAACATTTCGACGTTGCGCTGTAAAAGCGGATCGTTAGCGAAAGAACCTTCCATGTTCATCTTGTCTAAAGTTTGGACCACGATTTCCGGATCGCGCATTGCAACTCTGACGGCGGTTTCGAGATCAACGCCTGAAACCCGTGCGATTTCGGCATGCACAGCCAGTCTGGTATCTTGAGAGGCGGCAATAATTTCCAAAGGGTCGGTTGTGATAGCCGTAACGCCGCCGGGAACGGTCAGACCCAAACCCGTGTTGTGGTCCGCCGAGGTAATATTCAATACGCTTGAAAGCACCCGTTGATAGGGAACTGAATCAGCATATTCAGTAGCGACTCCAAATCGGTGGGTCGTATCAATTCCAAATTGGTCAGCCTCAATCTCGGCAAATAGAATATTGGCAGGGCTGGCTTGGGTGATGTTCTCCAGATGACCTCTGGCGACGTGTCCACCTTCGTGTACACCGGCAAAAACTAGGGCATCGCCTTCTGCGCCGGGAAGATTCAGGCCATCGGGCATAATGGAGGTTAAACTTTTGCTGATGTCTGCATCGGTTTTGTCAAGATCAAGAATTATTGCGCCATATTCGGCAGTCTTCAGGTTGAACGCCTGAAATGTACCTCTTTGTGTGGTGCTAACAAATTTGCCTGCTCGGTCAGGGTTGGCGGCAAAAGCGCCATATACGGTTTCCCCGTGTCCTTGCACCTGTTGTTGTTTTAACCATCCAAAAAATGCGTTGGGGTCACCGTCTTTCGGGATGTCAGATCTGGAAACAATGAGCGTGTCGCGGCCTACAATTTCAGGAAGAATATCGTTCAACGCGCCAAGCCGTGATGCGGTGTCTTCAGTAGCGAATATTGTGTTTCTGATACCGAGATCGAAATTGAGTTCAGGAAAGGGGTTTTCACTGCTAAGTTCACTAGCGGCATAAAGCTCTAAAGGACTACGATCTGCGTCGTTACCCACCATTTACACACCTACACTTTGCGCCCTGCGCGCTAAATTATTGTTATTTAACCCTTATTTTCCCTTGTGGTTTTTAAATCTTGGGGAATGGTTTTTCTCTCACTTTAAGTATAGTGGTGTTAAATTAACAAATTATTACAATATGTTAATTTACTGAGAGCGTTTGTTTTTTGTCTGTAGGAAGGTACCGCAAAATTACATGCGTTTTTTCACAGTATGGAAGGAAATTCGGGAGAGGGATAAGAGGGATACTAATCTATGGAGAGGTTTAAAGTAACTCAATACGGCTTAAAAAGAGAGCTAAGCTACTGTAAAATCGTGTTATTCACTCAATCTTAAAGTTTTTCATTGATAATATTGCTGTGAGTGGTGTGACAGCAGATAAGTGGGATCGATCTATCTGTGCCGATTTCGGCGCACATTCTATGTCACGTTTGGAAGATCGCATCAGCGCCGTCGCAGGATCGAACCAATACTTATTCTTTGCAGATATTCACAATCAAACCGCCGTTCCGGATATTTTATCTAAGCCTGGAATTCTGGCAGCACTCAAATGTGCTGGGCATGAGAAGATTGGGTCTGAAATTTTTAATATCGGACAAAACCAAATCTTTGAAGCCTATGAGCAAGGGTTGATCTCAGATGAAACCATGAAACACTACATCACCAATCTACCCACGAACCTAGAAGGGGATATGGGGGTAAAAGATCCAACAGAGATCATGGAAAGCTACTTTGAAATCCTTCGGAACGCCAAAGAGGCCGGTATTGAGTTCCGTGGATTGGCCGCATTGGAAGGCTTTGGGGATAGAGAAGAGATTGTGCCCATGCTCGAGGAGGCCGGGGCTATGGATTTAGCTATACTTTTGGCGATTGAACAATCGCCTGGATACACCGATGCACCGCCAGAAGTTCGAGCTGCGGCTGTCGAGCAATATGCACGAGAACAACTCGGCCTCTCTGCTGAGAACATTGAAGCTCTTCAAGTCAGGCTAGGCAATGTAGAACCTGAAAGCACAGAAGCCGGATATACTAATGAAATCTTTATCGCTCGCCTCGATGCCGACGTGGTTCAAGCCGAAGCGATTGCAGAAATGGCAGACGGAAAGCCAATGACGATCATCTATGGAGGCCTTCACATGTGGCGTATACAAGGTGATTTGGATGCAAGCTTGGGCGAAGAGAATACAGCGGTTATTTCAGCTTTTGAAAATAGTCGTGAGTTCTGGCAAGACATGCTGCCTCAAATTCAAAGAGAAATCCGTGAATTGGGCATAGATAGTAATCTTGAAAATGCCGGAGACTATCAATTCGATATGAGCACCAACACTTGGTACGATAGTACCAATGACACAAACACTGTGGTTGCTGTACCAGAAGGTCTGGGTCCGGACCCTGCAGAAGTTATCCCTGGACCGCTTGTACTTCCGACTCTAGAAATAAAGACCTAATTCAAAGCCATGCCTGGCTAAATTTGCATAATAGTGGAGAGTTGTTTAAAAGATGAACAGCGCACTTACGCAAAGTCTGAAGCTATGGGCTTCTTTTACGACTTTGCAGCGCTTACAAAACGGCTTTCTTCTGGGGAGAAGAGGGCATGTGTGTTGGGTTAACTTAAGTTACTGCGTATCAATGGCTATTTATCATTGTTCCCTCAAAGTCTTTTCACGAAGCGAACGCAACGTTTCAGCGGTTGCGGCCGCCGCTTACCGTTCAGGATCATCTTTAAAGGATGAACGAACAGGCAAGAAC
>CAYGQG010000123.1:0-1793 GCA_964351955.1 uncultured Micavibrio sp. | reverse complement strand
CTGCTATACAAGAAAGCAAGGCGTGAGAGAAACCCACATCTTGCTTCCTGCCGGCGCTCCCGAAGACTTCCAACACAGGGCCGTTTTGTGGAATGCGGCTGAAGCAGCAGACAAGCGGAAGAATTCACGCACCGCGCGCGAGCTTGTCCTGGCTTTGCCGCATGAGTTGTCCGCGGACGGACAAGCTCAATTAACCAGGGATATGGCAGCCTGGCTCTTTGAGACCTACCGCGTGGCGGTAGATTGCGCGATCCATGACCCTGTAAATGGGCAGGGGCCCAATGGGTCTGATGCACGCAATGTCCATGCGCATCTGCTGTTCACAACCCGTGAAATTACAGCTGAGGGCATGGGTAAAAAGACCCGCATCCTCGATGATCGAACAAGCGGCCCTGCCCAGACCGAGCTTATTCGCGAAGTGTGGGAGACACTGGCGAATGACGCTCTTAAATCTGAGGGGTTTGATGACATTACCATCGACCGCCGATCTTTACTCGATCAGGGCGAGGAGAGGCTTCCACAAACCCATATTGGGCCACATGCGTGGCAGGCTTCAAAGGAGGAGAACTCTTCGTCCCAAGCTGATGATGAGACACACGGGGACGGCGATGAGGAAGAAAGCGGTAAATCCTCCAGTGGAGGCGGGGGCTCCGGTCAAGCGACCGGAAGCGCTCAGCAATCAGAGCGTGACCCCGCCTCGGGAGAGAGGTCTGATGAAGATAGTGACTCTGATAGCGAAGATCCAGTCTCCCTTAAGCTCATAAGTAAAATGAAGCGGGATAACAAACGAACAATCGACTACCCGAAGATTGACCGCGGCACACGTCAGGATTTTGTAAACCAGATTAAGGCGCTCAACGCTAAACGCGATCAGCTGCCCGATAAACCCATTAAGGAGCAGATCAAAGAGGTACATCAGCTGATCGAGAAGCTTGATATCCGCCTGGATCGTCTCAAGGAGCTAGAGCAGGGGACATCATTCCCTGCGCTGATACAAAACGCGCTGACCAAAGCTCTGGAATTTACCGCCCGGCTGATTTTGCAGTGTTTTAGCCAGTCCGAAGTACTGAGAGCCGATGAGCTCAGACAGCAGAGCAGGGCGCAAAGGCAACGGACACGATACGGCAAAGCCTATCGCGAAGGGCTGCAGACAAGGATCGAGCGTCTCACCTTTGAGCTCGAAACCTTACAAGAACTAGAGCGCCAGTATCAGGCCTTTGATCGATTTATTGGCAAGTTAGAGACCGAGATCAAACGTGTTCGTATTCAGCAAGCGAATGCTCAGTTTAAAAGAGATGTCACCACACAGCCCTCAATTACCACCAGTAATGAGAGGAGGGGAGAAGCTCTTCGATCTGTGCCACGTTCGAGCGTGGTCTCCATTTCAGAGCTTCGGGTTAAATCGCAGCTCAAGGCTGCGATGATAAGAGAACAGATTCCCGCGCAACATCAGCCAGAAATCAGTGAAACCAGACAAGAGCACATTCGCTCAAATCTAGCTGTCATCAACAATCAACAGCCAATTAATAACGAAACGACCCGTACCCAAAACCAACACTTTGAAAACATACTTAAAGTACAACATGAAGTAATACCAAAGCCCGTGCCCGATATGGTGCGAGCCTTCGAAAGGGCACATGTGTTAGCCCCGGAACGCGAAGTTAAAGTAAAATGTGAAGTTGCAAAACAACCGGCCTGGCAAAAGGCGATAACGACAAAGATTGCTGACCCCCCTAAAGCGGAACCAACACGAACAGAGCCGGTGAAGATACATCGAGGCAAAACTATGTATC
>CAYGQG010000122.1:4589-6014 GCA_964351955.1 uncultured Micavibrio sp. | reverse complement strand
CTACTCGGTAAAACGCTGGATGACGCTGCTGGCGAATGCTTAGATAAATCAGACAAGCTAATCCGGCTGCCATATACAAGTGGCCCGGAGCTACAGAAAATCGCACTTAAATGCATGGACGGGCAAGCCGCAATTGCTCGCTTCCCGCTGCCATCGCCGTTAAAGGGCCGCAAAGAACCTGATTTCAGCTTCTCTGGCCTCAAAACCGCTGTCCGAAACCACGTTGAAAAACTACCCAAAGGTGAATTACAGCGCGAAGACGTTGCCGATCTGGCCTACGCCTTCCAAGTCACAATGGCTGATGTAATAGCCAACCGTTGTACGATCGCCATGAAATATTTCACCGATAACTACACCACAAAAACGCCAACCCTCGTTGTATCGGGCGGCGTTGCGGCCAATACGGCCATTCGTGCGCGCCTTGAAAAACTCTGCGAGCAACAGGGTTTTCAATCCTATGCCCCGCCAATAAAACTCTGTGGCGATAACGCCGCGATGATCGCATGGGCAGGCGTAGAACGGCTCAAAAAAGGTCTCAAAGACCCCTTAAATTTCAAGGCCAAGCCACGCTGGCCGCTAGATACGCTAAATTCAAAAGCAGCGCACAATGTTTAGTCCTTGACCTTGAGCAATCGAAACGGCAAGGTTTCACGATCCAAAATCACGGGAGAATCGTATGCAGACAATCGGTGTAATCGGCGCAGGCGCATGGGGCACGGCTCTGGCTCAAATGTTGAGCAGTGAAGGTCGTGATGTCATGTTATGGGCACGGGAAGCCGATGTCGTCAAAGATATTAACGAGCATCACGAAAACACCGAATATTTACCGTCTGTCGAACTCCACGAAAACCTGACGGCCTCGACCTCACTCGAAGAAGTCGCACAACGCGATGTCCTCTTGATCGTTACACCGGCACAGCATTTACGCTCGACACTGAACGAGATCAAAGACCAATACCGCGAAGATCAGGTGATTGTAATCTGCGCGAAAGGCATCGAGCTGGAAAGCGGCTTACTGCTTTCTCAAGTCGCACAAGATGTCATCCCGAACGCAAAAATCGCAGTCATGACAGGCCCGACCTTTGCATCCGAAGTCGCACGCGGCTTACCCGCTGCGGTAACCATCGGCGTTAAAGATGCGGAATTAGGCGCGGAGCTACAAGAGGTTCTGGGCGGCAAACGTTTCCGTCCATACGTCACCGAAGACATCGTCGGCGTACAGCTCGGTGGCGCAATCAAGAATGTTATCGCCATCGCCTGCGGTGTTGTTTACGGACGACAGCTCGGCGAAAGCGCACGCGCAGCCTTGCTTACGCGCGGCGTAGCCGAAATCGCAAGACTAGGCGTTGCTATGGGCGCAAAGAAACAAACACTGCTCGGCATGTGCGGTATTGGTGACCTCATGCTAACCGCATCCTCTATGCA
>CAYGQG010000122.1:0-4579 GCA_964351955.1 uncultured Micavibrio sp. | reverse complement strand
CCTCCATGCAATCGCGTAACTTCTCTCTGGGCTCCGCTTTGGGCGAAGGCAAAAGCATGGAAAGCATTCTCGGTCAACGTAACGCCGTCACCGAAGGTGTTCATACCGCCAAAGCAACACTGGATCTGGCCAAGCAAAACGCCGTAGACATGCCGATCACCGAAGCCGTTTATAAATGCCTACACGAAGGCCTCTCTATAGAAGATGCAATCGAAGACATGCTGAACCGCCCGTTCAAATACGACATGAAGGGCAAAGAGAAACGTAAAACTTAAGGAAAAAATCATGAGCGAAGACAACACAAAATCATGCGGCATGCACTGCCCCGTAACCGGCATCAATATCCCGCGTTTCTTAATCGCCGCAGTCGCCGGCTACGCTTTCGTCTTCGGTTTTGATTACCTGATCCATCACGTGCTGCTGATGGACACATACCAACAAACACCCGATCTTTGGCGCGCACCCGAAACTATGATGGAATTTTTTCCATTGATGATCGGTTATCAGGTTCTACTCGTCCTTATTCTGGGCTTTATCTTCACCAGAAACTATGAGGGCAAAGGCATCGGCGAAGGTATCCGCTTTGGCTTGATGATTGGCTCTCTCATCGCCCTGCTCAACGCAGCCGCCTATATCTGGATGCCGATTTCAATTGAACTGGCCTTGTCTTGGGCAGGTGCAGGCTTAGGTATATCTGTAGGAATTGGTATTCTGTTCTCACTCATCTACAGGAAGTAAACGATGGCATATTGGCTTTTAAAATCTGAACCGTATAAATTTTCATGGGACGATCAGATCAAAAAAGGCGAAGGCCGTTGGGAAAAACGCGTACGCAACTACCAAGCCCGTAACAACCTACAAGCCATGAAAGTTGGCGACCGCGGGTTTTTCTACCACTCGAATGAAGGCAAAGAAATTGTCGGTATATTGGAGATAACCAAAGAAGCGTACACCGACCCCGACCCGGTGAAAAACGAAGACGGTAAATTCGTAACTGTCGATGTTAAACCCGTCGAAGGACTGGAAAATTCAGTAACTCTAGCTGACTTGAAAGCACACCCGTTGCTTTCACAAATGCAGGTTGTTAAGCAAGTTCGCTTGTCCGTATCCCCCGTGACCGAAGAAGAATGGAAAGAGGTCTGTGCCATTGGCGGCGTTAAGAAAGCCGCCTGATAAATGAGCGCACGCGATCTCCTCCTCGTCCTATTCGTCATGTTCATTTGGGGCATGCACTTCGTGGTCATCCGCATCGGTGCGCTGGAAATTCCGCCTTTCATGCTGCTTTCAATCCGCTTCTTCTTATGCGGCCTGATCTTTCTACCCTTCGCAAACCGTATCTCTCTCGACACATTTAAAAATCTGGCAATGTACGCCATACCGTTCCAAGGCCTACACATGGCTTTTCTGTTCGCAGGTTTGGCGCAAGTAGACGCAGGAATCGCTGGCTTGGTAATGAAAGCCGAACTGCCCATGCTGGTCATTCTGGGATGGTTTGTTTTCAAAGAACGCTTCGGCCTCAAAACCTTCATTGGGCTCGCCGTGGCAATCATCGGCGGTGCGATTGTACTATATAAACCGCACACTGATGCCAATGTCACGGCAATGGGTGTCGGCTTTTTACTGCTCTCCGCATTATTTTGGGCCATCGGCTCGACGCGCCTGCGCGCTATCAAGGAGCTAAACTTCCCGACAATGGTCGGCTACGCCTTCACCATCGCCCTGCCGATCGCAATAACACTCAGCCTCGTATTCGAAAGCAACCATATCGAAGCCTTAAAGAACGCCAATCACTCCAAACTTGGCGCTGTTTTATTTTATCAGGTCATCATCGTATCCATGAGCCATTTCGGTTGGAAAGTACTGGTCGGGCGCAATCCCGTCTACATTCTAACCGCATTCACAATACTGACCCCCGTATTCGCGCTTCTTGGCGGAATATTGATCTTGCACGAGCCACTCGCCTGGACGACAATTTTCGGCGGCGCAGTTGCGTTGGCGGGCATTGCTATCGTAACATCCAGACAAGCAGGCAAACATGAAGAGCTTAAACGAGCTGAGCCGTAAAACAGCTTAAAGGAGATTACCGATGACTGAGACATTCAAACCTTCAGCCGATATCCTCAACAATGTCACAATCACCGAGGAACAATATGAGTCAATGTATAAAGGCTCTATCGAACAACCGGAAATCTTCTGGGCCGTACAAGCCAAACGCCTCGACTGGTTTAAAAAACCGACACAGATTAAAAATACGTCCTTCTATGACGATGTATCGATTAAATGGTACGAAGACGGCGTTTTAAACGCATGTTACAACTGCGTCGACCGCCACCTCCCCGAAAAAGAAGACGATGTCGCCCTGATCTGGGAAGGCGACGAGCCGGAACAAGACAACAAAATCACCTATGGCGAATTACTAACCGAAGTCAGCCTGCTGGCTAACGGGTTAAAAGAACTCGGCGTTAAAAAAGGCGACCGTGTCATTATCTATATGCCCATGGTTTGCGAAGCTGTTTACGCGATGCTCGCCTGCGCCCGTATCGGCGCGATCCACTCCGTCGTATTCGGCGGCTTCTCCCCGCAAGCGTTAAAAGACCGCATTATTGATTGTGATGCCAAAGTTATTATCACCGCTGATGAAGGCGTGCGCGGCTCTAAACCCATCCCGCTAAAAGCCAATACTGATAAGGCCGTAGAAGGCACGCCAATTGAAAAAGTGCTGGTTCTGAAACACCGCAAAGCCGATGTTGAATGGAACGCAGATCGCGACGTTTGGTACCACGAATTGATCGACACACAGGACACCGAATGCCCTTGTGAAGAAATGAACGCTGAAGATCCGCTGTTCATTTTGTATACCAGCGGCTCGACCGGAAAACCCAAAGGCGTTCTCCACACCACGGGTGGATACATGGTCTATGCCGCCATGACGCATGAAATCGTATTTGATTATAAACCCGGTGAAGTTTACTGGTGCACGGCAGATGTCGGCTGGGTCACGGGCCACAGCTATATTGTTTACGGGCCGCTTGCCAATGGGGCAACCTCCCTCGTCTTCGAAGGTGTACCGAATTACCCAAGCTGGTCACGTTTCTGGGATGTCTGCGACAAGCATAAGGTCAATATTTTCTACACCGCGCCAACCGCAATCCGCGCCCTGCTCTGCCAAGGTAATAAGCATGTCACCAAAACCGACCGCAGCTCCCTACGCATTCTCGGTACGGTCGGCGAACCGATCAACCACGAAGCATGGATGTGGTATTACGATGTCGTCGGCGAAAAGCGCTGCCCCGTTATCGACACATGGTGGCAAACCGAAACGGGCGGGCACATGATAACGCCGCTGCCTTGCCATGAACTCAAACCCGGATCGGCGCAAAAGCCGTTCTTCGGCGCACAGCCCGCCCTCGTTGATAACGAAGGCGAAATCCTCGAAGGCGAAGCAGAAGGTAATTTCGTGATGCTGGACAGCTGGCCGGGACAAATGCGTACGATTTACGGCGACCATGACCGCTTCATCCAGACCTATTTCTCAACCTTCCCCGGTAAGTACTTCACAGGTGACGGCGCAAAACGAGATACCGACGGCGATTACCGTATTACGGGCCGCGTAGACGACGTGATCAACGTTTCCGGTCACCGTTTAGGCACCGCCGAAATCGAGGATGCCATCAATGAACATGCCGCCGTCGCTGAATCGGCTGTAATTGGCTATCCTCATGATATTAAAGGGACAGGAATCTACGCTTTTGTAACATTGAGCGCAGGACAAGAAGCTACCGAAGAGGTTAAAAACGAAATCATCCAAACCGTACGTGCCGAGATTGGCCCGATCGCCTCACCGGATATCATCCAATGGGCACCTGGCCTGCCAAAAACCCGTTCAGGCAAAATCATGCGCCGCGTCTTGCGCAAAATCGCCTCGAACGAAGAAGACCAGATCGGAGACGTATCCACTCTCGCCGACCCCAGCGTGGTTGATGATTTGGTAAAGGGAAGAGGATAGAGATGCAAGACCTGGTACAGTTAGCAACAAGCGATACAGCGCAAATCATCTCGCTTATAGCGAGCATATTAACAATATTAACAATTGTATCGTCAGTCATATGGGCCCTATTCAAGAAAGGGCACACATTATTCAGCAAAACGGTAATTCAGATTTTTGCCTACGCTATAAAAACAGCGTTCTGCATTTTCATCGGCGCGCTATCCATACCTGCATTCGCTTTAGCATGGACATTTAGCTTCATAGCCCCCTATGAACTCTTTCCGGAAAACTTGGCGTTTATTGCTTACTTTACCGGCATCTTATTTACAGGCGGCTTATGCGGAACGCTTCTACTGACGACCTGGGCCTCAGTCTACACATCTTCATCAAAGCCCTTTGAAAGGCTCTCAAAAGCCTTAAGACAAGAAACCTAAACCATACCAATCGCGGTTTTATATAGATCGAGCAGCTCTTCGCTTTCGCGGCGTTTCTCATGATCCATTTTACGCAAAGATACGATCTTACGGATGGTCTTGGCATCAAAACCTACACCTTTAAGCTCGGCATAAACTTCTTTGATATCATCAGCCA
>CAYGQG010000121.1:0-6017 GCA_964351955.1 uncultured Micavibrio sp. | reverse complement strand
CCATTAACTCAGCCGCATTTTGTTTCAAACGATGCTGCACATAGATTTTCTCTTCCTGATCACGGGAGAATGCGAGGTCGAGTTTATGAATCGTTTCGGTCGCCAGATGCTCCTGCCATTCCGCTTGATAGAGGAAATCGCAATGCGCGCGCTGATCGCCGAACACGACCCAGTTACGCCCGCCATGATCCAGTTCGCTACGCTCATAGACGAATGATCGGAATGGCGCGATACCTGTTCCCGGCCCGATCATGATCGCATCCTGATCATTAGCAGGCAGGTTAAATATCTGGTTCTGGGAGATGTAAAATTCAACCTCATCCCCCTCTTTCAACTCGGAAAGATATTTCGAAGCAATACCGTAACCGATACTACCGTCTTCGTTCTTATGCGTCGCCAACGCAACCGTCAGATGGATTTCGCCCTCATGGAAAGACGGCGAAGACGCGATAGAATACAAGCGCGGGGTAAGCTCTTTAACATCCCCTTCACGCGGCATAATAATGCCCGCCGCATCACCGCATGAATAAACGATATCGTCTTCATATTCGATTTCAATGTGATAGGTCTGTTTGTTTGAATCATGATCGTTCAGGATCACCGTGTCTTTAATGACACCCTTCACTGGCTCAAGACGCGTATACCCCTTACCCGTACGTACGGTCGCCATGCCCGTATCAAAACTCATCGGCGCAGCGGCAGGGGCCGTATCTCCAACCAATGTGTTCAGGGCTGTAACGGTCTCTTCAATCCATTTCGGCGTATGGGATGCATAATCGACATCAAACAGCGCGATGTCCTGAAACGCTTTACCACCAAGGCGTTGCATCTCTTCATCAAGCTGCGTCGCCGCGCCGCAGAATATCTCGTAAGTTTTGTCACCAAGCCCAAGCACAGCATACTCCAAACCATCCAAAGCCTTGTCGCTTGCGGCTTTAACCGCATCAAAAAATTTCACAGCCGTTTCGGGCGGGTCGCCTTCGCCATGTGTACTCGCAAGGAAAATCGCATATTCATCGGCTGGGATATCCTCAACCTTCAAACGGTTTACGGGGCTGTTCTTTGCTTTAAAGCCCGCGCCCTTCAAACCTTTCATAAGCTGCAACGACAGACCTTTCGAATTGCCTGTCTCGGTCGCGTAATAGATATTCACCTTCGGCTTATTCGCCGCCACAGGCGCAGCACCAAACTCCGCCGCCGCGCCGCCAGCCTTACCATGCAGGTAACCCGACACCCATAGCATCTGTTCGCGGTTTAACCGCGCCTCAAGCTCACTCAACAATTTTTGCTGTTCAGGATCTAACATTCATACCCTCTATATATTCGAAGCTCTTACCAATTTACCGTCCACAAGATGCAACCCGCATTCTTGCTTGTCTTTTTCTTCCCACCACCATCTTCCGGCGCGCGGATGCTCGCCCGCCTTGATCGCTCGTGTACACGGCGCGCAACCGATTGATGGGTAACCAATATCGTGCAAAGAATTGTACGGAATGTCGTGTCCGTCAATATAGGATCGCAATTCGTCGATATTAATGTCGATCAACGGATTAAGCTTGGCAATATCGCGGCCGCCATCCAGCTCGGCGACATGCATATCACTGCGGTTTTCGGAATGTGCGGCGCGTAATCCCGTAATCCATATATCAACACCTTCCAAAGCACGACCAAGCGGTTCGACTTTGCGTACAAAACAACACGCTTTACGGTTTTCAACGGAATCGAAAAAGCCGTTAATCCCTTGCTTGGCAACAAGTTCCTGCGTTTTCACCGCATCGGGATAAAAAGTCTCAATATGCACATTCGGGTATTTTTCACGGGATTCTTGCGCCACCTTATGCGTTTGCTCGAACAAGCGTCCTGTATCGAGCGCAAACACACGCACGGGCACCTCATTTTGTGCAATCGCATGCAAAATCGCTTGGTCTTCCAGCGAATAACTCGTCGAAAACGCGATCGAACAATCGCTGTATTCTTTCAACTTCTCAATTCGTTCTACCCAAGGCAGAGAGCTAAGATCAGACTGTAGAATTTCCGTCAATTCGGCCTTATCCATCACGCAGCCTCCTTGTCATCCGCAACGCCTTCTTCGGGCAACGGCGGCAAATCCTCGAAGAAATTCCCATCCTCGATCGGCGGTTGTTTCCATTTGAAATCATCATGATAACGCGTCACATCCCCGACAATCATCAAACATGGTGAGGCGAATTTATGATCGGCATAATCATTATCAAAACGTGCAAGAGTGCCTGAAAATTCTTTCTGATATGGCGTTGTGCCCTGTTCGACCACCAAAAAACGTGTATCAGCATCAAAGCCGCTTTCAATCAATTTCGAGCACAGAGCACTATAATTATGGCTGCTCATATAGAACACCAATGTCTCATTTTGTGCATATTGCAAGCCGTCCCAGAAACTCTGATCATGCAACTGGTCTTTATACAACGTCAGAAAACGCACACTCAGCGCCTTATTCCGTTCAGTTAGCGGGATTCCGGCATAGGCCGCGCAACCATGCGCCGCGCTGATCCCCGGAACAATCTGGTATGGCACACCCACTTTTTTCGCAATCGTGATTTCTTCCGCCGCATGTCCGTATATTCCGGGATCACCACCTTTAAGACGCACAACAATATGTCCGGCTTTTAAATGGCGTTCGATAATGACATCGATCTCTTCTTGTTTTTTGTGATGATGACAACGCGTCTTACCGACAAAAATTTTCTCGGCATCCTTACGACCATATTGCGTTATCAATTCGGGCGCGGCGAGACGATCATACAAAATGACATCTGCCTGCCCCAATAAACGGATCGCTTTTAACGTCACCAGATCGGCATTCCCCGGCCCCGTTCCGACCAGATATAATGCCGCTTCATGCTTGTCAGGATACGCGGCGAGCGCTTCATCAAAAAGCTGCTCTGCGCGCTGTACGTTTCCTTCCAAAACCTCTTCCGCAATTGGCCCACGAATGACCTGCTCGCTGAACAATCTTCTTGGCTGAATTTGGCTAAGTTTTTGTCTTAATTTAAATTTTTGACCATCCATAAAGTCAATTAAACGCTCGAATTCTGCAGGAACAATCGTCTCTAAAGTCTGCTTGATCATGCGTGCGAGCGTCGGCGCAACACCGGATGTTGATACGGCAACCTGCAACGGACCACGGCGAATAAGTGCAGGGAAAATGAAATCACATAGTGGTGGATTATCAACAACATTAACCAAGATTCCACGCGCGCGACAGTCGGTTGCGATCTGCTCATTCAACGCATCATCATCGGTCGCGGCAACCACAATTCGCCGCCCTTCAAGACTTCTCAATTCGTATTCAGCTTGTGTATAGGTAAATCCGTGTTGCTCACACATATCAATGATGGCATCGCTCAAATCTTTCGCCACGACATCAACGCGCGCACCAACGGAGGCCAGCGCTTCGGTCTTAGCGCAGGCAATTTCACCACCACCGACGACTAAAACGGGGTGCTCATCGTCAGTTTTCAAAAACAAAGGTAAATACGTCATCACACTCTACTTTTAATGATAAAAAACAATATAATCTACAAAATAATTTTGTAAATACATTTTTAAATTGTAATTTAATTTCTTTAATTTAATATGAAGCTATGCAAGCTTTACCTAACAAAGCCTATATGGCCCTCGGCGCGGCCCTGTTTATCGCCTTTCACGGCGGCAAAGACACGCCTATCGCCGGTATCGCCATTGCCGAGCATTACGGCCTCAAAAAGCGCGCGCTTGAGCCTACGCTCCAAATTCTGGGCAGTAAAGGCATACTCGACAGCATTCGCGGACAAGGCGGCGGCTATTACATGCCCGCGCCCGAGAACGTGAGCGTCGCCGATGTCGTAAGCTGCTTTCTGGATGATAAAAACCCGTGTGAGAAAGCATTCTCCGAATTCGAAACCAGCATAAAAAACGCCCTTAAACCCGGCTTAAACGATTGGCTAAGCTCGATGTCTGCAATCTCTATCGCGGATCTATGCGAACAATCAAAGCAATCCGGTGTTACAAAAATGGGCGAAGCGGTCCTCGATTTCGCCATATAAAAACGGCCCGTGGGACAACGGGCCGCTTAACTCTGATAAATGATTATATAAACTTACTGAGCGCTAGACTTCGCAAGACGTACCAAGTTAATAAACTCTGCGCGGTAGCCGAATGTATCTTCGCCTTTACCTTTCTTCGCCAGAGCAATCACGTCATCATAAGTGAAATCAACGCTTAAATGCTGTCCGCCTTGTAGGATCTGGGCAAAACCGGCAACCGCTGTCGCGAATGTCTGCTCTGTTCCCGCTGTACCGTCAAGGTCGGTTGTGATCGGCGTTGTAATCAGCTTAGACACACTTTCCTTCGGCAATTTGTAACGCATTTTCAGGAACGCAATCTCGCCTTCGAAATCAGCAGCATTATGGATGTTATCCATATTGTACTTCTTCTCGCCAACTTCCGCATCGCCATAGCGCAGCGGATCAACACTCACCGCAGAACTGCCGACAGGTGTGATCTCGTAAATCGCTGTTACGCTGTGACCCGCACCGATATCACCCGCATCGACTTTGTCATTGTTAAAGTCCTCGCGGTTCAGGTGGCGTGTTTCATAACCAACCAAACGGTACTCGGCAACAGCCTTCGGATTAAACTCAACCTGAATTTTCACATCCTTGGCAATCGGGAACAGGCTTGATGTCGCCTCTTCCACCAGCACTTTGCGTGCCTCGTTCAGATTGTCGATATAAGCCGCAACACCGTTACCGTTCTGCGCCAGAGACTGCATGATATGGTCATTGTAGTTACCCTGACCGAAACCGAGGACAGAAAGGAAGATGCCTGTATTGCGCTTCTTCTCGACATATTCTTCGAGCTTCTTAGGATCACTGATGCCGACATTGAAGTCGCCGTCAGTCGCCAGAATAACGCGGTTTACAGCCTCATCATTGAAGTTTTCTTCCGCCATCTTATAGGCCAGCTCGATCCCCGCCGCACCGGCAGTACCACCACCCGCACGAAGATTATCCATCGCGTTAAGAATAGTCGATTTCTGCGATACAGGGGTCGGCTCGAGGGCTACACCTGTATGTCCGGCGTAAGTCACAATAGACACTGTGTCGTCTTCATTCAGCGTGTTGAGCAACATCTTCAATGAGTTTTTCAACAACGGCAGCTTGTCAGGCGAATTCATAGAGCCGGAAATATCCAACAAGAACACCAGATTGCTTTTCGGCTGTGGCCCGTCAATATCAAACCCTTTGATACCGACATGCATCAGCTTTTTGCCTTCGGCCCATGGGCTGTCGACCAATGTAACGGTCGGCTTGAACGGCTGCGATGCATCTTCGGGCAACGGATAGTTATAATCGAAATAATTGATCAGCTCCTCTGTGCGGATTGAACTCGCACTCGGAATACGTCCGCTGTTCAACTGACGGCGCATAAAGCTGTAGGACGCAGTATCAACATCGACAGAGAAGGTAGAGACAGGCTCGGCTGAAACTTGCTTGAACGGATTAACGTTAAAGCTTTCGAACTTATCGCGGCCCTCATCCTGATAATAACCTTGATTAAGATCATCGACAGGCGGTGAAATCGGCATGATCGAACCCGCCATCATTTCCGACGCACGATCAACCATTGCCTTTTTCTCTTTAGGCGCGACCAACCTGTTAGCAGCTTGACCAACAGCCATATCTTTATTTAAAGCCTGAACACGGCTCGCATCAGGTGCGGGTGCAATAGCCATATCAGCTTCGGCCATTTCCATTTCGGGACGCATAATACGCTCACGAACCTGTTCCTCGCTAACCGCTTGACGTTGCTCGGCCGGGCGACTGACTGTGCTATGCCCTTCGCCTGTCAAACCGAGCTTAACGGCATTAAGCTTCGCGACTTCAGCATCCGTTTTTTCACCTTTAAATAAATTTCCGAAAGGGTTAGAAGCCACAGACGATGAAATGTTCGTTGCGATGTTCGAGAAGTTATTCCCGCTATCCGCATCCACCGAT
>CAYGQG010000120.1:0-6165 GCA_964351955.1 uncultured Micavibrio sp. | reverse complement strand
GACATACACACCGCACGATCCTTCATGGAATGTCGCTGCCGCCAATACGGCAAGCGAGACACAAAACTGGATGGGCCTATACGGTGCATGGGCATCCGATGCGTTATTACAAACAGTAGGTGTCGGTGCATTTATGCTCGGCCTTGTCGCATTATGCTGGGGCGTACGCATCTATAATCGTGCGCCGATAACATGGTTTATTACCCGCATATTGGCTCTGGCCACCAGCGTCGTTTTAATCGCTATGGCATTCGCCCCTTTACCGTCCGGTGATTATCTCGTGCAAAGTGGTTTGGGCGGATCTTTGGGCACATTATTGCTTGAACCGATCACTGCGTTCGCATCGGGTTTCAGCCCGCTGATCATCGCATCAATCTGCGGCGTACTGGCCCTTGCCACAAGCATATTTTCCTCCACATTGAAATTGGCTCATATTGGCTATGCTATTCAAAAAACAATCATTATTGCCATAAACGCCTTACTGTCAATCGCGGCAATCATCAAAGGATTCATCGGCTGGATAAGCCATCATAACGACGAAGGCGCACGCCCGAACATCAGTGAAGTCCTCGACAACATGCCTCGTTTTTCCATCCCGTTACCAAATTTCGGATCGGATGAAGACAGCGCACCCGCAAACCCGAGAACAGCACCCGTTCGCACTGAACCTCCCATCACATCTGTACGCCCCGAACCAACACCGCAGGCGCACAAACCTCAAGCCTCAATCCCTGTTGTTGCCAAACCGTCAAAGGCAACAAAGGTGCAAGCCCCCCAACAGCGATTCAGCCTCGACGGCGACACCGAATGGGCATTCCCCAGCCTCGACCTGCTCGAAGCCGCCCCAGAAGACCACCATGAAGACCAGCTCGATGAAAACGCCCTACGCCGTAATGCGGAACTACTACAAAACGTATTGGCTGACTTCAATATCGAAGGCGAGATCACAAGCATTCACCCCGGCCCAGTCGTAACCTTGTATGAACTCGAACCTGCACCGGGCACAAAATCGGCCAAGGTTATCGGCCTCGCCGATGATATCGCTCGTTCAATGTCGGCTATCTCTGTACGCGTCGCCGTTGTCCCGGGCCGCAATGTGATCGGTATCGAATTACCCAATAAATCCCGTCAAATCGTCTATATGCAGGATTTACTCGCAACCTCGCTATACGAGAAGTCAAAAGCCTCTCTGCCGTTGGTTCTGGGTAAAGATATCGGCGGACAGCCTATATTGGCCGATTTGGCAAAAATGCCCCACCTCCTTGTCGCAGGAACGACCGGCTCTGGTAAATCCGTCGCCGTAAACACCATGATCCTGTCCCTACTGTTCCGCCTCTCGCCCGAACAATGCCGCTTCATCATGATCGACCCGAAAATGCTGGAACTCTCCGTATATGACGGTATTCCGCACCTACTCTCCCCTGTTGTGACCGAACCGGGTAAAGCCGTCGTCGCCCTGAAATGGACAGTACAGGAAATGGAAGAACGCTACCGCGCCATGTCGAAACTAGGCGTACGCAACATCCATGGCTACAACGAACGTGTAAAAGAAGCCCGCGAAAAGGGCGAGACTATCGTCCACAAGGTCGAAACAGGCTTTGACCCCGAAACAGGGCAGAAAACATACGAAGATCAGGAAATGGATCTAACCGAATTGCCGTTCATCGTAGTCATCGTC
This sequence comes from uncultured Micavibrio sp., assembly GCA_964351955.1. GTDB lineage: Bacteria > Pseudomonadota > Alphaproteobacteria > Micavibrionales > Micavibrionaceae > TMED27. Next base: position 4,487 of record CAYGQG010000120.1, on the reverse strand, counting down.
GACGAATTCGCCGATTTGATGCTAGTGGCAGGTAAAGATGTTGAAAACGCAATCCAGCGACTGGCGCAAATGGCCCGCGCCGCCGGTATCCACCTAATCATGGCAACACAACGCCCGTCCGTAGACGTAATTACAGGTGTAATCAAAGCCAACTTCCCGACCCGCATTTCGTTTCAGGTTACATCTAAAATCGATTCTCGCACCATTCTGGGCGAAAGCGGTGCCGAACAGCTGCTCGGTATGGGGGATATGCTGTATATGGCACCTGGCGGTCGTATTACACGCGTACACGGCCCATTTGTCAGCGATGACGATGTCGAGAAAGTCGTTCGCGACCTCAAAGCGCAGGCAGAACCGGCCTATATCGACAGCATCACCAGCAGCGATTTCTCGGATGCCAGCGAAGTGATGCAAGCAATCTTTAGCGATCGTGACGGCGGGGAAAAAGTCGACGAGCTTTATGACGAAGCCGTTGCCTTGGTCGCGCGTGAAGGCAAAGCTTCAACCAGTTTCATCCAGCGTTACTTGCAAATCGGCTATAACCGTGCCGCACGCATCATGGAAGAAATGGAAAAACAGGGGGTAGTGTCGAAAGCCACCGCAACCGGAAAACGTGAAGTCCTGATCACCGATTTCAGTGACGTTTAATCATGCGCAGAGAAAACGAAAAACCGGTTGATATCGCTAGGATCTTACAAAATTTCACAGAATTTCTGGGCGAAAACTGGGGAATTGACACCAAGGAGCTCTCTCCCGGATTACAAAAAGAATACAAAGAATACAACTACGCCCGCTACGCCATAATCGGCGGACTGCTTCTAGTTTTGGTCGTCGGTCAGTGGTTTGGCCTGATCTTCGGTGTCGGCCTGACTTACTGGGGTTACAAAGAATGCACAAAAATTTACCCGCGACTAAAAGACGATCTCGCATTCTATCGCTCAATGCATAAGAAATAACGAAACGACCCCGATTGGCATTCCTTTTATGCAGAAGGGTTTGCAAACGCCGTCACGTATATTATCTGTAATACACAACAACAAATGAAAACCGCATGAAAACCTTATTCAGACTTCTAGCGCTCGTCGCCGTAATCGCTACCCCGTTCGCCTTATCACATAGCGCACAAGCCGAAAAGACGGAGAAATTCATACAAGACATCGCCATCGTCGAACATTACCTGCAAGGGCTAACCTCTGCCCGCGCACGATTTGTACAAACCACCCATGACGGCACGCAGCTCGTCGGCACATTCTATCTCCAACGTCCCGGCAAGCTACGTTTTGAATATGATGACCCGATCAAGGATTTTGTCGTCGCCGACGGCGTATTTATCTATTTCTATGACGCGGAGCTGGGCGAGCAAAGCAACGCGCCAATCGGTCAGACACTCGCCGACTTCATTTTGCGAAAAGACGTTTCTTTAAGCAAAGACGTGATCGTCGAAAGCATCCGCCGCAAGGGCGACCTGCTGCAAGTCACATTGGTACAGGAATCTGACCCAACCGCCGGTTCTCTTACGCTTGGCTTTGATGAAGACCCGCTGACCTTAAAAAAATGGCGCGTGGTCGATGGCCAAGGCCTGATCACCGAGGTCGAGCTGTTTTACCTCAAGACCGACATCAAACACCCCAATGATCTATTCGTCTATGCCGCGCCCGATGGCGGTGAAACAAACTATAACGAGTAAATCATGCAGGACGGGCCACTCGATCATTTAATAAAAATGCTGTCCGGCTTGCCCGGCTTGGGTAACCGTTCGGCAAGACGTGTAGCATTGCACATGCTATCCAAACGCGGACAATTGATGATCCCGCTGGCGGAATTGCTCAGAAAAACCGCCGAAGAGATCAAAGCCTGTACGCAATGCGGCAATCTCGACAATGTAGACCCCTGTCGCGTTTGCCAAAGTGCAAAGCGTGATACATCGCAAATTTGCGTAGTGGCACAGGTCAGCGATCTATGGGCCATTGAACGTACAAGCTCGTATAAGGGCCTATATCATGTTCTGGGCGGCGTATTATCCGCACTGGACGGCATCGGCCCCGAGCAACTCAATATCCAAACACTGATCACCCGCAGCACCGATAACAACGTGAAAGAAGTCATTCTGGCCTTAAGCGCCACCGTAGACGGTCAAAGCACCGCCCATTACATCAGCGATCATATCAGCCGCGAGGGATTGATAATCTCGCATCTCGCCCATGGCGTACCCGTTGGCGGAGAGCTGGATTACCTTGATGACGGTACAATTACAACGGCGCTCAGATCCCGTAAATAACTACTCCTTTTCAGACACGTACAACACACCATCCGTATCCACACGGATCGCCGCAATATGCGTGTGATGCCCCGCACCGTCACCGCCAATAGCAACATCGTAATATTGCCCCGCGGGAAAAAAATGGTCATTCGCATCCGCCGTAACGGATGAATCGCCGAAACGCACATACATATTCTGCGTTGCATATACCGATACAACACGCGTATCGGCATCAAACGCAGCACTGTTACGAACCGAAGAGGTACTGAAATTAATCACATGCGCAGCATCGTTTTTGAAGCGCAGCGCGGGTATAGGGTTATCATTGCTGTCCAATGGTAATTTGGTTGACATAATTTTACTCCTTTAAAATGCAAAAAACCGACCAGTCGGAATGACAATGGTCGGGTTCAATAAATTGAAGATACAATTGTGGTATTGAGGGCTTAACTATGCCCTCGATTTAACTGAATTTCAAGGAATTTTTTCCTAATTTACTGCGAAGCGGCGGTGGATTCGACTTCGCCGGGCTTGAACACATGCTCGATCCGCATTTCGCCGGATGGCACGTCAAGCAAGGACACCGTAATCTCCACAGGCGTACGCCCCGAAGCATCAATATCTTTATACTGCGAAAGCTGCTGCGCGAAACGGTTTGCGGCATCTACCGGCTCTGTCTCATACGCAGGGCGTTGCAAAAGCAAGCTATACTCGTTATTGCCTGTCTGCCCGATAATGTCGGATTGACGACGCAGCAGAACAAGATATTGGCACAATTTCGCCACAGCGAATTCAGCGGCATAAATGCCGTCCGTACCTTGGATTTCGGTATGGTTGCTAAGCGCAATGCGCAGAATATAAGTTTGCTCCCCGTAACGATCGGCACGATCCATAGCGGAGAGGAAAAGCTGATTAAATGCGGATTTGGCAATAACGCCGCCCGCACTCGGGAAATCTTCGGAATCATCGCTCAAATTCTTGACCACCTTGATCAAACGCCTCGCGTTATCAATCGAGGCATATACGGCTTCGGGATCGAGAGGCTTGGTCAAAAGATCATTCGCACCGGCCTTAACAGCGTCTTCTCTGGGAATAGTCTCTGATGCGATCAGAATATAGGGATAATTCGCCACCGAACGGCGCATATTCAAAATCAACGGGCGCGGCGTGGTCAAAGGCGACGGATCAAGAATAACAATGTCGAAATCGTCTTTGGCAAGCTTTTCAACGGCGTTGTTCTTCACCGGCTCTTCGATAATCTGATGCCCGATAGGCTCGAGCTTGGCGCGCAAAAGCTGCGTTACAAGCGTATCCTGATCGACCAGCAAAATTTTCATGGCTAAAATCCCCAATTGACACTTAATTATAGCACGATGGTGCTTATATCTTCATGATCACCGAAAATGAGCCAAAAGCAAAGCCTAAATTTTAAGGTTTTTGCCATGCGAACATGCGGGTAGATGAATAGTCGCAAAAGAATTTGCCAAACCATTTGTATGTTTGACATCAGTGCGGGAGTATATTAGTACATCTAACACCTTACAGCTCCTCCAATGATGGGCGTGAGGGTGGTTTAAGCCCAGGTGGCGGAATTGGTAGACGCGCTACGTTCAGGTCGTAGTTCTCTTCGGGGAGTGAAGGTTCAAGTCCTTTCCTGGGCACCATTTTAAAAGCATACAAAGAGTTTTAAATCTATGAGCATGACCCTGCACAAAGGCGACTTACCCGCTGATCTGGATCTGGGAAAGATCGTAGCCGTTGATACCGAAACTCTCGGGCTCGACCCCAATCGCGACAAGCTCTGCCTTGTGCAGCTTTCATCCGGCGATGGTACTGCCCATATCGTACAGCTGGACCGCGAAACATATGATGCGCCGAATTTAAAAGCGCTGCTTGCCGATAAATCAGTTCTTCTGCTCTTCCATTTTGCCCGATTTGATATCGCCGTGATCAAAAAATATCTCGGTGTCGAATGCGGCGCGGTTTACTGCACACGCACGGCTTCCCGCCTCGTACGTACATATACGGACAGACACGGCCTGAAACATTGCTGCCGTGAACTCCTAGGCATTGATTTGAACAAACAACAACAATCTTCGGATTGGGGCGCAGAAGACTTAAGCGATGCGCAACTCGAATACGCCGCCAGCGATGTCTACTACCTGCACGGCTTGAAAGAAAAGCTCGATATCATGCTGGAACGCGAAGGCCGTACAGCTCTCGCGCA
>CAYGQG010000119.1:0-6166 GCA_964351955.1 uncultured Micavibrio sp. | reverse complement strand
CCTGCCACCCTGCTCCGCCGAGCTTATCAAGCTGGACCGTGCCTTCATCCGCGCCAAAGCGGGAAAGGACTTCGATATTCTCAACAGGAACAAATAAACGATCGCCGCCTGCATATTCGATTTTGAGGCAGTCATGATGCAGCTTGCCGATTGTGACGGTCTCCAGCTCCAGAAACTTACCAATCCCGTGTTCGATATGCGTGACCAAATCACCTTCATCAAGCGCGGAAACTTCGCGTAAGAAATTGTCGGCCTTTTTCTTCTTCGAGGCTTTACGCGCAAGGCGATCACCGAGAATGTCTTGTTCGGTCAGAACGGCAAGATCAGGTGAGGTAAAGCCATGTTCCAGCGCGAGGATACACAGACCAATCTCATGCGTTTTAAGTTTTTTCAGCTCAGCCGCATCATTGGCGGGTTTGAGGTTCGCCACATTCGCGGCATCAAGCATGGTCTGCACACGCTGGCGCGAACCTTCGGAATAACACGCGATCAGGGTTTTGCGGGTATCATTTTGGAGGCTTGCGAGGTGGATTTTCAGCTCCCCCATCAAGTCACCGTCTTGCAACGCGCGTATATCGGCAAAGTCTCGGGCTTTTTTAACAGCCGGTGTTTCATCATTGGGAGCAGCAAAAGGAGAGAGGAATTCCGCGTCGCTGATCACGCGCTGCCATTCGGCTTCACGCAGATAAAGACGTTCGGTTTTGAGCGCCCGATAAATTGTGCCCGACAGGCTGACATCTTTTGACTTCTTTTCCTTCGCCGCTTTTTCCAGCGTTTTACGGGACTGATAAAAATCCTCAATCTGGTCCATGCGCTCGGCTTCGGCGCGGCGACCATGGTGGTCGAGTGTGACTTCGCATTTTCCCGCATAATCAAAAACAGTATCCATGCTTTCATAGAATAGCGGCAGCCAATGCTCCATACCGTTATAGCGCCGGCCTTCGGAAACGGATTCATACAAAGGATCGTTTTGCACAACGCCGAATGCTTCGCGATAACCGCTGCGAAAACGGTCGACGGATTCTTCGTTCAGGAAAAATTCGGTCACGGGCTGAAGGCTGAAACTCTCAACATCTTCATGCGTTACCTGCGTTAACGGATCGAAACTGCGGATGCTTTCGACCTCATCACCTAACAGATCAAGGCGGACAGGTTCTTCGTAACCGGGTGGATACAGGTCGATAATGCCGCCGCGCATGGCGTATTCACCCGCTTCACGCACTGTTTCGGTGCGGCTATATCCGTTTTGTGTCAGGAAATTCTGTAACGCCTCGACATCGATGCGGGCAGATTTGGACGCGGAAAACGATGCGCCTTCTAATGCGGAACGCGGCATAACGCGCTGCGAGGCGGCGTTGACCGTTGTAATCACAATGCGGGGATAACGGCGGCTTTCCTTTTGCCAGACCAGTAATTTGGAAAGTGCGGCGACACGGCGTGCAACCACGTCCGCATTCGGTGATACACGGTCATACGGCAAGCAGTCCCAAGCAGGAAAATCAATCACCGATACGTCAGGTGCGAAGAAGGTCAAAAGCTCCTTGAGAGTAGCAACGCGGGTATCGTCCAACGCGATATGAACAAGCACCTGATCATTCGGCATCAACTCGCGCGCTTTTTCAGCCAAAAGCCGCGCATCATGGCCCTCAGGTGCGCCATAAATCACCTGACCGTCATTGCTCAATTTTTCGTCTGACTTTTCCAGTGCTTCCGCCATGTTTATTCCAATAAAGCCGTTGTATGCCTCGCGTTTTATATATATAGCTTTTAGTGACAATCAAAGGATGAATTGAATGAGTGTAGAACAAGCAGCGGCGGAAAACCGCGAGATAGCCAATACCGACGCAGATGCCGCTTCAGAAAAGCCAAATGCAAAGCTTTTGAAAGATGCGGTGCATGATCATAGCGTCTTAAGCAAAGAAGGCTTTCTCGAACGCCTGTTCACCCTATCTTTTCGTGGTTTTGTCTACCCGCAAATCTGGGAAGACCCTGAGGTTGACCTCGAGGGCTTAAAGCTCGACGAGCACAGCAAGATCATGACGATTGCATCAGGCGGCTGTAACGTTATGAATTACCTGACTGAAAACCCGGCTGCTGTGCGTGCGATTGATTTGAACCCTGCGCATGTGGCGTTGAGCCGTTTGAAAATTGCTGCGATCAAACATCTTCCTGATTATGAGAGCTTCTTCAAATTCTTCGGCCACGCCGATGACAAACAGAATATTGAAAACTACGACAAGTACATAGCGCCTCATCTTGATAAATTTTCTAAAGATTACTGGGAGGGCTGGAGCCCGCTTCGTGGTCGCCGCATCAATTACTTTAGAAAGAATATTTATCAGTTTGGTTTGCTCGGACGCTTCATTTCCGTCGTTCATATCCTCGCCAAAATTTACGGTGAAGACCCGCGCGAAATTCTGACTGCCAAGACGCAAAAAGAACAAGGCGAGATTTTCGACCGTACGCTTGGGCCGATCTTTGAGAAAAAATTCGTGCGCTTTATCTGCAACATGCCCCCTGCTCTTTATGGTTTAGGCATTCCACCCTCACAGTTCGAAGAGCTTCGCGGCGGACAAGAAAACGACATGGCTGACATTTTGAAAGCACGCTTACGTCGTCTGGCTGTCGATTTCCCGATTGATAACAACTATTTCGCATGGCAAGCATTCGGCCGTGGTTATGACCGCGCCTACAAAAAAGCTATTCCTCGTTATCTTGACGAGAAGAACTACGAAGTTCTGAAAGCGAATGCGGACAAGGTCGAAGTTCACCACACATCAATTACGGGCTTCCTTGAATCCCAACCTCCGGGCAGTCTGGATTGCTATGTATTTCTTGATGCGCAGGACTGGATGAATGACCAACAACTTAACGAGCTTTGGACCGAAGTTGTACGCACAGCGCAGCCTGGTGCACGCGTTATCTTCCGTACTGCCGGTGATGAATCCCCGCTGGAAGAAGCATTGAGCAAAGATTTACTGTCTAAGTTCCATTACGACCCAACAGCGTCTATCGAGGCAGTAAAGAAAGACCGTTCATCCATTTACGGTGGCTTCCATGTTTACACTCTGGGCGGTGAAGTTGCTGCGCAGAAAGCAAAGAACGCCCGCACAAAGAAGACAGCCTAGGCGATGGTGTCGGATATGACATCAGACGCACAAATCAAAAACAACATGGACGCGATGTATCGTTGGACGCGCCACGTCTATGACGCGAGCCGCAAATATTACTTGCTGGGCCGTGATGTTCTTATCTCCAACTTAGAAGCCAAAGACAATGAAACCATCTGTGAAGTTGGCTGCGGTACTGCGCGCAACCTGATCAAGATGGCGAAGATGTATCCCAAGGCACGGTTTTTCGGGTTAGACGCATCGGACGAAATGCTGAAAACGGCACAAAAATCAGTCGATAAAGCGGATACGACCATTGTTCTGAAACAAGGGTTCTCCCAGAATTTTGAGCCGCAGGCGCTTTTCGAGCTGGATAAACCACTCAACAAAATCGTGTTTTCTTACGCGCTGTCGATCATTCCGCCGTGGAAAGAGTCAATCGACCATGCGCTAGAGCTTCTTCCCAGTGGTGGTGAAATGCATATCGTTGATTTTGGCGGGATGGAAGCGCAGCCGGCGTGGTTTCGCAAATTCATTTTCTGGTGGTTGTCGCTGTTTCACGTCTATCACAAGCCGGAAATTCTCCAACATCTTGAAACCATGAAAGTGGCGGAGAAAGGCTCTTTGCGCGTCAAGACGATGTATAAGGGCTACACCTATATCGCGGTATTCACCAAAACCTAAGCAAAGCGGTGGTTTTTCAGCTTGCCGAACACTGCGCTTTGTACATTCTCGGGTGCCTCTTCCTGCCCCGTAATCCAGTTATACAAGTTCGGATCATTTTCCTGCAGCAGTTCTTCGTATTGCGCCAGTTCGTCCTCGCTAAAGTCAGGCACATGTTTGCGGGCAAAAGAGCCGAGCAATAAATCCATTTCTTTTGTCCCCCGATGTTCGGAGCGAAATATTAGGCGCTTGCGTGTGTTTTCCAGCTCTTCTAAACTCATACGAATATTTTCTTTTTTATTGTCAGGATTATACCTATGAAACCTTTTATAAAGGAAAATGCTGCCCTTGTCGTAGCTTTAGCACTTCCAATACTTTTTGCAGGCTTTTTCTCTATTTCAAAAAACATGGTTATTGAAAAAGGCCCTGCCCCTCAACATGATTTTATTATTTCCAACAATTTCCGCACTCAAAATTTCGACGTGGATATTGTTAACGGGCAGCTTTCGGTCCAGTTCATCTACCCCGTAAGAAACGACAGAGGTCAGTTTCCGTCTATAGGTCGCAACAGCGCAGAGCTATATTACGTCGATGTAGGGTCAATGGTCGCCGAACCGTTAAACTTTGCCTTGCCGCCTGATGCGCGCAACCCCTCTCCGGAAAAAGAAGGCATGGCGGTTGATCTCGAAATCAGCAAAACAGAAAATTTGAGATTTTCAGCAGCTTCAATTGCGCCGGACGGTTACACATTCCATCGTTCAGACTACAGAAGCGGCAATATCCTCACCGAGATCTATTCCAGCCGTTCCAACAGCAGAAACCAATGGATGCTGGACAAGGACGGAGCTATTTATCCGGTCAAAGGCGTAGAAGATTATAATCTGAGAGTGTTAGGCTGGGTTGTTGATGGCGAATGATCCGCAATCCGTAGAACAGCAAAGGGCGCTCGATAAGATCGTCAAACTGGCGCAGACACATGCGCTTTCGGCTGATGCTGTCCAACAAGCCATACTGACTTCATCACAAAAAGAAGAGCAACCGCCTTCGCAATCCAATTTGCTGGTGACTATTCTGGCGTATCTTGGTGGAAGCCTGATCCTTTCGGGTTTGCTGATTTATTGCGCGATCATATGGTCGGATTTGGGCAGCTTCCCCCGCGTGACATTGAGCCTTGGCTCTGGTCTTCTGGCTTATGTGGTCGGGCTTATCCTGCAAAAAGATGCCAGCACGCACAAAGCGAGTATGCCACTCTGGATTGTTTCGGCGCTGTTTATACCTACCGGTCTGTTCGTGTTTTTACACGAATACGCGGACGGCGGAGACAGGCTTCTGGGCGGTTTGATCGTTTTTAGTGTGTGCTTTTTGATCTATGCGTTCGGCTTTTTACAATGCAAACGCACCAGCCTGCTGTTTTATACACTCAGTTTTGCGATGGCGGCTATCGGAACATTTTACGAGTATATTCATATCAACATTCCTGAAATGTGGCTCGTTACGGGGATTGCGACGTTCGCGATCGGCACACGTGTGCGGCGTTCAACGCATGCTGCGATTTCATTCCTGCCTCTGCTCGCGGCGGCGTTTATGATCACGTCTTCTACGTATTACGTGCTCGGTAACACTGATTTTGAGAGCGTGGTTACGAGTGTTTTCCTCGCCCTCGTATTTGCGGGATATATTTACAACAGTCGCACGCTGATCACTTTCTCAACTGTTGTCTTTATCAGCCTTTACGCCAAGCATTACGGCTATAGCTGGGGTTTCCCTGATGATGAGTTCTTTGCCTATGTCTCGATCTTCACGGGTATATCAATGGTGCTGGCCGCCGAATGGATACGTTATAACTCCGCAAGCCGCCTCGTGCCTTTATGGTACTTCTTCGGCTCGGGCTTAGTGTTCTCGGCATGTATGGCGCTACTCTATGAAACGCCATTGGACATCATCTTCCCTGCATTGCCGACCGCGTTTCTGATCCTGAGCATGCGATTGAAAAGCCGCGCTCTGTTGTTATCGGCTATCTTCTCTTTGCTGTCCTTTATCGGGTATTACACATCGACCTATTTCGCAGACACTTTGGGATGGCCAATCGCGCTGATGATTTCGGGACTGGCGCTGATCTTGTTATGCGTTTTTGCGTTGCGCGTAAATAACCGTATAAAAAATTCAGGCCATGGCGCGTCCGTTTGATTTAGATGCCCTGTTCAGGGCTTTGACAACTCTGCCCGGCGTAGGACCACGCAATGCCAAGCTGCTGGAAAAGCTGCTTGGTGGGCCAAAGGTTCTGGACCTGCTTTGGCATTTGCCCGTAGATTTCATCGACCGCCGTTTCTCCCCCACTGTCGCCAAAGCGCCCGAAGGCCGCATAGCGACGATAGAAGTCACCGTCATTGATC
>CAYGQG010000118.1:0-6215 GCA_964351955.1 uncultured Micavibrio sp. | reverse complement strand
CAAAAGGCCAGCATGGCTTCCTGAATTTTACGTTTCAGGGTTCGTTCCTGAGAGAGGAAGAGGTTTTTGGCTAATTGTTGCGTGATGGTCGAGCCGCCTTGGGCTACGCGACCTTCGCGGACATTGACGAACATAGCACGGGCAAGGCCCAACGGGTCTAGGCCGAAATGGCTGTAGAAGCGGCGGTCTTCAATAGAAAGCACGGCTTGCACCAGATATGGCGGTATTTCATCGACATTGACTTTGTTTCCGACAATTTCGCCGTAACGGGCGACAACATCGCCGTTGCGATCCTGCACTATAATTGCGCGTTTGCGGTCAAAGCTGGCATCTTTGGTGATATCGGGGAGTTCTTGGGCGTAGTAGGCAAAAACACCTGCAAGAATGATGGTGGCCCATAGGCCGGCAACAAAGGTCCATTTAACCAAAAAGCCGAAAATCGAACGTTTTTGGTTCTTTGATTTGTTTTTCTTCTTTGTTTTCTTTTTGGGTGTCTTTTTTGCCATACGCCTTTATAAGCAAAATCGGCGGTGTTGCAAGTATTATGAACAATCCAGCCAGTATCGGCGACGGGCAGGAAACTTGTCTGTTTCCGTGGTTTCATCTTCCATTTGACCACCGCAGAACTCGATTATCTGGATAGCCGCTTTGTTTTTCGGAGATACGGTGACAAGAGCGCGGTCAATACCGACATAGCAGATATAGGGCATGCCTTTTTGCAGGATCTTTTTGCCGAAGCCTTTGTCGCGCATAGATGGGCGTACGACGAAGTTGATATGACCGCCCCATTTTTCCAAATGCCAGTTAAGGCGGTGGCGGATATTAAATGTGCCGATATATTGATCGCCCTTTACCATCCAGAGGATTGTTTCAGGCACAGGCTCGACCCAGTCAGCGTAGGGTTTGTGTAAGTGGCGGCGGCCTTCGTTCAAATCATCAACGAAGGATTGGAAATCTTTTTCGATTTCAGCGCGGTCAAGGAATTGGTAACGGCCCTCGGCATGGAACTCATCCAGTGCGTCGAGGTAGCTGTCTTTAAATTCAACGTTGGGCTTTACAAGCTTGGATGCTGACATAGCGTATGGTTTTTACCCTTGTTTCTATTTCCAACCATCAGAGGAGCAATATAGCGGCTAATCCTAAAAATGCAAAAAAGCCAACGACATCTGTTACGGTTGTGAGGAAGACGGTTGATGCAACGGCAGGGTCACTGCCGCTACGGTCGATTAAAATGGGAATTGCTGCGCCGAATAATCCGGCAACGACCATGTTGATAATCATCGCCAAAGCGATGACAACACCCAGAGTCGCGTTGTCGAACCACAGGGTCGCCGTTACGCCTGTAATTAAGGCAAATGCTGCCCCGTTCAAAGAACCAACCAGTGTTTCTTTCCAGATAATACGCGCGGTGTTCGTGCCCGACAGTTCTTTGGTTGCCAGCGCGCGCACAGCAACCGTCAGAGCCTGTGTGCCCGCGTTTCCGCCCATGGAGGCTACAATCGGCATCAGGACGGCGAGGGCGACAATTTGTTCGATGGTCGCGTCAAAGAAAGAGATGACGGCAGAGGCCAGTATCGCGGTGAGGAGGTTGACGAATAACCAGCGAAAGCGTGTGCCTGTGGTTGACCATACGGCACGGTAAAGGTCACCTTGGTCCACACCGGCCATTTTCAAGATATCTTCTTGTGCCTCTTCATCGATAACGTCGACGATATCGTCAATGGTGATAACACCCAGAAGGCGGTTATCAGCATCAACCACAGGGGCGGATATCATGTTGTCGCGACGGAAGAGGTGGGCGACTTCCTCCTGATCCATATCGGCGGGGATAGGGATTACGGCTTCGGGCGACAGGTTTTCGATTTTTTCCGAGCGTTTGCAACGGATCAGACGGTTTAGCGGGATTTGACCGCATACGTGGTAACCGGGGTCGATGACAAATAAGTCAAAGAAGTCTTCGGGCAAGTCGCTGGCCGCGGCGCGCAGGTAATCAATCGTCTTTCCGACAGTCCAGAATTGTGGGACTGCCACGACTTCGCGTTGCATCAGGCGGCCTGCAGAATCTTCGGGGAAACTCAAACCTTCTTCGACGGCTAAACGTGTTTTCGCAGAGAGTTTGTGGATGATCTCCTGCTGGATTGTTTCGTCCAGTGGTTCAATTAGCTCAAGCGCGTCATCACTTTCCAGCTCGGAGATCAGTGCTGCGATCTGGCTGGTTTCCATGCCTTCGAGGATTGAACGGCTGAGTTCGGGGTCCATTTCGTTGAATGTTTCCGCACTCAAGGAAGGGCCGTACATTTTGACGATTTCTTCGCGATCGTCAGGGGTGACCTTGGCGATGAGTTCGGCGGTATCGGCAGGGCTGAGGTCATCGAGGACAGCCGTAAGGGTATCTGCATCCTCAACATGCAGAGCATCGACAGCAGAGCGAATATCGTCATCACTCAATGTGAATGTAACGTCCTCGTTCTGATCCTGTTCAGCAGTTTTTTTGGTTTCTTCCAGCATGTCTTGCAGACCTTTTCAGATAACCGATATTTCACACCTGCGATGCAGTGTGCCATACCATCTCCGAAAAGGGGCTATGAGATCAAGCCTTTAATGATGCGGGCCGTAAATTATTTAGAAGCGCTTTTCAATTTAGCGGGTTTGCGGTCTTCGTTCTGTTCGTCAAAAACCTGCGCTCCAACGGTTGCCAGTGATGTCACGTTCACGATACCGCGTGAAGATACGGACGGTGTCAGAATGTGTACAGGTTGTGCGGCACCCAGCAGGATCGGGCCGATGCTGATACCTTCCGAGAATATCTTGGTCATGTTGAACGTGATATTGGCGGATTCGACATTGGGCATGATGAAGAGGTTGGCTTCACCGTCTAGTGTCGAATTTGGCATTACGGCTTTGCGGATTTTCTCAGACAAAGCGGCATCAGCGTGCATTTCACCGTCAATTTCCAAAGACGGGTCGCGGCGGCGGATGTCCTGATAGGCAGAGCGCATCTTTTGCGCGACTTCGCTGTTACCTGAACCGAAATTTGAGTGCGATAAAAGCGCAACTTTCGGCTTGATACCAAAGCGACCAACTTCTTCGGCAGCCAGCAAGGTCATTTCAGAGATTTCTGCGATGCTTGGGTTCGGGTTGATCTGTGTGTCACAGAAGAAGTACGTCCCACGGGCATTGAGCAGGCCGTTCATAGCCGCCGGTGTTTCAACACCGGGTTTCAGGCCGATAATGTTGATGATGTGGCGCAGGTGGTCTTTGTAACGTCCAACAGTACCGCAAATCAGTGAGTCCGCTTCACCGCGGTGAACCATCAACGCGCCGATGATTGTTGTATCTGTGCGTAATGCGGCGCGGGCCATAGCGGGCGTAACACCACGGCGTTCCATGATTTGGTGGTAATGTTCCCAGTAATCACGGTAACGATTATCGTTTTCAGGGTCGACAATTTCGATGTTCTTGCCGACTTCGAGGCGTAGGCCGAGTTTCTTGGCGCGGGTTGTGACAACTTTTTCACGTCCGATAAGGATCGGTTTAACAATACCTTCGTCCAGAGCGATCTGGATGGCTTGCAATACGTGTTCTTCTTCACCTTCGCAGTAGACAACGCGTTTTGGATTTTCCATTGCGCGGTTGTAGATCGGGCGCATAACGAGTTGTGTGCGAACGAAGAATTGCAACAATTTGTGTTCGTAGGCTTTGAAGTCTTTGATCGGGCGGGTGGCTACGCCGCTATCCATCGCGGCTTTGGCAACCGCCATTGGCAGGTCGACAATCAAGCGCGGGTCGAATGGTTTCGGGATCAGATATTCAGGGCCGAACTCAAGGTTTTCGTCGCTGTATACGCTGGCGACTTCTGCGGCGACTTCTTTGCGTGCAAGTTGGGCGATGGCTTCAACGCAAGCGGCTTTCATCTCTTCGTTGATTTTTGTTGCGCCAACATCCAGAGCGCCACGGAAGATGAACGGGAAGCACAATACGTTGTTAACCTGATTGGAATAGTCGGAACGTCCGGTGCAAATAATTGCATCCGGCTTTGCCTCGCGTGCTTCTTCGGGCATGATTTCCGGTGTCGGGTTAGCAAGGGTCAGCAGCAATGGTGCTTTACCCATTTTTTTAACCCAGTCTTTTTGCACAGCGCCAGCGGCAGACAGGCCTAGGAAGATATCTGCATCGACCAAAGCTTCTTCGAGGTTGCGGAGTTTTGTATCGTTCGCAAAACGCTCTTTTTGTGGGTCCATGCCGCTGTTACGGCCTTTGTAGATTACGCCTTCGCGGTCACATACAATGATGTTCTCTTTTTTCAAACCGGCACTCATCAAGAGTGTTAGGCAGGAAATAGCAGAAGCACCGGCCCCAGAAGCAACAAGCCGCAACTTCGATGGGTCGCGGCCTGTAACATGTAACCAGTTCTTGAATGCAGCAGTAACAATAATTGCCGTTCCGTGTTGGTCATCGTGGAAAACGGGAATGTTCATGCGCTCTTTAAGACGTTTTTCAATCTCGAAGCACTCAGGTGCTTTAATATCCTCAAGGTTGATGCCGCCATATGTAGGCTCAAGTGAAGCGACGATGTCGACGAAACGTTCGATGTATGCTTCGCGCTCTTCGTCATCTTCCATTTGTGTGGTCATGTCGACTTCAACATCGACTGAGTCGATATTGGCGAATTTCTTGAACAGAACGGACTTACCTTCCATCACAGGTTTGGAAGCCAGCGCGCCGATATTGCCAAGACCCAGAACAGCTGTACCATCAGTGATAACGGCGACAAGGTTACCCTTGGACGTATAGTCATAAGCGGTTAGCGGATCTTTTTCGATTTCTTCGCAAGGGGCAGCAACGCCAGGGGAATATGCCAAAGCAAGGTCGCGTTGTGTCGCCAGACCTACTGTGGGCTTTAATGCCACTTTACCCGGTTCAGGCAGGCGGTGGTAGTCCAAGGCATCTTTCCAGAGGGCTTCTTTGCTGTTTTTTGATTTCTGCGTCATTTTTTCCGTACCGTTCTGAGGTTGTACTGCTTGCGTTTATTTTAATTCTGCACCTCGATAGCTAATAAAACTGCGGTATGCAAGCGGTTCTTGTGGTGCAATGCAAAATACGTAAAGGCGCATATGTGTAATGTTTTTGTTGCAGCGGGATAGGGCTTTTGCTAAAGCATTGTGCGTCCACCGACACCCTCACTTTTTATAGCCTTGTGCGGCCGTGGCGGAATTGGTAGACGCGCAGCGTTGAGGTCGCTGTGGGAGTTAAATCCCGTGGAGGTTCAAGTCCTCTCGGCCGCACCATTTAGGCAGACTGTATCTTTAGAAAAATGAAACATTCAGCCGCTTTTTGGAATTTTATAGCGCGTAGGTATTCAAATCAGGCGATCTCGGATCAAGATTCGTATGAATACAAGCTCGATGAAACGCGTAAGATTTTTCATGATGGTATGAGCGTTCTAGAGCTAGGTTGTGGTACTGGCGGAACGTCTGTTCTGCATTCTGAGCATGTTGCACATATACATGCGACCGATTTATCCGAAAATATGATCGAGATAGCCAGAGGTAGAGCCGCTGACGCTGGTGTCGAGAACGTTAGTTTTGAATGTATATCAACGGACGAGTTTGCGTTTGAGGGGGAGGTCTATGATGTTGTGCTGGCTCTTAGTCTTTTGCATCTCTTAAAGAACAGGCGCGAGGTCATAGCGAGTATATATAAAACGCTAAAACCCGGCGGTTATTTTGTAAGTAGTACAGTATGCGTTGCCGATAGCATGGCGGCGTTCAAATATATCGCTGCGTTCTTTCGGTTGTTTAGTTTTTTGCCGTATGTGGAATCTTTAAGTGCGGAAGCCTTGAAAGAAGAGATCGTTGCTGAAGGGTTTGAGGTTGAGCATTACTGGCGGCCCGCTTCGGATAAAGCGGCCTTTATGATCGCGAAAAAGCCGCATTAAGCTTGTGGCTTCTTGCGCGTAGTGCAAAACCGTCTTATATCCCTAGCATCATGGAATGGAAGATTTCTCAGAAGCCTGTGCCGTATGAAGACGCGTTATCCTTTATGGATGAGCGCGTCGCGGCTATTCACAAACATGGTGGCGAGGAATGCGTGTGGGTGTTGGAGCATCCATCGCTTTATACGGCAGGGACGAGTGCGAAGGACACGGACTTATTGAATGCCGACTTTCCCGTCTATGAAGCGGGGCGGGGCGGCCAATACACGTATCACGGGCC
>CAYGQG010000117.1:0-6345 GCA_964351955.1 uncultured Micavibrio sp. | reverse complement strand
GCGTTATCGCGCAGGGAGACGTGCATTTGTTGGAGAAAGAAATTCGACAATATCGCGAAAATAGTGATAAATGGTTTGCGGCCTATGAAGGGGCGAAAAGCGCATCGGGTATCTTTTTACCCAAAGAATCGATCAATGCATGGATCGAGCGTGCATGGTCCGTAATCGAAGATGATGTAAAAGAGTCAGCATGAAAGCTACACAACCAACCGACACGCCGGATGCGATAGGCGATTTATTCCGCGACTTTGAGCACACAATATCAGGCGCAGTCTTCGTCCGAGAATACAAACTTTACCCGTTTCGAGAGCAGTTATAAGGGCGTGGCTGTTGCGAGTTTTTTGCAGAAAATCGACCGTGTTATCGGCTGAATTGCCGTCAATTACGATCCATTCGAAGTTTTGGGAGGTTTGGTGCCGCATGGATACGAATGTGCGCTGTATCCCGCGTGCATTGTTACGGGTCACGGTGATAATGCTCAAAAACGGCGTATTTCCAGATTTTCCACTCATTCAGGACCAATATTAAGACAAAATTAAACTATTCCAAGCATTATAAAAGGGCGAAAAAAGGCACGATAAAAATTAAAAGCCTAAAAAAAGCAACGGATTAAGCGGTAAACGATAATACTAAGAGGGTATTAAATGGGCACTACACCCGCAACACCACCGACACCAACGCGTCCAGCGCCGGTTTCTGGAGACAGAGCGTCCCAGTTTCTCAACGCGCTTGCGAATGATTTAATAGAAGCGCGCAATGGCGCAGCTCTTTCAGCACCTTTACAGGGTGTAATCACTAATCTTTTAAGTAATGCAGCAGGGGTCGTACAGCTCGACGGTCCTGCACGAGAGGCGGCGGCAAATGAGTTGATCCAGAGTTTTGCAACTCTGGGCAATAGACCGTTACCGCAAGAAATGCAGAACATGATCAAGGATGTGTTTAATGATACTTCCCTGACATCTGCAGCAGAGATGGCGGAAAAGATCCGCGAAAGTAGCTTCACCACACAATTTGTTCAGCTTATCGCTGATAATAATCTGAATTTTGGTAATGTCTTTGACGGCGGCTTAATGGCAATGATGCAGGCGTTTCATCCTGATCTTGCGAATTTCTTGCAAGACCTTGGTCTGGGCCGTGACAATAGTAATCCGAGTGCCGAGCGCAGAATTGAAAACTCCCTAGCTGAGGGTTGGGAAGCATGGCAAAAAGGCCAAGTACACCAGTTTAACGAAGCCAGCGGTGTCGATGCGAATGGCCAAGAATTACCACAATCAGCATTGAATAACTGGGTCGCGCCGAGCACAGCGCATGATAAGAATGAATTCTTTGAAGCTGGAGGACCTACGGAACATTCGCAAGGTCTTTGGGGTTCGGATGAAAGTTTCAAGTTTACTGACGCAGAAGCACAAGGACGACCAAACACATTTGGCGGCATGATTTTAGCCAAGTGGGAAGCAGACGGTATTGTCGAATTTACGGGAACACCGGATGAAATAGAAGCAGCGCGCGCTGCGTTTATTGCACAAAGCCATTCACTGGCGACAGGTGGTGCACTGGATGACGGTTTTGCGCAAAGATTTGTAGATCAGGATGTCATTACGTTTTCTGACCCTTCGGCCCGTGCTGCATTTGTTCAGCATATGTCGGATTGGCGTAGTGAGCGTGGCGGTGAATATCGCGATGCGCAGGAAATGATGCAGGAAGTCATCGATTACGTGAACGAAAACGGTGGTGCTTCTTGGGTTGACCCGAAATTTGATGACGAAAGCGATAGAGCTTTCAGCACAACACAATCAGATGTTTATCGTATTGCACGTCAGTATGATGTTGCCGAATCCGGTGTTGATTACGCTAGAGAGATTCAGCGCTTTGCCGATCAACATCCACATATTCAGATTAAAGCGCCTCCGGCACCGGCACAAGGCGGACCAAGCGCCAGCAATGGTAACCCACAGGCTCCGGTCACACCACCAGCGGACCCGAACGAAATTAAGGTCACACATTTTGATAAAAACGAGACTGCCGGATTCATGGATTACGGCGATGCCATTACGGGTGATTTTGATGCCACGACAATGTCATTTAAAGCCGAAGACGGGACAGAAGTTTTTAAGTTCAGCGATGATTTTCAAGTTTATGGTCTTGCTCTTGCGCCGAATGGGGCAACCGGCGGACACAATATTGCAATGAATGCGATGGATTTGAACGGTCGTACCCCGCAAGAAGTTTTGGCAAGTCTTGGTGATGATTTTAAAGTCAGCGTGGTTGCGCATCAGGACGGCGGCGCGGATGTTACAGACAGCGAATTATTCGGATTTTATATCGAGAGCGCAGACGGTGAGATAAGTTTTTATGTTGGTCCGGGTGCAATCGAAGAAGGCTCGGTCACGGATGCCGGAAAAGCCAAGCTTGTAGAAGGTATTGAAACAGCACCTGAAGCGGTTACTTCGCAGCCTGGTTACGATCCGAACACAGATCCGAACAGAACGGCATCAGTGGGACAGAATAGTGGCGGCCTGACAGCGGATGGCCAGCAAGATAATCTGAACGTATTTAGTCCTTAGTCGTCAGCAACATCATCAATAAAGATAGCGGTAACAGCCAGATTGGATAAAATCTGGCTGACATCTTTTGCGCTCTGGATAAAGTCAAACGGCTTTGGATCACGCGGGATGACGACGGTTGATCCGGGCGGGATCATGATCGGTTTATAATTCCATGCGCTGACTTGTAAAGGTTGTGCGCTGCCGTCTGGGTAAAGCACGAATGTGCGTTCCTTGTCTGCGTGGAAGGTAAAGCCGCCTGCTTCTTCGATATAATCCAAGGGGGCTTTACGGTCACGGAATTGCAATGCTGCGGCCTTCGGGATATTTATTTGCTGATATAGCGGGTTATAGTTGCGGGTGTTGGCGGAGTTTTGTGCGCGGCGGTCATTTGGCTGGTACTGAAAATTTCCGTTTTGCGTGTTGTTTGCTTGTTGGCCGTTCTGGTCGGTTTGCAGTTGGCGAAAATTTTGAAACTGCCGGATATGGGTTTGTGCGTTTGTGTTATCGACAACAAACGGCGCTACAACCGGCTGGCTGAAACCTTCGGAATTTTGGGCTAAAGCTGTGAATGCGATACCAAGAAATGCGAGCGCGAACAGCAGAAGGCTGAAATATATATGTGTGTGTAATGACATGCCGAAAGAGGCGTTGGGAAATTGTATTTATTATATCTTTGCAATTATAGGCATACATACACAGGCATGTGAATCGTTTTTGGGTTTTTATCCCCGTGTGCTTGGCTTTGCGGGATACGGCGCATATATATGTCTTTATGGCTCTCAACGTTATTAAATTAATTGTCGGTTGTGACACGCTGGATGAATATGCCGCGTGGCAGGCGCAGGAAGTGATGGATTATCACGGGCAGCCCGCCGTGCCATGTTGGACGAGGTTTATGCCCAAGCGCGGAGACGAGATACTTAAGACAGGCGGGTCTTTGTATCGGGTGATGAAAAGCCGTGTGCAGTGCCGTCAGAAAATCCTCGGTTTCGAGATGGTGGAAACGAAAAGCCACGGCACGCGCTGTATGATCCTGCAAGATCCAGAAATTGTTTTGACGGTCAATGCGCCGCATCGCCCGTTTCAGGGGTGGCGCTATTTTCAAGCAGAGAAAGCGCCCGCTGATCGCGGTGTATTTGTCATGGGTGGTGATAACGAAGCCCCGCCCGAAGAGATGGGCGAGGAATTGCGCGCTGCCGGTTTGCTTTAGTGCTTTTTGCGCTGCTCTTTATATCTCTCCGCATTTTCTAAGATCGCATAGGCGACAGATGTGATGTAGCTGTTGATACGGCGATAGTCACGAATGATGTCCAGATGCAGGGAGCTGGTCGCGATGGTTTCGGGCAGGCCGTCACGCAAGCGTTCGAAGTGTTGCGCCGAGCTGGCCTTGGCCGCCCCCGCGATATCTTTCTTCTGGTCAATCAATTGCTGGGCCAGTTCGGGGTCTTCAGACAGGAAGATCGCTTGCGCGGTGCGCATATTATGCGTGACCTCGGCGTGGAAGTTTTTAATCTCCAGCCAGCCTTGGTCGGAAAAGCGCTCTTTATGTTTGATTTTTTTCTGCGCCATTTCCATCAGGCTCTTATCAATAATGTCGCCGATATATTCCAGATTGGTGGCGAATGTCATGATTTGCAGGTAGCGATCCGATTCTTTTGGGTCTAATGCCTCTTGAGTCAGGCGGGTCAGGTAGAGTTTGATCTTTGTGTACAGGATGTCGACTGTATCATCCTGCGTGCGGATGTCTTTGGCTAACCCTGTGTTGTTGTCCTTAAAGGCATCAATGGTTTTTTGGAGCATGTCCTCGACCATTTCAGACATGCGCATGGTTTCACGCGCAGCCCCCGCCAAGGCAACCACGGGCGAGCTTAAGGCTTGCTCGTCCAGATAAAGTGGTTCATGCGGCGGTTTCTTGTCGTAGGTCTTTGACGGAATGATCTTGTTACAAAGCTTTGCGACAAGCGTGACGCTCGGCAGGAACATAATCGCCAGTATAACGTTAAAGGCCGTGTGCAGGTTGACCATGTTGCGGGAAATTGAAAAGCCGCTGCTTATTAATGTTTCTTGGACTCTTTCAAAGAAGATCAGGAACAGGATAACGGTTATGCAACGCATAATGATGTTGCCTGTTGTGACACGCCGTGCTTCTACGCCGTCTTTAAAGGTAACGGCAAAGGCGATGAAGGCACCGCCAAGATTTGCGCCCAGAATCATTAATATGCCGAGTTCCAGATCGAT
Source organism: uncultured Micavibrio sp. (assembly GCA_964351955.1). GTDB lineage: Bacteria > Pseudomonadota > Alphaproteobacteria > Micavibrionales > Micavibrionaceae > TMED27. Next base: position 1,561 of record CAYGQG010000117.1, on the reverse strand, counting down.
GATGTTGCCCGAAGCCAAGGTTGCGAACAATAATACGGCGGCCAGAGAGGAATGCATGATCCATGTCAGGATGGCCGAGACCAGAATCGCAAGGATAGGATCTTTTTCAAGCGGACCTAATATAAGGGGCAGGGTTTCCGAATCACCTAGCGGGGCGGAGGCCTGTTTAATAAGGCTCAAGGATAACAGCATCAGGCCTAGACCGATCATGGCTCTGAACAGGTGGCGTTTACGCCCGCCCTGTTCGTTCATCATGTGTCCCGATATGCCGAGAATTAATAAGACAGGGGAGAGCCAAGAGAAATCAAAGGTCAAGATTTGCGCAACCAATGTTGTCGCGATATCCGATCCGATAATAACAGCCAGCGCCGCAGCGAGTGGTATGGCGTGGTTCTTTACAAAAGAAATAAGCAGCAATGTTGTTGCCGTCGAGCTTTGCAGCAGGACGGTTACGCCTATACCGGACAGGCAGGCGACGATTCTGTTTGACGTTCCTTTTAAGACTGTTTTACGAAGGGATGTTCCGTAAGCGCGTGTAAAGCCAAGCTTCACCATGCGCGTGCCCCATAAGAGAAGGCAAACGGCACCCGTGATATGTAGAAGAATTAATGAGGTAAGGATAAGGCACTCCAGCGTTTTCTAGTTATTATATGTGAGGAACTCACACCGCAACTTTATTATAATCTGAACGCTAAAAAAGCCGATACCTAAAAAAATGCAAAAAAGACGAAAAAAAGGTTTGACGGATCAGAATCAGATGCGTATATATCCCTCCACACCTTGAGCAGGGAATTCCCGAAACAGTGTGTGAGACATTGAAAATTCTACATTTTTTGTGTCTTTGTTGACGACAGTATTCTGAATGTTTAGATTGCTGTTAATCACTAAGTATGTAGAGAAGCGAATAATAAGAAGTTTTCGAAACTTCTTCTTATTCGGTTTTGTGCCGATAGGTTCTTGAACATCGTGAATAGGAAAGAAGGATTACGCAGGCAGCAGCGCTTTGGCTTTGCATTCGTGCAAAGTGTGTATTGAATACACTTAAAACAAAAAGACCTGTTGTTTACGTAGTCTTACAAGACGCACATTTTTCCAGTCTTCGGATTGGGAAAATTTGAAAGCAATGATTGGGACTTTCCCGTTCCAATCAAGCAGTAAATAAAAGCAGGTCTTTGAAGATATTTATACTTCAAATAACCAAAATTCTTTTTTGAGTGATTTGATGGATTCAAACTTAAGAGTTTGATCCTGGCTCAGAACGAACGCTGGCGGCAGGCCTAACACATGCAAGTCGAACGAACCTTCGGGTGAGTGGCGCACGGGTGCGTAACGCGTGGGAATATACACATAGGTGAGGAATAACGTAGAGAAATTTGCGCTAATACCTCATAATGACTCCGGTCCAAAGATTTATCGCCTATGAATTAGCCCGCGTCTGATTAGATAGTTGGTAGGGTAAAGGCCTACCAAGTCTACGATCAGTAGCTGGTCTGAGAGGATGATCAGCCACACTGGAACTGAGACACGGTCCAGACTCCTACGGGAGGCAGCAGTGAGGAAT
>CAYGQG010000116.1:1252-6435 GCA_964351955.1 uncultured Micavibrio sp. | reverse complement strand
ACAGAAGCGAAAGCCACTGAAACTAAGGCTGCTCCTAAGAAAGCTGCGCCTAAGAAGACTGCGAAGAAAGCACCTTCAGGCAAGACCGTTACTGTTACACAAACCGGTTCACCAATCGGTCGCCAAGCATATCAGCGCGCGACATTGATCGGTTTGGGCCTTAACAAAATGCACCGCACTCGTACATTGGAAGACACTGCGTCTGTACGCGGCATGATCAGAAAAGTACGTCACTTGGTCAAAGTTGTAGACGCGGCTTAGGGTTTTTAAAGGATTGAAGCGATGAAACTGAATGAATTAAAAAATAACGAAGGCGCGACAAAAAACCGCACACGTGTTGGTCGCGGTATTGGTTCCGGCAAGGGCAAAACCTCTGGCGTTGGTCAAAAAGGCCAGAAATCACGCTCGGGTGTTGCCATTAACGGCTTCGAAGGCGGTCAGATGCCAATTTATATGCGTATGCCGAAAAGTGGCTTCAACAACAAGCGCTTTACAACGAACTACGCTGAATTGACAACAGGCAAGCTACAAGCTGCGATTGACGCAAAACAAATCGATGGTAGCAAAGTGATTGATGACGAAACTCTGGTTAAAGCCGGTGTTATCCGTCGTAAGCTTGATGGCGTTAAATTGCTGACAAAAGGCGACTTGAAAGCCAAAGTTCAGCTGAAAATCTCCAAAGCGACTAAATCTGCGCAAGCAGCTGTTGAAAAAGCCGGCGGCAAGATCGAATTCGTCAAAGTCGAAGTTGCACTATTCGGTAAAGCTGCAGAAGCTGCTAAGGACGCTAAAAAAGACAAATAGTCTTTTAGATCATAAGGTTACAAAGAGCGCTCCGTTGGGGCGCTTTTTTTGTTTTTGCCCGTTTCTTCTTAAATTTAAAGCTTTTTTTCACGTTTCACCCGCTATGATGGTAAACTAAGCAAGTGGGCGGTTTTATGATCAAAAAATGGTGTTTATGGCTCTGTACGGGGCTTCTTGTGACGTTTGTCGGCGGTTTCAGCCTTGATGCACAAGCTCAATCCCTTAAATGTAAAGATTCAAACCCAAGCCTTGCCGTCAAAACGGCGACCACCCGCACAAAATATATCCGAACAAAATCGGCTAAAGACCTGACGGATCTCCATGGCGGCTCGAAAGGCTCCGTGGTTGGCGGTCTTGGCGGAGGTGAAATCGGCTTCCGTACGGCGACGAAATTCGAAGTGTCGTCACTTGGTGATAAGGCATGCGTGAAGCTCAAGCGTATGGAAGTAAAGTTTTACGCCAAACCGGAAATTCACGTCGCCAGTAATTTCGGGCGTAACTCCTGTGAATATGCAGCGGTGCTGAATCACGAAAATGGGCATATACGGATCCTACGTAAATTTGTCCGTGAATACTCGCCAAAGGTTAAAAGCGAGTTGGTAAAAATCTCCCGCCGGCTTGATACTGCGGTTGGCCCAATTCATGTTTCCCAGATAGAAAGAGCGCAGGAAAAGCTACAAAAGGATTTCATCAAAGAACTTGAAAAAGTGAATGATAAAATTATGCCCGTGCTAGCCAAGCGCCAGAAAGCCCATGATAACCCTAGGGAATATGCGCGTGTTGAATCAAAATGTCGCAAGTGGGATCAAAAACTCGCTAAGTAAGCCCTTTCAATATCTTCTAAAATCACCGTGAACGCGAAAAACGCGTGTCCTAATTGTGTTTAGCCTCTTGTAGAGGCGGGCATTATTCTTTATGACTCTCCTTTGATCTATGACAGTTATTTTGAGGAGTAAATATGGCATCCGCCGTTGAACAGCTTGCAAAAAATGCCAATTGGGGCGCCTTAGCCAAAGCAACAGACCTTAAGAGTCGTTTGCTATTCGTTATGGGCGCGTTGCTCGTTTATCGTTTGGGTACGTATATTCCCGTGCCGGGTATCGACCCGCATGTCTGGAATGAAATTTTCACTCAGCGCGGCGGCGGTATCTTGGATACGCTGAACCTGTTCTCGGGTGGTGCGTTGTCTCGGATGACGATTTTTGCCCTGAATATTATGCCGTATATTTCGGCCTCGATTATCATGCAGCTTGCTTCGGCAATGTCACCGCAGCTTGAGGCCATGAAAAAAGAAGGCCCGACAGGCCGCATGAAAATCAACCAATACACCCGCTATCTGACGGTTCTTTTGGCAACAGTACAGGCTTACGGCTTGGCTGTAGGGCTTGAGAGCATGCAGGGCTCTACAGGCTCGGCTGTGCTTAATCCGGGTATGTTCTTCCGTATTTCTACGATCATTACGATTGTGGGCGGTACGGTATTCTTGATGTGGTTGGGTGAACAAATCACACAGCGCGGTATCGGTAACGGTATTTCCCTGATCATTCTGGCCGGTATTATTGCGGAATGGCCGAGCGCGATTGCCGGAACGTTAGAGCTTGGTCGTCAAGGCGCATTAAGCGCAATTGACCTGCTTGTTATCTTCTCAATGGTTATCGGCGTAATCGTCCTCGTAGTTTACGTAGAGCGCGCTCAGCGCCGCGTCATGGTGCAATATCCGAAACGACAGCAGGGTAACCAGACGATGGGCGGTGATACCAACCATATCCCGTTGAAGCTGAATACATCGGGTGTTATTCCTCCGATTTTCGCGTCTTCACTATTGCTGCTGCCTCTGACTATTGTCGGTTTTAGTGGCGCGGATGGCGGTGATTTCACAGCAACAATTGCGCAGTATCTCCAGCACGGGCAGCCGGTCTACATGGCTTTATATGGTGCTCTGATCCTGTTCTTTTGTTTCTTTTACACCGCGATTGTTTTTAACCCTGAAGAGAACGCAGAGACTTTGCGTAAATACGGTGGCTTTGTCCCTGGTATTCGTCCGGGCAAGAACACAGCCGATTATCTGGACTTCGTGTTGACGCGTGTGACTGTTATTGGCGGTATATATCTGGTCTTTGTCTGTTTGACACCTGAATTTATGATCGCGCAATACAACATCCCGTTCTATTCACTGGGCGGTACCTCACTCCTGATTGTGGTGACGGTGACGCTCGATACGGTAGCGCAGATCCACTCGCATCTCATTGCCCACCAATATGAAGGGTTGATGAAGAAAGCAAAACTAGGCAAGCGTCGCGGCATGATGCGCGGCATGAAGTAGAGATCATCTAACAAGGAAGGCATTGATGAATATTATAATGTTTGGCCCCCCGGGCGCTGGTAAAGGTACGCAATCTAAAATTTTGCAAGACAAGCACGGCATCAAACAGCTTTCTACGGGTGATATGCTCCGTGCGGAAGTCGCCAGCGGCAGCGAACTCGGCCAACGTCTTAAATCCATTATGGATTCCGGTGAATTGGTTTCTGATGAAATCATCATCGAATTGATCGCCAGCTGCATCCAGTCTGCGGAATGCGAAAACGGTTTCATCCTCGACGGCTTCCCGCGAACGGTCGCACAAGCCGAAGCTTTGGATGAAATGCTCAAAGACATGAGCAAATCTATCGATCACGTTATTGTCCTCGAAGTTGATGAAAACGCTCTGTTAGAGCGCATCAAGACCCGCGCAGCCGAAACAGGCGGCGCTCGTGCCGATGACAACGCGGAAACGCTTAAAAACCGCTTGAGCGTCTATAACGAGCAAACCGCGCCGATTATTCCATATTACAAGGAAAAAGGCCTTTTTCGCTCAATCGACGGTATGAAATCTATCGATGACGTAACATCCGATATTGATGGCGTTGTTGCATCGCAGCAAGTGGCCTAAACCCTTTATTTTCCAACACTCATAAAGTTGTTGACGTATGGGCAAAAATGCCTATACTCCGCCATGATTCCAATATTGGGATAGGTTTACAAACCGACGTAGCGAAAGCCTAACGCGCGGAGCTGACAACGGTTTGGTTGAAATTGAAAGGAACTAAAATGGCACGTATCGCCGGGGTCAACGTACCCGACAAAAAGCGTACGCCAATTGCTTTGATGTATATTCACGGCATTGGTCGCACAACAGCATTCAAAATCTGTGAAAAATTAGGTATCGACGTTCAACGCCGCATGGGCGAACTGGACGAAGACACTCTGAACCGCATTCGCGCAGAAATCGACACTGATGAATACATCATCGAAGGGGATCTTCGTCGCGAAGTTTCCATGAACATCAAGCGTTTGTTGGACATGAAGTGTTACCGTGGCCTGCGTCACCGTGGTGGCTTGCCTGTTAACGGTCAGCGTACACGCACGAACGCCCGCACCCGTAAAGGTCCGGCTAAACCAATCGCCGGCAAAAAGAAATAAGGAGGGCATGAACAATGGCTAAACCAAAGGCAAAAGCAAAAAGAAAAGAGAAGAAGAATATCTCCTCTGGTGTTGTTCACGTGAATTCCACATTCAACAACACATTGATCACAATTTCTGACGCACAAGGCAACGTTGTTTCCTGGTCATCAGCAGGCATGATGGGCTTCAAAGGCTCACGTAAATCTACGCCATATGCGGCGCAGATGGCTGCGGAAGATGCTGGCCGTAAGGCACAGGAACACGGAATGAAGGAACTTGACGTTCGCGTTAAGGGTCCTGGTTCAGGCCGCGAAAGCGCATTGCGCGCATTGCAAAGCATTGGCTTTGTTATCCGTCAGATCAATGACATCACACCGATCCCGCACAATGGCTGTCGTCCGCCAAAGCGTCGTCGCGTTTAATTGATTTTGTATCCCCGTGTCTATGTGATGCGGGGATGCTTTACTATTTTATCAACCGCAAGAGACCGGTTAAGAGCCGGGTGAAGCAAAAAGGAAACTAAAAATGATACAGAAGAACTGGCAAGAACTTATTAAGCCTACAAAACTCGACATCTCACACAGCGACCTGCCTAATACAGGTAAAGTTGTGGCTGAGCCACTTGAGCGTGGTTTCGGTCTTACTCTTGGTAACGCTCTGCGTCGTATCTTGCTTTCATCATTGCAAGGTGCAGCGGTAACAGCCGTTCAAATCGACGGTGTATTGCACGAGTTCTCTTCAATCGAAGGCGTTCGCGAAGATGTGACTGACATCATCCTGAATATCAAGGCGTTGGCTGTTCGCATGCATGCCGAAGGCCCCAAGAAAATGCGTCTGACAGCCGAAGGCCCATGTGAAGTCACAGCTGCGCAAATCGAAGCTGGTGCTGACATCGAAATCATGAACCCTGATCTGGTTATCTGTACATTGGATAAAG
>CAYGQG010000116.1:0-1242 GCA_964351955.1 uncultured Micavibrio sp. | reverse complement strand
ATTCCTGGCCAGTCTGTGTTCTCTCCGATCGGCAAAGTAACATACGCAGTCGAAGACACACGGGTTGGGCAGCTCACTGACTACGCCAAACTGACACTGACATTGCAAACAAACGGTGTGATTTCACCGGAAGATTCTGTAGCCTTCGCTGCACGTATCCTGCAAGACCAGTTGCAAGTCTTCGTAAACTTCGATGAGCCTGAAGTGGCTTCTGAAAAAGAAGAAGAGCACGAACTACCGTTCAACAAGAACCTGCTCAAGAAAGTGGAAGAACTGGAATTGTCTGTTCGTTCTGCAAACTGCCTGAAAAACGACAACATCGTTTACATTGGCGATCTGGTTCAAAAGAGCGAGAGCGACATGCTTCGTACACCGAACTTCGGTCGTAAGTCTTTGAACGAAATCAAAGAGGTCCTGACTGTTATGGGTCTGCATCTTGGTATGCAGGTCGAAGGATGGCCTCCTGAGAACATCGAAGAACTCGCGAAGAAAACTGAAGATCAACAGTTCTAAGGCTTAACCGCCTGCGATAAATAGGGCGTTGTTGCCCGCCCCGAAGCGTAATTGCATATGCGGATGCGCTTCGGTTTGTAAATGGCTCTCATACGTGAGGCCGCAGTAACGCCAGTAAGGCTGGCAAACGAAAGGACCGATACAATGAAACATCGTATCAAACAACGTAAACTAAACCGTGACTCCAGCCACCGTAAGGCGATGCTGGCAAATATGGCGGCTGCTCTTGTTAAGCATGAGCAAATCAAAACAACAGTTCCAAAAGCAAAGGAATTGAAGCCTTACATCGAAAAGCTGATCACATTGGGTAAGCAAGCCAATGACAAGCCTGCAACGGCTCTGTCTAAGCGTCGTCAGGCCATTTCTAAAATGCGCGACGAAGCTATGGTTGCTAAAATCTTTGATGTTTTGGCTGAACGCTATGCTGACCGTCCGGGTGGTTACACTCGAGTACTGAAAGCGGGCTTCCGTTACGGCGATGCGGCTCCTGTCGCGATCATCGAGCTGGTTGACCGTGATGTCGAAGCCAAAGGCAAAGACAGCGGTCCTGTATTCGGTGATGATTTCGAAGACATGCCTGTAACAGGTTCTGAAGAAACCAAAGCCAAGCAAGCTGAAAACAAAAAGAAAAAAGAAGCAGCTGTTAAGGACGAAAAAGCCAAAGCGCCTAAGAAAAATCAGTCCGGGCCTGTTTCTTCCAAGAAGGACACGCAAGCGGCTAAATCAGCG
>CAYGQG010000115.1:0-6612 GCA_964351955.1 uncultured Micavibrio sp. | reverse complement strand
GTGTGTACCGTTTGCGGTGAACCTTATCGGTGTGTATCTCGTTTTTGCGAGTTTGATTTTTCCCGCATTGGCGGTTTTACATGTGAAAACCAAGAAAATTCCCGCGGGGGTTTTTGTGTCTGTTTGCGCCTATATGTTAGGGCTCGTGCTCTCATATTGGCTGGATTGGCCATCCGGCCCTGCAATCGTGGTGGCTATGGTGGTTGTGACCCTTTTGTGTTTTTTTGTTGCGCCCGAAAAAGGGGAAGCATAAAGCGCTAAAACTTACGCATTATTCTTCGCTGGGCTCTGCTTCTGAATTGTTGTTTTTATCTTCACGCTTATTGCGGCGCTCTTCTTTTTTGCGCTCTTTTTTGATGGCCTCAAATCGTTCTTTTAATTTACTTCGATCGATTTGTCGGTTGCGCCCTTTTGTTTGGAATTCTATTTCAGATACAGACCCGTCATTGTCCTGGTCCATTCTTTTGAACTGAGCCTTGTATTGTTCAAGATATTCTTGCTCGGAAATACTGCCGTTATTGTTTGCATCTATTTTGGCGAAAAAGGGATTGGGCGATATTTCGATCTTAAAGGGCCGAACCTGCCTTGGGCTTTAAATGTTTTTCATTGCGTGAAGTAACGGCAGTAAACATCCGTCCCGCGTCCGGTCTGACCTATAACCTCGAAATTTTCTTTTTCAAAACGGCGGCGTATGCCGGGTTTAAGTAATTTCGGGTTGTCCGGAATAATGACCATGCCATGAAATTGCTTCATCTCCGCAATATCGTTGAGAATTTCATATGTCGTAACGGTCATCGTTTCTGCCATGTACGGAATACGGTCTTGCGGCTGCACAAACGTGCGGTAGAAAATATAGGGCTCTTGGCTGACATGCTGAACACCGTGTTTGGCAAGCGACCCCTTATACGCCGTTGAAACGCCGGCAATGTGGTTCTGGTCATTAACGCACACAATCGCGAGCTGACGCGCGCGGGCTTCGGGGTCTATATCGGCGGGCAGAATGTTATTAGCCTGCCAGAATTTCTGAACATTCCCTCTAATTAAAGCGGTGGTTTTCCCAAAGACATTATAAAACCTATATCCATTGAAAACACGAAAAGGATCTTTGTTTTCAAAGGTATCGAGAGCAGCTTGCGGGTCGGTATTGTTCATTAAAAACGGCTTTTTATTACGGCTTGGAATGTTTCTTCATTATCACGAAACAGGGAATACGTTTAAATGATAATTCCATCATCGGTCTCGTCAAGCCCTCATAACTTGCATGAATATCACTCAACGGGCACAATGCCCGTATAAATCAGGAGAATATAGTGACCGTATTTACTAAAGTATCAATCTTAGCCGTGAGTGTTTTTGTGGTTGTCGGTTTGTTTGGGCTGAGCGCCCATGTCGATGCCGCATATGTGAAGAAAAAAGCGCAACCCACTCAAAACCAACCCAGCTCCACTGCGGCTGACTTTGCCGGTCGTGTGGCACAGGCTTGTGTAGGTGGTAAATGGACGCAACAAAACTGTCTGAAAGCCGTGTCGGAGAATAATCTGGTCATGGCTTCTAACTATGCTGCTGCTCTAAAAGAAGCAAAAAAGACCAGCCACAGCGAGAATGTGAAAGAGCATTGTGCAGCCTCTACAGCAGCCACAAAAGGCGAGTATCCCGCTTCGGCAATGCGTAGCGCGTATGTCGAATGCGTAAATCTCATCGTTGATACGGCGAATGCTACGGGAATGGTTCCCGATCAATCCCAATTCCAATTATTGGTTGGTGCTGTGCAATGTCTGGATAAAACAGAAGCCTGCTCGGCAATCGAACAGGCTCTCAGTCGTTACAGATAATGAAGTTTGTCGGTTGTTAACCAACACCGCCCGGGCCGGCCGCGGCTTGAGATGTCGCATCCCAGATTTGTTCCCATGGCATGTTCGAGACGTGTTCGACACCGGAACCGCCTATATTCCATAGAGCACCTGCCGCATCGGGTACTGCATGCGCTACTGTCGCGCCTGTGCTTGCAACGTTGGTTGTAAATGCTTGAACGAATGCTCCGGCTCCGGAGCCTCCTGCTTGGGATACGCTCCATGCTTCCGTCAAAGCCGGAAGACCGACAGATGCCGTCGCCAGAATAATGACGTTACGTCCCCAATGTTTCGGAAGAATGATTTGTTTGGCTAATCCGCTACCGACTTTACCAAGTCCTTCACCTAAGCCTTTTGCTGCTTCTCCAGCCATGCTGTTTCTCCGTTACTACCGTTTGTTCGTTTCTTGATTATGCTAAATATTAACAAAAAATTAAGAAAAATTCAACATTTTGTTCTAAGTTATTGATATAAGGCAGTAATAAATCCAGCGAGAACCTGCAAAATCGGCGTATTGGGTCAATTTAGGGCCAAAAACCTTGACACAACAGCGCTGTTATGAAAAACACAGCACATGTCAAAAGACCTGAGTATAATGTTTTGCGAGCGAGGCGTAATACGGGGCCATGTCCTCGATAATTGCGTTTTGGGTAAGCCGTTGTCCCATCCTTTTCTGGTTCTGAAAAAGGGTGATGAGGTCGTATCTGAATTGCATGGTACATGGAGCGCGCGCTCGGAAGTAAAGGACAATCAACCGGCAATATCTAAAAAGCTGGAACTCTCTTTGGCTATCGCGAGCATCACAGGGCAAACCCCGCGCTTGTCGTCGGCATTTGAATCTGTTTTCCCGAACCTGATGCCTGTAAACAGAATGATCGCCCTGCAAGGGGACAGGCAATATCGTTTGGCGGAACGAAAATCACTTCTGATTGATGACGATGAACAAGCGGCGGTTACTTGGGAAAGCATGCTTGCCGTGTCATCTAAAGTAGACAGCATGAAACTTCCATATGTTCGCTATGCCTTTACACCGGAGGCAGTGAATTGTCAGAAAACGATGAAGGTCGTGATGCAGTCCGGCGGAATCAAGGTCGATGATCTATCACTCGAATTGGGTGAGGCCGGATGGGACCGGCCATGGGAAGGCTACTCCGCAGCGATTTGATCGCTCTTTTTATCCAGCATCGGTTTGAGGTATTCACCCGTATAGGATTTTTTGACCTTACAAATGTCTTCGGGTGTTCCGGTCGCGATGATTTGTCCGCCCTTGTGCCCACCTTCAGGGCCGATGTCGATAATGTGGTCCGCGGTTTTGATCACATCCAGATTGTGTTCAATCACTATCACGGTATTCCCCTGATCCACCAGCTTATGCAGAACCTCGAGCAATTTACGGACATCTTCGAAATGCAGACCTGTTGTCGGTTCGTCCAGAATATACAGCGTCTTGCCCGTTGAACGTTTAGACAATTCCTTCGACAGTTTCACACGCTGTGCCTCACCACCCGAAAGCGTGTTCGCTTGTTGTCCGACCTTGATATAGGTCAGACCAACATCTTTGAGCGTTTGCATCTTGTCGCGAATACTCGGCACGGCCTTGAAGAAATCGGCGGCTTCCTCGACTGTCATGTCGAGCACATCGGCGATTGATTTATCTTTGTACTTAATCTCTAACGTTTCGCGGTTGTAACGTTTGCCGCTGCATGTTTCGCATTCCACATAAACATCGGGCAGAAAATGCATCTCGATCTTAATAACACCGTCGCCTTTACACGCTTCGCAACGACCACCCTTAACGTTAAAGCTAAAACGGCCGGGGTTGTATCCGCGCGCTTTCGCTTCGGGTAAACCCGCATACCATTCACGGATCGGCGTAAACGCACCCGTATATGTCGCGGGGTTGGATCGCGGTGTGCGCCCGATAGGGGATTGGTCAATATCGATCACCTTATCCACGAAGGCGAGGCCTTTAATCGCTTTATGCTCCAGCGGTTGTTCTTTTGATTTCATCAAAGTTTTGGACGCAGCACGGTAAAGCGTATCAATCGTGAATGTTGATTTCCCCGAACCCGAAACACCTGTAACGCAGGTAAACGTGCCGAGTGGAATAGCTGCAGTGACATTTTGTAAGTTGTTACCACTGGCCTCAACGACTTCTATGCTTTGGTCTTTCTTACCTTTGCGACGCTTCTCGGGGACGGCAATCTCTTTTGTACCGTTCATATAGGCGGCGGTCATCGAGCGCTGGGATTTAAACACCTCTTCGGGTGTTCCTTGTGCGACCACACGCCCGCCATGCACGCCCGCGCCCGGGCCCATATCGATCAGGTAATCGGCGCTACGGATCGCATCTTCATCGTGCTCGACCACAATCACCGTATTGCCCATATCACGCAAACGGGTCAGCGTTTCCAGTAAGCGGTTATTGTCGCGCTGGTGCAAACCAATGGATGGTTCATCCAATACATACAAGACACCCGTAAGGCCCGAACCGATCTGTGACGCAAGACGGATACGCTGGCTTTCTCCGCCTGATAACGTTCCCGAAGATCGTGACAGGTTGAGGTAGTCCAAACCCACATTACGCAGGAACGTCAGGCGCTCGTTAATCTCTTTCAGGATTTTTTCACCGATCTGCTTTTGCTGCTCGGTCAGGCTTTTATCAACGTTATCGAACCATTCACCCGCATCCTCTATACTAAGTTGGCTAATCTCTGAGATATGCTTGCTGTCGATTTTGACGGCTAGCGCTTCTTGCTTCAGGCGATGACCGTTACATTGCTCGCATGGTGCGCTGGCTTGGTATTTTGCAATGTCTTCGCGTGCAGAATTAGAATCTGTCTCTATCAAACGACGCTCAAGCGAAGGGATAACGCCCTCGAACGCTTTGTTACTCTTCCATGTACTCTCGGATTTTGTTTCATAGGTAATGGGCACGACTTCATCGCCTGAACCATAAAGAATGCGCTCCTGATTTTTACGGCTAAGCTTTTTCCACGGCTCGGCAACACTGAACCCGTAATGTTTCGCAACGCCTTCCATTGCCTGCATGTAAAACGGTGCGAAATTTTTCGACCACGGCTCGACCGCGCCTTTTAATATCGATTTGGTCTCATCAGGAACGATCAACGCTTCGTCCATATACATCCGCACGCCCAGCCCATCGCAATTCGGGCACGCACCATGCGGGGAGTTGAACGAGAACAATCGCGGTTCGATCTCCGCAATCGTAAAGCCCGAAACGGGGCAAGCATATTTCTCGCTGAAAATTTCCTGATCACCCGAAGACGCGTCCTCGGTAATGACCAAACCGTCTGCCAACCGCAAAGCCGTCTCTACCGAGTCTGCCAAACGATTACCCAAATCTTCGCGTACGACCAAGCGATCAACCACGACCTCGATATCATGTTTTAGCTTTTTATCGAGCGCAGGCACTTCGGCAATTTCGTATAGCTCGCCATCAACTTTTACACGTTGAAAACCCTTGGCTTGCAGCTCTTTAAATTCTTTGCGGTATTCGCCTTTACGTCCGCGCACGATCGGAGCAAGGATATAAAGCTTCGTCCCGTCACCCATCGCGATAATACGGTCGACAATCTCCGACACGGTTTGCGATGTAATCGGTTTACCCGTAGCGGGGGAGTAGGGCACACCTACCCGCGCCCAAAGAAGACGCATGTAATCGTGAATTTCTGTCACTGTACCGACGGTGGAGCGTGGGTTGCGTGACGTTGTTTTCTGTTCGATAGAAATCGCGGGTGATAACCCCTCGATGGAATCCACATCCGGCTTTTGCATCAATTCCAAAAACTGGCGCGCATATGCCGACAGACTTTCGACATAACGGCGCTGCCCTTCCGCATAAATCGTATCGAAGGCGAGGGAGGATTTTCCTGAACCCGAAAGCCCCGTAATCACGACCAGCTGGTCGCGGGGAATGTCGACATTAATGTCTTTCAGATTATGTTCGCGCGCCCCGCGGACGCTGATTTCCTTAAGCATGCCTAGTTATATGGATCAGCGCGGCCTTTGAGACAATAGATAAAGCCAAAAAGTTTGCATATTGTTTGTCATAATGGTAAAAACTGGCGCTATGCCAAGATCTGCGTTTAAAAATTGCGCCGATAAATTCGAGGTGGAATACCGCGCGATGACTCCTGCTCAAAGGCAAGTCGAATTGGAAGAGCTGCGTGAAGAGTTTCTCGGTTACCATGATAATATCGCCGAGACACTTGATTGTAAGATGCTCGAAGGCTGTTTTTTAGATACGCAGGAACGCATGCGCATATTGTGTTCAATCATGACAGCACAGGGAGAGCAGGGAGCAGGCTGCGACAACTTACCCGGTCGGGATTGCGCAAACGGCTAACGTCAAACTCACTCACCTCCACGATTCCACAACGGGCTTCGGTATAACTGTAAATTAGGACTTTTGCGGAACTGCAGCGGCGGCTATAGTGACTCTTCAATTCAAAGATTCTAAGGAGTAAAGACGTGGCCGGTTCAGTCAATAAAGTCATTTTAGTAGGCAATCTGGGTAACGACCCGGAGGTGCGCAGCATGCAAAGCGGTGATGAGGTTGTAAATCTCTCGGTCGCAACATCGGAAAGTTGGAAAGATAAAGCAACCGGCGAGCGTCGTGAAAAAACCGAATGGCACCGTGTTTGTATCTTCAACCAAGGCTTGGTTAATGTTTGCAAAAACTACCTGAAAAAAGGCTCGAAAGTTTACATCGAAGGGCAGCTCGAAACCCGTTCATGGG
>CAYGQG010000114.1:0-6667 GCA_964351955.1 uncultured Micavibrio sp. | reverse complement strand
GCATCAAAACCTACACCTTTAAGCTCGGCATAAACTTCTTTGATATCATCAGCCAACGCCGCCTTTTCTTCTTCGAGACGCTCGATACGCTCAACAAAGCTACGCAAGCGTTCGCCTGCTACGCCGCCAACATCCTTCGGTTCGTTATCCTGTGCTACAGGTTGATTTTCGGTTTCGGTTTCTGCGGATTCATAATCCACGGCAGCGTCAGACATCAGCCATACTCCTGTCAAAAAAGTTCAAATTGATTCGTGTGAATTTAGTTTAGAAGACAGGCAGAAAAAGGAAAATACTAATCCGACGTTGCGGCAACTTATTAACGGGAATACTCCGCCATCAAACCTTATTGCTCTGCCTTGACGATTTTACCGTCCCAACGTTCGAGCAGCAAGCCCTCTTCGTTATCGGCATCCTTCGTGCGCCCGATCTGCACAAGAATTTTTATAGAACGGTTTTGCGGCTCAACATCTTTGTAGTCGCTAACATTACGCTCCAGATAACTGATATTTGCCGACACTTCATACAACCAGCGATACCGTTTACTAACCGCGCCCTCATTCAACAAAATCGGCGTACCCCGCACATAGCTGCGCATCTGGTAACGGTCACTTTCAATAACCTTGATCATGCTCGTCTCGGTAAGAAAAGCCTGAAATTGCTCCCAGCCTTTTGCGTCAAAAATCTTTCTATGCTCTTCCATCTCCGTCACGTAATCGGCATCCTCAAACGTAATCGCTTCGGATACGGCTGTCGTGACCCACTGCGCAATTTCTCGATCCGAACGGTGCGATAAATGCATTGGAACAGTCAGCGTACTCTGGCTTTGTGCGTTGACTTCTGTAGTACCTTCGCCGCCCTCTGTCGTTTCACCTTCCGGTTTCTCGAGCTTTTCAGCAAAAGGTGCGCGCAAAGTATTGGACGGATCATCGGACGTATCTTTCAGCATCGGAAAAAAGAAATCTACCCAATTGGCTTGCGCCGGCACAGGCACAGACACGAATAGAAAAGAACAAAGGATTGCTGAAATGAAAAGAGATCTGCGCATGAGGTTAAGAAGCCTTTTTGATTTTGTTTATAATTTTTCCAAATTGCATCACATTTTCGATACGCCTGTCCAGAAAGGCTTTCGTATTGTCCATAGTTTCTGAATCATCATTCAGCCACACAAGCGTGGTGGAAACTATAATACCCGACAGCAACCCACGCTTCGTGTATCGATTATGATCTTCTGAAACATCGCCAGCCCAGCCCCATATTTTATCGGCGGTCCGCCACACCAGCTTCGCGCCGGTCGGCTTGTAACGGGGGCGCATGAAATACTGCGCGCTCTCACGCACGGCATCTTTATGCGCATCCAATAAACGATAACGCGCCAATAAAGCCGTACGGATACGATCACGAATACGTAAGTCCTCGGGATGCACAGACTCCAGCTCCGCCAGCATTTGACGATCCGCCCAATCAGCAAACCCCTCTAATGCATCATTCAAACGCCCGGGAAAAACCGCATAGGCCAGCGCCGCGTTATGTCCGGCTTCTTCAGCCGCTGTCTCAATCGTTTTCCACGACCATCCCTCGAACGGAACGATTTCCAAGGCCGCTAAAATGATCTCGTCTCGAGCTTCTGTGACGTTTTGTTTATCCATTTACCCATTATCCGTTTTTTTGACTCGACTTTCCAGCCAAAACCGCCACATCTATAGTGCTATGAGTAAGGACGCAAAATACAAAGAAAATACGGTGGGCGGTCGGATTGCCCGATATAGCCGTGTTTCGGGCACAATGGCGGGTTTGGCAACCAAACTGGCGGGGGAAAAGTTTCTCGGCCTCAAAATCGATAAGGCAGATCATGCACGTGCCCTGACAACCGCCATTGGCAACCTCAAATGCCCTCAGATGAAAGTGCTGCAGATTCTAGCCACCATTCCCGAAGCCATTCCATCCGAATACGCGGATGAATTGCGACAACTTCAATCCGACGCACCGCCTATGGGCTGGCCGTTTGTTCGGCGCCGCATGAAGAACGAGTTGGGACCGGGTTGGGAAAACCTGTTCGAAAATTTTGAAAAAGACGCATCAGCCGCAGCGAGTTTAGGACAAGTTCACAAAGCATTAGCCAAAAATGGCCAATCATTAGCCTGTAAACTTCAATATCCGGACATGCAAAGCGCCATTGTTGCCGACCTCAATCAGCTCAAGATCATCTTCAATATCTACGAGCGCTACGACAAGGCGATCAAGACACAACAAATCCATGCTGAATTGGCAGAAAGACTGCGCGAAGAGCTGGATTACGAACGCGAAGCCAAACAGTGCAAACTATACGGACACATGTTGGCCGATGAAAAAGGCGTTCACGTCCCCGAAGTCATTGATGACCTGTCAACCGACCGCTTACTGACCAGCACATGGCTCGATGGGGATAAAATCCTAAATTACAAAGAATCCCCGCAGGAGCAACGTAACGAAATCGCTATGAACATGTTCCGCGCATGGTATGTACCGCTTTATTTCTACGGTAGCATCCATGGCGACCCGCATTTGGGTAATTACACCATTCGCGACGATTTGAGCATCAATTTACTCGACTTCGGATGTGTACGTATCTTCCCGCCAAGCTTTGTCGGCGGTGTCATAGACCTCTATCACGCGCTTATGAACCAAGATAATGACCTCGCCGTTCATGCTTACGAGACTTGGGGATTTACCAACCTCTCAAAAGATCAAATTGAAACATTGAATATCTGGGCAGAATTTCTCTACGGCCCGATTATGGACGATAAAGTCCGTGCCATCGGCCATGCCGAAGGCGCTGTCTACGGCCGCGAAACCGCTGAAAAGGTTCATAAAAAGCTGCGTGAGCTCGGAAAAGAAAACGGCGGAATTGCCGTGCCGCGTGAATTCGTCTTCATGGATCGCGCCGCGTTAGGGCTCGGCTCCGTATTCATCCATCTGGCCGCGCAAATCAACTGGCACCGCGTGTTTAATGAGCTAATTCAGGATTTTGACACGCAAAAGCTGAAAAAGCGACAAACGACTGCCCTAGAGCAATTCGGCCTTCTTTCCACAACCTGACCGATTCGCATCGTTTTTCATCACAACCTGTGTTGACTCTGAAACGTACGTATCAGTAATGCCGATTCGAGCGCAGAATTATGAAATATCAATACCCTATCCCCAGATTCGCATGCGTTTTTTAACAAGATGATAAGGTTTTGGTAATAACTTTAGCTCATACTTATAAGTGAAATTTCAAAAAATTGAGTATCGGGATTTTTGGTCAAAATTAGATCAAGGATTGATTGAACGCAAAAAACCGAGCTTTGGGGGCTTACGCTTAGTGAGCGAGCATATGAAATATGGGCTAAACTCGCGACAACGTCGCGGGGAATTAGGAAACGTATTCTTTACATTATTTGGGGCTGTCGCCGTTGTCGGTGTTCTAGGTGCCGGTATTATGGCGACTATGCGTGGTCCTCTTTCAACCATGGTGGAAGTAAATCGCCGTGAACAAGCCAAAGCAGAACTCCAAGTTGCCTCCAGTCTTATTCTTTCCGTTGCTACTGATGATTACGTCGAAGACACCTGTGAAGGTGGCGGCCCGTCGGCTGTTGATGGCTATACAGAAGGCCCCCCTCCTACAGCAGGAACCGGCCCGACCGGCGGCGGACTTTTGCCATCAGTCGGCGCAACACTGACTGACCCTTGGGGTAACGCATACGGATACTGTGTATGGGATCACGGTCCCGATGCTGCAGGCTCCGATGGTGGTTGTGCAGGCTATCTAGCAGGAACGACCAGCACCAATATGGAGGCAATCGCGGTTATCTCCGCGGGTCCCAACGGCATATTCGATACAACTTGTGGCGCTGACCCTACATATGTCAGCCCGACCGGTGGCGGCGCTGATGATATTGTTGTGTCCAAAACTTACGATCAAGCAATCACAGGCTCCGGCGGCTTATGGAACTTAAAAAGCGGCGACCCCAACGTTGCAGAAATCGTCAAAAACCTGGAAGTAACAGGCGGTGCGAGTTTCACAGACGTACTCGACCTTACTGGCAGCCCAAGTGCCCAGCTCCAACTCGGCGCTGCGTCTTTGCTCCTCCCCGATCAAACGGTAACACCGAATGCTGATTGTATAGATTCGTACTCGTGCTTGATGTTCTTTATCACGGTCGGCGGCAGCGTCGAAGTCTGTGACGGCACGAATTTTGTAAACAGCGGCAGCTATTTCAACACCAACGCCAACGGTATTGATTACGGCAGTGGCAATGTCGGTATCGGCGTAGCCTTGCCAAACGATGCGCTGGATGTTGCAGGCAGCGCCCAAATCACCGGCACGACCGCTTTGGACGGCGCGGTGACAGCAGGAAGCACACTGGGAGTAACGGGCGCAACAACACTTACAGGATCATTAACAGCCAACGGAATATCTGCATTTAATGACAGTGTTGTCATTACATCCACAGCGACAGATACCACGCCTGTTCTAACAATCAACCAAAGCGGACCTTCTGAAATTCTACGCATCCAGAGCGACGGCAATATCGGTATCGGAGACAACAGCCCTAATGACGCGCTAGACGTAAGCGGCGCAATTGACCTAACCGAAGCCTTGAAAATCGACGGCATCAACACTGTTTATAACGGTGCAGGTACGGACACCATATTGCTGGGTCAAGATGCTGGCGCAAATGTAACGGGTGACAACAATACAGTCGTCGGTGCTGGCGCGGGAGCTACATTAACAACCGGGACTGGCAATATCATCATTGGACAAGGAGCCGATATTTTCGCAGCAACCAGCGCAGACATATTAAACGTTGGCAACCTTTTGCAAGGTGATCTCGCCAACAATCGATTAGGAATCGGCTTCGCCCCAGGCATCGACACCTCCTTGTTTAACGACACACTCGAAGTCAGTGGCAGCGGAGATTTCTCAGGCGCCTTAAACGTAACGGGAACCTCAACATTCGGCGACAACATGGCCATCACGGGCGACACAAATGACGGCTCCACAGAGCCAATAACTGTATATGATTCCGACGCAAACACAGTCTTTACTGTAAACTCAGATGGCCGCCTAGATGCTACAGACGTTTTTATAGACGGCACTAAAGATTTAGATCCGGGCGGCACATGTGCTGCAGGTAGCTTTAGCCGTTGGGATGGAAACAGCTGGCAATGTAGCTTAGACGGAACAGGCGGCGGCGATGGGGTTGGTGGTGACGGCCTACCCGAAGTTCTCGCCAACGATGCAAGCGCCAACAGCATTGCCATTACGGACGTGGCTGACCCAACAAACGCTCAAGACGCAGCAACTAAAAACTACGTGGATTCGCAACTTGGTGCCATTAGCAGCGATCGTATAGAAGACAACGACGGCAATACATATGTTGATGTAGATACAGTCGGTGATGGTTCGGCAAATACGACCATTTTTCAAAATGCAGGGACAGAAAGTGCGCGTTTTGATGCCACGGGTAACTTAGGAGTTGGAACGAACAACCCTAATCACAAAATTACTGTTCTCGGGGGTGATATTGCCATAAGAGAGGATGATGACGGAAACACAGCCTTGAGATTAGGGGCCGGCAATGACGTTGGCTGGTTGGCTTTATACAACGCCGGAACACTCAACACTTATATCAATTCAGCAGTCGGAGCACCTAGTTATTTTAACGCAGGACAAGTTGTGTTCGGTAACACCACTGGAGACACTTCAGCCAGAGTTCAAATAGATTCAACTTCAGAAGGTTTCCTAACACCGCGCATGACTGTCGCACAACGCAACGCAATCACAACACCTGCGACAGGTCTGTTAGTATTCGCAACGGATGCTGGCGATGCCGGTATCTTCCAGTTTTATGACGGCGCTGCATGGATTGACGTCGGCGCAGGTGGCGCAATAGGTGCCGGAATCTGGGCCGAAGACGGAACGAATAATTACATAGAATATGACGATACACTCGGGGGGGTAAGGATCGGTCGTGTGTCCGGACAGCCAGCGCCAGCAACGGACTGGGAACTCGACATAACAAATTCAGTTGTCTACACGACTACAAACACACTTGCTGTAGGTTCAGGCGTAGTAAGTGGTGCCTTAAAAGTCGACGTTACAGGTGACATCGGCGCAAGCCAATATTGCGACCAAGATGGGAACAACTGTTTCACGGCCGCAACTGTGGCCGGTGGTGGTGGTGGTCTATGGACGGATAACACCACTTATATTAGTCGCACAGGCGACATCATGGTTGACGGCACCTACACCGGCACAGTCAGCGTCCCCGTTAGCGGCGCAGGCACGCGCATGTTCTTCGATCCCGATAGCGGCGCTTTCCGTGCAGGCCGTGTAACAGGGGCGCAATGGGATAATGGCAACACCGGCACAGTCAGCATAGCTATGGGTAATAACCCAACGGCAAGCGGCAGCGTGAGTATCGCTCTGGGCAGCGGTATTGCGAGCAATACAAACAGCGTCGTTATCGGTAACGGTAATACATCAAGTGGTCAGGCTTCTGTAGCTATTGGTGACTCCACAAACGTAACAGGCACAAACAGCTTCGGTTTTGGTCTTGGCGTGCCCGGCAGCGGCAATAATCCTGTTGTGTCAGGCAACAACTCCTTCGGTATCTTCATGGGCGACCAAGACAGTGTGGACATC
>CAYGQG010000113.1:0-6729 GCA_964351955.1 uncultured Micavibrio sp. | reverse complement strand
GCCGTGCTTTTCAGCCAACTCCAGATACTTCATCGTTCCCCATTCGCCTTCATCCGAAAGCCCGATATGGCGAATTTTACCGTCCTTGATGCACTCATCGAGCGTCTCAAGAACCTCGACAAAATTGGCCTCGACAGCCGCAGCATCAAACTGCGGATTGTAATTCCAGTGTTGGGAAAAATGGTAAGAGCCGCGATTGGGCCAATGCAATTGATAGAGATCGATATAATCTGTTTGCAGGCGCTTTAAGGACGACTCAACGGCTTCGAGAATGTTTTTACGGTCAATGGTCGCGTCCGAACCGCGGATCCACGGCATACCCGGCCCTGCGATCTTAGTCGCTAGAATTACATCATCGCGCTTGCCCTTATTGGCGGCAAACCACGTGCCGATAATTTCTTCTGTCTTGCCGTATGTATCGGGCGAGGGCGGAATAGCATACATCTCGGCGGTGTCCCAGAAATTGACACCTTGGTCGAGCGCGTAATCCATCTGCTCGTGACCTTCGGCCTCTGTGTTCTGCCGACCCCATGTCATGGTGCCCAAACAAATAACGCTGACATCAAGGCCGGTGCGGCCCAACTTATTATATTTCATGATTGATAGTCCCTAAATTCTACAAGATTACTTTCAATGTAGAATTTTTCTGCTTAATTCAAGCCCTTAACATTCAGCTGGAAGCGGAAAGCATCGGTGTTGATCTGCAGACCTGAAAGGCTGTCCGTCAATGGCGGCGGAACTTCCAAAGAAGGCGGGTGCTGTAAAACAACGGGAATTGAACGGTTAAAGTCAGTGACTTTCTTCGGGTCAACTTCACGGCGGTTGACCGCCACTTTTTCAAGCGCAATCCCCGTCACCGGATCTGCGCGGAAATTACACTGGATCTGTTCCATACGGTATTCACCGAAAGCATCAAGCTGTGTGTACCAGATACGCGTATATGTGCCGTAATCATCAACAGTACTAACACGTAAATCTTGTGGGTATTGAACGCTGAGTTCGAGATAGACTTTGCAGATACCGTATTTCATGTCGGCGACATAAGGCGAGAACAGAAAGTCATACGCCCAGAAAAGGAATGTTAAGCCGACAAGATAAAATGCGTAATTGAACATGCGCTTGCGCTTAAGCTTTTGCGCTTCGCCAAGCTTACTGTTAGCGAGGGCCTCTTCGATTTCATCCGGTTCGGCTTTGAGCTTTTTCTTTTTTGCTTTTTCGGCTTCTTTTTGTTTTTTTCTTAGAGCTTTGCGTTCCTCACGATCAACCATCTCCGTACCGAGTACGACAGCCTGCTCATCTGCTGATAATTCATCGCTCATCTTTTACAAAGCCCCCAAAAAGCTTACATCAACTTCACGCGCTTAGAGAGGTCAGCGCGCTGTGTGTTTTTGCTTTCTGCAACAAGTTCTTCAACAATTTCTTCGATAATTGCACTGATCATTGCGGCACGGGCATCGGTCTCTTCACTGCGCGCCAGAACACGGCGGCGGATTTCGCTTCGTGCACTTCCGCCCGGATAGGCAGTTGCCAGCATTTGACGACCACGACTCGCACCGAGCTTGTTGTACAGGCGATTACGAATCGCCACATCTTCCGCAGAAGTAGACAACGCCCATAGCTCGATCGGGCCAAGCGTGTTGTAGAGGTGTTGCTCGTAACGACCGTCTGTTGAACCCAACACGAACAGACACGGCGCACCGGTTGATTTTGGACCGGTCAATTTATGGCGGATAACGGCTTTGGCTGTGGCGGATAGACCGAAGCGGTCAACCACATCATCCACGGCTTTATCGGAAATCGCGGTACCCAGTACCCATACACCCGTAGCCAAATCGACCATGTCTTTGGAAAAGTCATCAATCAGCTGGGATGTCAGAACGATCTGCACACCGCGCTTACGACCTTCACGCACGTCACGGATAATCTGGTTTCGAACGGCGTGGGATTTACTGGTTCTGTGGAATTCGTCATAGCACAGACGCTTCGGCGCTTCGGAAAGCTCCTGCAAACGAAGCTCGTGGTATTCCTGATATTTGGCCGGCAGGTACTGAACCGCTTCTTTACCCATCCACCAACTACGAACCAACGCATGACGCGCCAGCATGTACATGATGGATGTCTGACGGTCGGCGGCTTCATCCCCTTGTGGCGCAACGTCCATAAGGTCGAGCGAACAAACGCGGGCATCGGCGATGTCAAATTGTGTTACGGAAGACAGAATCGGGTATTCACGAATAGCCGACGTGACCATACGCTCAAACGCGCTGATCACAGTTTCGGAAGAGAACCCAACGGACGTTTCTTCAAGCAAGGATCGGATTTGTGGGCGACGCGATGCGGTGATTGAGTCATTCAATGTCGGAACCGCATGGCGCTGCGCGAGGTTGGCAATATGGTATTGGCCTAGCTCGAACATTTTGTCCACGATATCCCACCAATATGGGTCGGTCGGCAAGTGAACGTTAAATTTATGAATAGCCTCATCAACTTCTGCTTCAAGACGCGGCAGATATGGACGAGGTTCGGCATTGGCTTCGCCATCATTACGCCAGCGGAACATTTCATCGACCACAAGACCGGCAAGCTGTTGCATACCATCATACGGCTTATCGTAACCCGGAGGCGTACATAAAAGTGTAATCAATTCAGATAGATAGCTGCGTTCGTCCGGCAAAGGTGCGCGCGCCCCAAGCTGCGTATCAAACGGGTTAATCGCAAATTGGTGACTCATCTGCAGGCGGTAATAGGCAGCTTCATGCTGACGGCTTAGCGGCAAAGCTTCGCGGACCAGAGAGATCAAACCGGATGAAGACGGGCCAATATCGATAACCGCCACGAAAGGCAGTTTATTCAAACCCGGTGACAAACATGTACCAAGATTCAGCGTGTTCAACAGAACCGATTTACCGGCACCAGGTTGCGCGAAAATCAAATCAAACCATGTTGTGGTCAGGTTCGTACCTGTCTGATACGGCCAGACTTTTCCATCCGGCGTACGGAACAGCATCGCACCACCTTCGGTGAACGGACTGGATGGGCGTTGCCAAGGCAGCAGGCGCATAATTTCGATCATCGGCGCAATACCGGTCGGTGCTGTACCACCGCAATGGATACCCATCGCTGAAGACATGATGCAATCGAGAGGGTCGCCGGAAAATTCACTAACCTGAGAGTAACCCCAACTCTCAATCGCCTGTAGCAAGATAGACTGACGGTCGAGAATTTCGTCTTTTTCGTCAATCGTACACCACGTCGCAAAAGAGATACGCATACGCACGACAGGCTCGTTACGGGCCAAGGCTTGCAACCCTTCGAGAGAGTATTTGATCTGTTTATTGGCCGCGTTCGTCGGGCCCATAATCGTGGCAAGGAAGGTCCGCATTTGCGTTGCGTATACACCGCCACCTTCAATCAGGAATGAAATACGGAATGGAATATCCGCATCCACCAAACGGTTGAGCAAGGATGGAAACGCTGTTGCGTCCATCGGGCCAAGCGTCATGTCGCCGCCAGCCCAGAAGATATTGCCAATACGGCATACGGCCTTGCTTAAAACTTTGGCATCGCCCGCAACCAGCTGGTTCGGGATACTAGGCCAAAGAATATCTGACATATCAATTCTGTTGGTCGGCGCACGTGGCGGAATAGGGTCGCCCGGCAAACATGCTCTCCATTCCTCATTCGCCCTGTCAGGGAACAAGTTGGAGCGAACAGCCGCCAGTGCATCATGAACTTCCAGAACATTACAGCTAATGCCCATTTCATCCAGAGCGCCTAAAACAGCCGCCATAAAACTTTTGTGACGTGTACGTAATGGCTCCAAAGCCGCCATCGGGTATTGTGAATTCGGCGCGTTAACCCAGTCTTTTGAATTCTCTTTGGCTTCTTTTGTCGCGCGTTCGGATTCGTTTTTCGTCAATACGCTTGGACGGGTCCAAAGAACAAAATACGCCTCTTCATGGCTCAAAAATCTTTGAAGGTGGCGCACGCGCTCATTAATCAAATCGTCAATTTCAAGGCCGATATTGGTGGCTGTCTGGTGAATAGGCTTAACCAGACTTGCCAGCACTTCTTCGATCCTGCCTGGGTCGCGCACGAAATAAACCTGCATCGCGTGGCCTTGGCGGTCAAAACGCGAACCGATCTTGATGGTCGAGGATTCAACAATATTGTTGTATTCCTCTTCACCGATGATTTGTTTACTACCTTCGATTTTTACATAGGACAGCAAAGAACCATCAGTCGAAACCATAACGGTTTCGCTGTCAGCGGTTTCCAATTGAATAAAAGAGGAAACCGACTGGCGCATGGCTTTTTGAAACGGAGCGATGAGTTTCTGAATCGTGTTCATAATGGGAATCTGGTCACTTATAAGCTTTGATCAGCATTTTTCTTTTATAAATATAACCAAGTTGACGGCCTGCGGATAGGGCTTTTCACGATAAAAAACAGTTTATTAGTCTATGAAAAATAAAGAATTATGCCGCTTGGAGCAGTTCTTGGTAGATCGATATCCATTGTGGCGGTGTTTTTCCGCCGAACGGACCGTCTTTTGAACGCCAATATGCCAGAATTTGTGGAAATTGGTTAAATTCCAGATCGGCTTCGCGAATGATGCGCCGATCAAGCGGAAACAGGCGTATACCTTCGAGTTTCTTTTGTCGTTCTTTGTAATGACTGGGGGATAGATAGTCTTTTAAGACCGTAGCCAGAATATACGGATCGTCCGTATGGATGCGTTTAATGACCTCTTCGCGGCGACCACGCAAGATATCCAGAGACTTTCTCGCCGCTTCGGCAACCGGTCCTTGGGAGATCCGCGCTACGTAAATAGATCGCGCAATGTGATGCAGCGTCGTCTGCTCTATCTCGGGCAGCCAGATCAGCACGCCTGATTTCATATTACTGACATTTTCAAGATGGAAGCATTGATGACAGAAGATACAAACCGTTAGCAGATTCTTGTCGCTAACATCGTTCTTGTCGCAATTCTTGTGCAGGATTTCCTGATATTTTTTAGAGACAAAACCACAGCATTGGCATGTGTGGTCATCACGCTCGAAGATCTTTTGCTTTTCTTCTTTTCCGAGCGTTTTGCCCTCAACAGAAGAAGAGCCGGATGGACCGGCTCCTTTTCGTTTCTTGGGTGAACCGCCCGTAGGTCGGGCGATCCCAAGAGATAATGGATAACTTCCCATAAAATATTATGGAGTCAAGCCAAGCTTAACAGCGTTCAGTTTAGCCACGTCTGTGGTTGTACCTTCACCGATTGTCTCGAACATAGATTCGAATACGATAGGCAAGGCGAACAACGCACCACCAGCAGCCAGACGAATAGCGCCATCTTTCAATGGTGTCTGTGTTGGGTTCTCAACGTGATCCTTGATCTTCATAATACCAAGAACACCAATGAGTGTACCGAACAGGTATGACAAAGCAGAGATCAAACCTGGCAATGAGCCAATAGATCCTGCGATGTTTGTCGCGATCGAACTAAAGTTGTTAGCAGCCTCAGCTTCCTGAGCCTGACCGGCAACCATACCGACGACCATAACGGCGCCCAAACGGCTGTAGTTACGTTTCATAGATTTAAGCATATAGTTTCTCCTCTACCAAAAGGTGTTTGCTCACTAAATTTCCCAGCTTGGAAAACCTTACGGTTAACCGAACTGGATACCAAATGCCCCAAGACCAAGCGTCGTTTGCACAGCGTTTAGTAAGGGGCCCAAGTTCACGGCTAATGCACCACCAATAAGATGCGTTACACCGGCCATGATCGAGGCCTGTTGATTGCCCTCGGCAACGTTTCTCACGATAAATATACCACGAACGAAGCTTATGAGGCCAACAATGATTACAAATTGTAGAACCGCAGAGATTGTGGAATGCGCAGCTTCGGCTTCTGCTGTTGTCATTGCACCTTTAGCGTAACTAATCTTTGCGAATGTTTTTGTCGCACCCGGGCCGACCAAAGAAGTCGAGAATGCGCGGACAATTTCGTTGTATGAAATCAACGCACCACCGGCGACAAATGTCATGACCGTACCAATACCACCCGGACCGCGTGCGCCATCTTGTGCGCTCTTAATCAGGCGGGAAATACCAATCATAATAAAGATAATACCTGCCACATAGGCAAAGAAGTTGGTCACGATATGTAGCGGACCCATCACATCGCCCATGAAACAGACAAGCATGTTATCCAGACTACCCGTACCTGTACAGCCAGTTGAGTTGTAACCTGTAACAGAGTTGGTTAATCCGAGGAATGATGTCAAACCACCAGCACCTCCACCGACAAGTGTATTGCGAGCAACTTCAATTAAAATTGGAAGCGAGAAGAATGCACCACCAGCCAACAAACGAGAAACACCTTCCCACAAGCCTGTTTGTGAAGGATTAAGTACGTGATCGCGTAATTTCAAAATACCCCAAAGACCCAGAACCAAACCGATTAGATAGCCAACGGCACTCAGGAATGCAGGTAAAGCGGACGCATGGCCAAGGAAGTTACACATTAACTCACCCATACCAGGGCCGGCACCACCACCGCCACCAAGGCCTGGGATACCAAGACCGCCCAAAATCCCGAGAAGGGTTGCAATACCTGAACCAAGACCGGTCGTGCAGTCTGTTTCACCGTAACTGGATACGACAAGATTGGCACCGCCAAACAAGCCGCTGAAAATACCACCAAGACCGCCACCACCGCCTGAGATGGTTACAAAC
>CAYGQG010000112.1:0-6960 GCA_964351955.1 uncultured Micavibrio sp. | reverse complement strand
TCCTCACCGTGTTTGCCTATGAGGGACGGCTCGTTCTGCCGATGGATATAGAGCTTGAAAATGTAAAACAGGACACAAAGCTCGATCTCGAAATCCAGCTGATGGTTTGTCATGAGGTTTGTATCCCCGACCAACTGGAAGTATCGCTCTTGCTCGATGCCGGTAATGGCGATGAATCGGCCGCGCTTAAAATGATTGAAATGGCCAAACACAAAGTGCCGTATAAACAAGGCGAAGGTAAAAGCAATAACGAGTTATTTATCGACACTATCGTAACGGGCAAAGATGCGATTGCCGTCAACGCCTATATGAAACGCGGCGCTGATAACGCGCAGATCATCGCGCATACCGAAGAATTTGCCCTGACAACAAAAGCGAAATATGAACCCGACCCTGAAGACGAGCGCCGTGTCATGATCACCATACCCAAGCCCGAAGATATGGAAGACATGATGCAATATCTGAACGGAAAAACACTGACTTTGGTTTTAAGTGATGGCCGTAACGCGGTCGAAAAATCAATCAGCTTTTAAGCTTCGTCATAAACTGCGGCGGTTCTGGCCGCAACGGATTTAACATCATACTCTTTTTCGCAATAACTGCGTGCGGCCTTGGCCATTGCTTCGCATTTTGCGCGATCTTTTAAGAGTGTGACCATCGCATCGGCTGTGGCTTCAATATCCCGAACAGGCACAAGCAACCCGCTTTCATTATCAATGATCGCTTCTTTGCATCCGGGGTGATCGGTCGTAATAATTGGTCGGCCTACGCTCGCCGCTTCCAATAAAACGCGCGGCACACCTTCACCGTAATAGGACGGATAGACGATCAGGGTCGAGCGCGCCAGCAGAGCGGGCATATCATCAACTCGCCCGAGCCAATTAACGGGTGAGCCGTTAAGCATCTCTTTCATCTCTGCTTTGCTAATCGCCGCCGGATTATGCTTTGTCTCCCCTCCTGCAATCTGGAAATCGGCATCCACCTCTTTGGCGGCAATTTTCGCGGCTTCGATAAACACCTTCACGCCTTTGTTATGCACCAGCCGCGTCGGCATCAATACAATCGGCTTTGCATCATCGGGTAAAGCTTGCGCTGCGAATTGATCCGTATCCACACCCGATCCGCGGATCAATGTGGTGTTCTCCAACGTCGCAAACCCCATACCTGTAAACATCGCCTGATCATCTTCGTTTTGAAAAATCAGATGCGGTCGCGCGGCATTGAACACAAGAATAAATAACGGCGAGAGCAGAGCGCGGATAAAGACCGGCTTGTTGCCTTCACCGCGAAATAAATACCCCAAACCGGCAAGCGTATAGACGCGGTTGAGGTTGCGTTTAAACAATGTCGCCAGCCCGAGGATGAATGAATATTTCAACGTTACAATATGCACGATATCAGGGTCGTTGGCGGTAATGGCTCTGCGCAAATCGCCCATAAGGGACAACGCCGCCAACGGGCCGAACTTGTTTTTTGGTCGCGGCAATGGGTGGATTCTAAAATCACTGGCGACGCTTGGCGCTTTGTCACACAATAACCCGATCGTGACATCCCAACCCAGGTCACGCGCCGCATCTGCCGTGTGAATACGGGTGTTCCAGTCACTCTCATCGAATATATAGAACAGCTTTTTCGCCATTACATCCACCGCTTATGCCATGCTTGGAACATTAAAACCGCCCACAGGGCTTCGCCGTGACGGCCTTGCCCGTCCAGATGATGCTTCCATGTATCACGGATCACATGGGCATCCAGATACCCTTGCTCCTTCATGGTCTTTTCATCCAGCAAATCTTCGGCCCAGTCCCGCAACGGGCCACGTAACCAATCGGCAACGGGAATCGCAAATCCTTGCTTTGGGCGCTCGAATAATTTTTCAGGCACATGCTTTTTCAAAACTTGTCGCAATAACCATTTGCCCTTTTGCTCACGCATTTTCACATCATGTGGCAACCGCCAGCCATATTCGAAAATTCGCCGATCCAGTAACGGCGCGCGTGCTTCTAAAGAAACAGCCATACTCGCACGATCAACTTTCGTCAGAATATCATTCGGTAAATATCCAACCGTATCCCACAGCATCATCTTTTCCGCAAACGCCATATCCGCGCGCGGCAACGGCAAGTCGGTTTCGTATATATCTTTGCCAAGTACGGGTGCGGGCAACCATTTGCAGATAAGGCGCTCATAAACCTGCTCCTGCGTATCCAACGACATAATGCGCGCCGCCTTTTGCAACTTGTATCCGAATTGCGGCTGTCGAGGACGCAGCGCATCCAGCGGGCGTTCGGGCATGCGTTGTAATGTGCCCGAAATACCCGAACGCAAAATTTTCGGCATCACTCGCATCGTTTTCCAGATTTTCGGTCCCATCATATGGCGCACATATCCGCCAAGCATCTCATCACCGCCATCACCCGACAGTGCGACGGTCACATCCTGCCGCGCAAATTTACTGACCAGATATGTCGGGATAGCAGACATATCGGCAAATGGCTCGTCATACATATCGGGCAGCTGCGGAATAACATCTAGCGCATCTTGCCCGGTGCAAATATGCTCGTGATGATCCGTACCGAGATGTTGCGCCACATCACGCGCGTATTCCGCTTCGTTATAAGCCGCTTCTTCAAAACCGATTGAGTATGTTTTGACAGGATTTCCCGCATGTTTTTGCATCAACGCCACCACGGCGGAGCTATCAATCCCGCCCGATAAAAATGCACCAAGTGGTACGTCGGAAATCATGCGGTCGGTCACGCATGTGGTCAGAAGCTTTTCAAAATCCCGAACAATCTTATCGTCATCGCCTTCAATCGGATTGTTCTTCGCATCATCCAGCACGCGCACGGGGTCCCAATAGGACTTCATCTCATCGAGTAAATCATCACCCGTGCGCAAAGTGCTGAGATCAAGGCTCATGCGATGCCCTGCGGGTAATTGCCAGATATTGTAGTAAATGGTTTCGGGTGCTTCGATATAGTTCAAACGCAAAAACCCCTGTAAGGCATAGGCGTTGATCTGTGCTTCGAACTCGGGATGCGCACGCAAGGCTTTTAGCTCCGATCCGAAGACCAGATTGTTCCCCGCCCATCCAACATAAAGTGGCTTCTTGCCCAAGCGGTCACGCACAAGATGCAGCATCTTTTCTTTACGATCCCAAAGCGCGAACGCGAACATGCCGTTGATTTTTTGTAATGCTTGGTTAAGTCCCCAATGCTCGACCGCCGCCAAGAAGACTTCCGTATCGCTACGCCCTTTGAATTTAACGTCTTTGACCTCTAGCTCACGACGTAAATCCTGAAAGTTATAAAACTCGCCATTGAAAATAATCACATAGCGCTCGCTATGCGACACCATCGGCTGTTCACCGTCTTTGGTCAGGTCGATAATGGATAAACGGCGATGCGCCAGAACCAATGGCTGGTCGGGATCTTGCCATAAATTCCCGCTGTCAGGGCCGCGATGCGTGATCGTATCGGACATTTTTTGACCGATCACATGCAACTCGCTACGGCTTGCGCCCGCCTTTAATGCATAAAAACCTGTAAAACCGCACATAAAACTCTATATTTCTTCTTAATCGGTAAATTTGGTAAAATGATATATACATCATTACAGGCCAACATATAGAGGGCAATCCTTACATGAATATTGATCTGTTATTTACAGCCAAAGGCGAAGCAGGCCTGATTTCCAGTGAAAATCTGGTTCAGAAGGTCGCGGGCGTTGTTTACGACACCCAAAGCGGTCTTCTCACACTCGAATTTGTCGATATGGACTTTATCGAGCTGAATATCCCCGTAGAGAGCGAATTTAACGCCGCGCTGGATATGTGCCCGCAAATTCACATTGGCGCGGTTAAGGACGGCAATATAGCCCAAGCCTATCAGGTTCCGTTCATGTTTCTGGACGATCCTTATCGTACAGAAGCGTTTCAATCAGTCAGGCAGCAATCCAATCCACTCGAAGCCTTTAATTATTTCGTGAAATCAACTGTGTTCGGCCAGCCCGTTCATCGTGATGATCTGGGTGATGATGATACGATGGGCTGTGTGCTTGGCGATGCTGTACCATCGGCTTTGCAATTCGCGCCGCATCTTGCGCGTCGTCACCAAATGGAAGTCGCCCCCAAAAGCGCACCGTCCGGCCCAGGCCCGAGCGCGCCTGGTTTAGGCGGCGGTGGTGGCGGGGGAACGCCGATTGGCCGTATTTCCAGAGACGGCGGCAACAGCAACACAATTCCGCCGAAAAAATCCGACGATTAAAATCATCTGTTTATAGGATGCTTATTTTTGTGCGCGTCTGATCTTGCGCCATTCGGCAACATTGCGGTTATGCTCAGCCAGAGTTCTGGCAAAGACATGTCCGCCGGTACCATCCGCTACGAAATAGATGTAGTCATTCTCTTCGGGGTTGAGAACCGCTTCGATAGATGCTTGCCCGGGGTTTGCAATCGGGCCGGGTGGTAACCCTGCATTCTTATAGGTGTTATACGGTGAATCGTATTCCAGATCTTTTTTCAGCAATCTGCGCCCCAACGGGCCTTTACCGTCATTCTTATGCTTGCCTTTGGTAATTGCGTAAATCACGGTCGGGTCGGTCTGTAGTGCAATCCCTTTGTTCAGACGATTAAGGAACACGCCCGCAACGGTGCGGCGCTCCTCGGCGACACCTGTTTCTTTTTCAACGATTGATGCCAGTGTTAAGACATCACGCACGGTTTTAAGAATCTTACCGTCGCCACATTCCTGATCCATGAAATCCGGAAACCTGGGTCTTCTCGCGCCCGAAGGCATTTTGCAGGCCTGAATAAGAAACCGCCACATATCATCTTCCATACGCTCGGTTAACTTGCTGCGTGGTTCGTCCTTTTGGAAGTCATAAGTGTTCGGTAATAAAATACCTTCGGCGGGAATATCTGTGATTTTACCCGACAGGTTTTCTGCCTCGTTCAACAAACGAACAACTTCGAAACTCGTCAATCCTTCCCGCACCGTTATGCGCCGTCCGACCGTTTTGCCTTCCGACATCATCCACATAATGTCTTTCGCGCTCATATGCGGTTGGATTTCGTATTCACCGGCTTTCAGAAAAGTATGCTGGCCCATGATGGTCGTGCCGATCATGAAAATGAACGGATCTTCGATTAAGCCTTCACGGTATAGAATACCCGCGATCTGGTTTGCGCCTTGCCCACGTTCGACCACAAACAATGTTGGCGCGTTCACGTCACTTGGTTTGGTAAATTGTGACGCACCCCACATAAAGACGAGCGCAGCCAGAACAACAGCAATGGTTGATGAATAAACAATCAGTCCGAGAACAATTTGCCCGCCGGTACGTTTTTTCTTGGGGGCATCAGACATAACGGCCTAGACCGCACGCATAATGACGGACGCGTTCGTACCGCCAAAACCGAAGGAGTTAGACAGAACCGTCTTGATCTCTTTTTCCTTCGCGACCTTAGGTACAAGGTCGATACCCGCGCAATTTTCGGATGGGTTATCAAGATTTAATGTCGGTGGCATAACGCCGGTTTCTATCGCTTTCAACGCATAGATCGCTTCAACCGCACCTGCCGCGCCGAGCAAATGCCCGATCGCTGATTTGGTCGAAGACATCGACATAGTGTCGAGTGCGTTTGCAAACATACGTTTAACCGCACCGAACTCGATACCGTCACCAACAGGTGTCGACGTACCATGTGCGTTAATGTAATCAACATCTTCCGGGTTGATCTGCGCACGCTTCAGCGCCGCTTCCATTGCGCGATATCCGCCATTGCCGTCTTCGGCTGGTGACGTGATATGGTGCGCATCGCCGGACAAACCGTAACCGATTACTTCACCGTAAATTTTCGCACCGCGTTTTTTCGCATGCTCGTATTCTTCCAGAACAACGATACCCGCGCCTTCGCCGATAACGAAACCGTCACGCGCATCATCCCACGGACGGGACGCGGCTTCGGGTGTGTCGTTGTAACTTGTGGAAAGCGCACGGGCCGCCGCAAATCCTGCAACGCCCAAACGACAAACCGCACCTTCGGCACCGCCCGCAATCATCACATCGGCATCATCAAGCGCAATCAAACGCGCCGCATCACCAATCGCATGTGTACCTGTGGCACAGGCCGTAACGACAGAATGGTTCGGACCTTTGTAACCGTATTTAATGGAAACATGGCCGGAGACCAGATTGATTAATGCCGCCGGAACAAAGAACGGAGAAAGACGACGAGGGCCGCGTTCGTTCAATAATGTTGATGATCTGTAAATTTCATCCAGACCGCCGATACCCGAACCGATCAAAACGCCTGTGCGATTCTGGTCTTCGTCGCTGCTCGGCTCCCAGCCTGAATCTTTAATCGCTTCTTGTGCCGCAGCCATACCGTAAACGATAAAAATATCGACCTTACGTTGCTCTTTAGGTTCCATGAATAGATTGGGATTAAACGCGCCATCGCTTGGATTTTCATCTTCGCTGCGCGGAATGATACCCGCAATACGTGATGTAATATCGGATATATCGAAATGCTCGATTTTTTTGATACCGCTTTTACCGTTGGTAATCTCGCTCCAGTTATGGTCAACACCCATGCCAAGCGGGGAAACCATACCCATACCTGTAACAACCACACGTCTCATAATACTATCTCCTAGATGCAAAGACAGCCGCACTATACCGCGCGGCTGACATTTTAAATTAGACTAAAAGCGCTTATTCAGCAGCGTTTTCTTTGATGAAATTAACAGCATCGCCGACAGTCTGGATTTTCTCGGCAGCATCATCAGGGATTTCTACGCTGAATTCTTCTTCAAACGCCATGACCAACTCAACTGTGTCGAGGGAGTCAGCGCCCAAATCATCAATAAAGCTGGCACTTTCCTGAACTTTGTCTTCTTCTACGCCCAGATGCTCAACAACAATCTTTTTCACGCGATCGGCAATGTCACTCAT
>CAYGQG010000111.1:0-7018 GCA_964351955.1 uncultured Micavibrio sp. | reverse complement strand
ACATCGAATTGCTTGTTCATCTCTTCAGCGGGTTTGTTTTGGTAATCTATCTTTAGCCTCGCACCTGATGCATGTTTTTTGGCTGTTTCAATAGCAACGGGGTCTGCATCTGCGCCTGTAACGTCTGCGCCCATACGGGCAAGGGGTTCGCAAACCAGCCCGCCACCGCATCCGATATCGAGAATGCTTAAGCTTTGCAAGGCTTTCAGGCTTGTTTCATCTTTGCCGAAATGTTCGCAAACTTGCTGCTTTATATAAGAAAGACGCACGGGATTAAGGCGGTGTAACGGCTTGAACGGGCCGTTTTCGTCCCACCATTGGTCCGCATCTTTAGAAAAATTCTCAATTTCTGCTGCATCTATACTAGACATAAGTTCGCGCTCCCTTATAAATAGCTAGGCTTTTTTAACGGAATTCAAACCCAAAAGATACGGGTAAAGACAATATGGCTCTGATTGTAGCTAAATTTGGTGGAACATCTGTTGCAGACGTGGAGCGTATTGAACGCGCCGCGGCTAAAGTCGCACGCGAGGTCGAAGCCGGTAATCAGGTGGCTGTAGTTGTTTCGGCTATGTCGGGCGTGACCAATAGCCTTGTCGGGTATTGCGGCGAGATCAGCAAGCTGCATGATCTGCGCGAATACGACGTTGTGGTCAGTAGCGGTGAGCAAATCACTTCCGGCTTGATGGCAATGGCCTTGCAAAAGCACGGTATTGCTGCGCGTAGCTGGCTTGGCTGGCAGATTCCGTTCAAAACAAACGAAATGCACGGGAAAGCCCGCATCACGGATATTCAAACCGAAGAGCTGAAAAAACGCCTCGGTAATGGCGAAGTCGCCGTTGTGCCGGGTTTCCAAGGCATAACCGAAGCCAACCGTATCTCTACGCTGGGTCGTGGCGGTTCGGATACATCGGCTGTTGCTCTCGCGGCGGCGCTTGATGCTGACCGTTGCGACATCTACACCGACGTTGATGGTGTTTACACCACAGACCCGCGTATCGTACCTGCAGCGCGCAAGATCAAGAAAATTTCCTTCGAGGAGATGATTGAGCTGGCCTCGCTCGGCTCTAAAGTCCTGCAAACGCGCTCGGTTGAGATTGCGATGAAGCAGGGCGTAAAGTTACAGGTATTATCAAGTTTTGAAGATCACATCGGCAGTGACATGCCCGGAACCCTTGTTGTACAGGAGAGTGAAATTATGGAAGAAGAACTCATAAGCGGGATCGCATGTAGCCGCGATGAAGCGAAAATCACGTTGCTTCGCGTTGATGATGTCCCCGGCGTAGCCTCAAAAGTATTCAGCCCGCTGGGTAAGGCTGGCGTGAACGTGGACATGATCGTCCAGAACGTCTCTGCTGACGGTAAATCCACGGATATGACCTTCACCGTTGCCCGCGCCGATTTGCCGCGCGCGCTCGAAGTCGTTGAAAAGCTTGATGTTCAATACGAAAAAATTATGTCTTCGGATAATGTATCCAAGGTTTCCGTCGTTGGTGTCGGCATGATCAGCCATCCTGGCGTGGCCGAAAAAATGTTCACTACATTGGCGGAAAAAGGCATCAATATTCAGGTGATTTCGACATCTGAAATCAAGATCAGCGTTTTGATCGAAGAAGATTACACCGAACTGGCTGTGCGCGCCTTGCATGCAGCCTATGGTTTGGAAGAAACCGCTTAAATCGCGCGATGAAATGCTGTAGTCTCCTTGAATATGGCAGATACGGCCTCTAACAACACGTCTAGCAGCCCGAACGAACGGGAATATCAAACCGAATTAAAGGTCGGTGATATTCTCCGTCGCACACGCATGCATTACGATATGTCTGTCGAGAATGTCGAACGGACCCTGAATATCAAAGCCAGCCAGATCGAAGCTATTGAAAATGGCGACCTCAGCAAATTGCCGGGTCGTGTATACGCTATTGGTTTCGTGCGCAGCTACGCCGAATATCTGGGCCTTGATGGCGACAAGATGGTCGAGCTGTTCAAGGAACAATCCGACGTGAATAAAGCGCCGCAAGCCGAGCTGCATTTCCCCGTTCCCGCATCGGACAACCATGTGCCGGGCGGTATCATACTCTTGCTCAGTATGTTGCTCGCGGTCGGTGTGCTCTTTTACTGGAACTCCGAAGACCAGAAAGACAGAGAGCTGATCGAGGTTATTCCGCCCGTACCGATGGAGCTGCAGCAAAAAGTTGATGAATCACCCACAGGCACACAGCCTTTGGGAACAGAAGAGGCGCTCGAGGCGGGTGCCGAGGCATTGGCTGATGTTGATGCGCCGGCTGAAGAAGAGGTTATCGCGGAAAAACCAATTAAAGGCATTATCCTCAATATCATCGAGAATAGCTGGGTCGAGATTAGAGATAAAAGTGGCAAGGCCATGCTGTCTCGCGTTCTGAAAGCTGGTGATCAATATTATGTTCCTGATAGGCCGGATTTGACGATATCTATAGGGAATGCTGCAGGGGTGAGCATCGAAGTAGATGGTCAAAAGCTCAAGCCGTTAGGTCAAAAAGGCAAAGTTGTTCGCCGCCTGTCATTAGACGCGGAATACCTAAAAGAAAACTTTGCGCTTGAAAAACAACAGTAAAACCGACTAAGACCTGTATCCATGGCGCTTGAAGAAAAACTCAATTCCATTAGAAGTCGGCACGCCGAACTCTCATCCCTAATGTCACAAGGGGGTTTGAGTGGTGAGGAGTTCACAAAATACTCTATGGAATATGCGGAGCTTGAACCCGTTGTAGAGGCGATTAACGGCTTGCAAGAAGCCAATAGCGAAAAAGCTGATTTACAGGAAATGCTCGCTGATCCCGAGATGAAGGCCATGGCAGAGGAAGAAATTCGCGCCATAAACGAAAAAATCCCCAGTCTGGAAAAGCAAATCCGTCTGGCCCTTATTCCTAAAGACATGGATGACACCAAAAACGCCATCGTTGAGATCCGCGCCGGTACAGGCGGCGACGAAGCTGCTCTCTTTGCTTCTGACCTATTCAACATGCTCAAAGGCTATTCTGCTAAGGAAGGCTGGAAGCTCGAGGTGATGGAAACATCAGAGAACGATATCGGAGGTTATAAGGAAATAGTCTGCGAGATTAGCGGTCGCAACGTCTTTGCCAAGCTCAAATACGAATCCGGCACACACCGCGTACAGCGCGTGCCAAAAACCGAATCCGGCGGGCGTATCCACACCTCAGCCGCGACGGTCGCGGTTCTGCCTGAAGCCGAAGAGGCCGAAGTCGACATCAAATCTGATGATTTGCGTGTAGATACATACAGATCACAGGGCGCAGGTGGTCAGCACGTTAACACCACCGATTCCGCTGTTCGCATCACTCATATCCCGACAGGCGTTGTGGTGGAGATGCAGGAAGAGCGCAGCCAGCATAAAAACCGCGCCAAGGCGATGAAGGTTCTGGCTACACGTATATATGATATGGAGCGTCAGAAGCTTCATTCCGAACGCGCCGCTGACCGTAAAGAGCAAGTTGGCTCGGGTGATCGTTCCGAACGTATCCGCACCTATAATTTCCCGCAGGGGCGTGTGACTGATCACCGTATCAACCTGACCCTACATAATCTGGATGGCGTATTAAGCGGCGAAGCGCTGGGTGAGATTACCGAAGCCTTGATCGCGGATAATCAGGCATCGGCCTTGGCCTCTATGGAAAACTAGATTCGGTATGACCGAAGCCGTCACCCTCCACGAACTTTACCAAAAACTCAAAACGCAGATGTCAGAGAGCGATGCGCGCTATGTTCTGCACAAACGCGCAGGCATAGACCACAGCGAGTTGATAACCAGCCCCGATAAACAACTGGAGAGCGATGTAATCAAGCTGGTCTATGAGGATGCCCAAGCCGTAGAGCAGGGCAAGCCGCTTTCTAAAGTATATGGAGAGCAGGAGTTCTGGGGACTGCCTTTTGAGGTCAGCGAAGATACGCTCGATCCGCGCCTCGATACAGAGACCTTGGTGGAGGCTGCGCTTAAGGGCTGTGATAAAGCGCATCCGTATTCAATTTTGGATATGGGCACAGGTACAGGATGCATTCTTATTGCTTTGCTCAATGAATTACCAAATGCGCAAGGTGTCGGTATTGATGTCTCGGACAAGGCCTTGGAGAAGGCGCAGGCGAATGCGACACGGAATCAAGTCGCCGATCGCTGTACTTTTGTACAGAGCAACTGGAGCGAAAATATTGAAGAACGCTTCGATATTGTTGTTTCGAATCCCCCGTATATACGCAGCGATGTGATTCCTGAATTGGCGGATTCGGTCAAAAATCACGATCCGATTCTAGCTTTGGATGGTGGCGAAGATGGTTTGCAAGCCTATAAAGAAATTTTTTCGCAATTATCTGGGCTTTTAAAACCGCACGGAAAAGCTTTCTTTGAAATCGGTTATGACCAATCTGAATCCGTGACGCGACTCAGCAGGGAATCGCGATTTTCGCATATAGAATCATATGCCGATTCAGCAGGGCACATAAGGGTTTTAGAGGTTCGGCCCGATGATCATAGTGGGGATAAGTAAAAAAATCTTCTGAGAAGGCGTTGATCAAAAACTCTGCCTCGCTGTACTGTTATTTTCATCAACACAAACGGACGCAATATGCGGTTGGGTGTTGGAATTAGAAACCCAACATATTGTACTTAAAGTCTCATGGAGGCTAGCTATACGTACACAAATCATGTATGGTGTACGTATATTATGTGATAAAACTTATGACCGATAAACAGGAAAAAAACATGAGACACGGAAGTTCGAACAGACGTCAACGCAATAGAGGTGGCAGCCGTCGCGGAGGCAATCAACAACGCACGCAGGTTTTTGACAGCAATGGCCCGGATGTACGGATTCGGGGCACTGCGCATCAGGTAACCGAGAAATATGCAGCTTTAGCAAAGGATGCAGCCTCAGCCGGAGATCGTATTTTGGCAGAGAGTTATTTACAGCATGCAGAGCATTATCAGCGCATCATCAGCAGCTGGGAAGACCTTCCAAATGACAAACAGGAACGTACACCTTCCAAGCCTCGCCAAGAATCTAAGTCAGAAGATGAATTAGCCTTACCTTCCAGTATCTTAGGTGGTGGAGCTGAAGTGTCATCTGAGAAACAGGCTGCTGAAGCTACAACTTAAGCGTACGTATTATCATTTTGATCTTAAGGCGGTTTTTTAACCGCCTTTTTTGATGTTCTGATATAATGAAATGATAAATTGAGAAGCTACCCCCTTTAATTTGGGTAACAGGAAAACTATAGTCATTTTATGGATTTTGATAAACTTACAGAAAAGTCGAAAACACTCATTCACGCCGCGCAGACATTGGCTATGCGCAACGGTCACCAATCGATTGAGCCGGAACACCTGCTCAAGACGATGCTTGATGATGACGACGGACATACGCAAAAGCTTCTCAAGCTTTCCGGCGCGAATTACGGGCGTTTAAAGACCGATGTTGAAAAAGCGATCGCTAAATTCCCGGTCGTAGAGGGGCCGGGCGCGGGCCAGCTTCGTCTTTCAAGTGATTTCGCAAAAATAGTCGATAACGCATTGAAATTAGCTGAAAAAAGCGGTGATAAGTTTGTAACGATTGAGCGTATTCTGCAATCCATGCTGCTCGAAAAGAAAGCCGATGTATCGGGGTATCTCGATGATGCCGGGCTTAAAGATCAGGAGCTAAACAAAGCTATCAACGATCTACGAAAAGGCCGTACAGCCGACAGCGCCTCGGCGGAAGATCAATACGATGCATTGAATAAATTCGCGCATGACCTGACCGCAGCAGCCGAAGAAGGCAAACTCGACCCGATTATCGGTCGTGATGAGGAAATCCGCCGTACGATTCAGGTGCTGTCACGTCGAACAAAGAACAACCCCGTACTTATTGGTGAGCCGGGCGTGGGTAAAACCGCCATCGCCGAAGGGCTGGCGCAACGCATTATCAACGGTGATGTACCGGAAAGCCTACAGAATAAGCGTTTAATGTCGCTTGATCTGGGCGCGATGCTGGCTGGCGCTAAATATCGCGGTGAATTCGAAGAACGTCTGAAATCCGTCCTTGATGAGGTAAAAGCTGCCGCCGGTGAGATTGTCCTGTTCCTGGATGAGTTACACACATTGGTTGGTGCGGGTAAGGCCGAAGGCTCTATGGATGCCGGAAACATGCTGAAACCCTCGCTTGCGCGCGGTGAGCTGCGCATGGTTGGGGCGACAACACTGGATGAATATCGCAAACATATTGAAAAAGACGCGGCGCTGGCTCGTCGTTTTCAACCCGTATTCGTCAGTGAGCCAACCGTAGAGGACACAGTGTCCATTCTGCGCGGTTTGAAGGAGAAGTACGAACTACACCATGGTGTACGTATCACGGATAACGCCATTGTTGCGGCTGCTACGTTGTCTAACCGTTATATTACCGACCGTTTTTTGCCCGATAAGGCGATTGATTTGGTTGACGAGGCCGCCAGCCGCATCCGTATGCAGGCTGATTCCAAACCCGAAGCGCTTGACGAGCTTGATCGCCGTATCGTTCAGCTCAAAATTGAGCGTGAGGCGTTGAAAAAAGAAAAAGACAAAGCATCGAAAGACCGTTTGAAAGCCTTAGAGACAGAGCTTTCTGATCTGGAGAAGCAATCAGGCACGATGACCGCACAATGGTCATCCGAGAAGGAAAAGCTGAATACAGGGCAGAAATATGTCGAGGAACTTGACCGCGCCCGTATTGAACTTGAGCAGTCCGAGCGCGATGGTGACTGGGCCAAGGCGAGCGAACTGAAATACGGAACGATTCCAGAGCTTGAGGAAAAGATAGCCGCCGCCGCCCCTGAGCATTCGGAAACCGTTGCGGAAAGTAAATCGAGCCTGATCAACGAAGAAGTCACTGACGATGATATCGCCAGCATAGTAAGCCGCTGGACAGGCATTCCGGTTGATAAAATGCTCGAAGGTGAGCGTGAGAAGCTACTCGCTATGGAAGAAAACCTGCAACAACGTGTTGTCGGGCAAAAC
>CAYGQG010000110.1:1728-7045 GCA_964351955.1 uncultured Micavibrio sp. | reverse complement strand
TGCCGACATTGAGCACACATTTCACGAATATTTGCGAAAAAGAAGGCGTGAATTGCGAGGATGCAGCTGTGGCGATGATTGCGCGTGCGGCTGATGGTTCTGTGCGTGATGGTTTGAGTATTCTCGACCAAGCTATGGCGCTTGGTGGGGAGACGATAACCGCGCAGGCCGTTGAAGATATGCTCGGTCTGGCTGATCGTGCGAAGTCTTTGGATTTGTTGGAGCGCGCATTGACGGGGGAAATGCCCGAAGCGCTCAACATTATGGATGATTTGTATAAAAACGGGGCCGATCCCGTTGTTGTGATGCAGGATTTACTGGATCTGACGCATACGCTGACGAAACTGCGTGCTGTGCCTGAAACTAAAGATATGAATTTCACTATGGCGCAGGACGAAGTTACGCGCGCTGCCGAATTGGCGGGTAAATTGACGATGCCGACGCTGGGTAAGACCTGGCAGATATTGCTGAAAGGTTTGGGGGAGGTGAAAATCGCGCCTAATCCGCAGAGTGCCGCCGAGATGGTGTTGATCCGTTTGGCGTATGCTGCCGATCTTCCTGATCCTGCAGTTTTGATTAAGTCTTTAAAGGATGGTGAGCCGTCTGCTCCCGCACCTTCTTCACCGCCAAGCGGTGCTGGTGCGCCGGCAAGTTCGCAATCGGCAGTAACGGCTGCGCCTGCGCATGTCGAAGCGCCGCGTGGCGGCGGCGGCGGCGGCGAGATGGCATCACATGCTTTGGCTGTGGTCGTGGATACAGCACCTGCGCCTGTCACATCGATCAAGACGATAGAAGATGTTGTTGCCGTGCTGGAAGCGCATGACGAGATTTTATTGGCTTCGAATGTGTTTCAATACGTGCATGTTGTAAAAATTCAGGAAGGGCGTTTGGAAATACGCCCCGAAGAGGAAGCGCCGCAAAAACTGGCGCAGGATTTGGGGCAGGTTCTTTCAAAGATTACCGAGCAGCGCTGGGTTGTGAGCGTATCAAGCGCACCGGGGCAAATTACGTTGGCGGAAAAAGCACAAGCGGCGCTGGATGCAGAGCGTGATGAGATTTTGCAAATGCCGATTATGAAAGACATATTGGCAGTCTTTCCCGACGCGGAATTAAAGGCTATAACGCATATATCAGATGAGAATAAGGACGATACTCCATGATGAATTTCAAAGACATGATGCAACAAGCGCAGCAGATGCAGTTCAAGCTGCAGGAAATGCAGGAAAAGCTTAAAGACATTGATGTGCAGGGCGAGGCCGGAGGCGGCATGGTCAAGGCGACGATGTCATGTGCGGGTGTTATTCGCGGGGTAGAGATTGATCCTTCTATCAT
The DNA here is from genome assembly GCA_964351955.1 of uncultured Micavibrio sp. GTDB lineage: Bacteria > Pseudomonadota > Alphaproteobacteria > Micavibrionales > Micavibrionaceae > TMED27. The sequence goes on along the minus strand of CAYGQG010000110.1, from coordinate 5,713 downwards.
CGATCCGAATGACAAAGAAACGCTGGAAGACTTGATTACCGCGGCGTTGAATAACGCGCATGAGACTAAAGAGCAGCGTATTAAGCAGGAAACGCAGGATATGATGGAAGCCATGGGCTTGCCTGCCGGAACGCAATTGCCGATTTAAGAATGCTATACCATAAACCTCAGACAGTATTGATTACGGGCGCTACGGGCGATTTCGGTAAGGCGTTTGCGCGTCGTTTCGCCGAGATTGGTAGTCAGATTATTTTGCACGGACGTTCGGCTGAAAAGCTTTTGACCCTTAAAGGCGAGCTGATCGAGGCTTATAAAGTGGATGTGCATACTTGTTGCTTTGATCTCGTGGATATTCCGTCGATTAAGGCCTCGTTGGATGCGATTCCCAAGGGTTTTCAAGATATCGAATTGCTGATCAATAATGCCGGTGGGGCTTTGGGGGCCGAAGCTGCGCAGGGTAGTCAGCTTGAAGACTGGTTACAGATGATCGAGATGAACAACAGTTCTCTGGTTGCGATTACACATCATGTCTTGCAAGGGATGGCGAAGCGTAAAAAGGGCCATATCATTAACATCGGTTCGACCGCGGGTAATTACCCATATCCGGGCGGACATGTGTATTGCGCCGTGAAGGCGTTTACCAAGCAATTTAGCCTTGCGCTACGTGCAGACACGTACACCGATAATATCCGTGTAACCAATATCGAGCCGGGAATGGTGGAGACGCAGTTCTCGCTCGCACGATATAAAGGTGATGCTGATAAAGCGGCTGCGGTATATGCCAATACTGATCCGCTTACGCCTGATGATGTTGCTGAGAGCGTGTTTTGGGCTGCTACGTTGCCTGAGCATTTCAATATAAACCGTATAGAGATGATGCCGACGCGCCAAGCGCCGGGACCGCTAGCGGTGGACAGAGACTAAGGATAAATTGATGAGAGTTGTTACATGGAATATTAATTCCGTACGTCTGCGTATGCCTTTGGTCAAGACACTGACGGAACAGGTCCAGCCTGATGTTTTGTGTTTGCAGGAAACAAAAACGCCCGATGAGCATTTCCCCGTTGAAGCGTTGAAAGATCTTGGCTACGAGCATCAACATTTTCACGGGATGAAGGGCTATAACGGTGTATGTATCGTTTCGCGTCATCCGTTTGAAGGCGTTGACATCCACCACCGTGTCGGGCGGGAGGATTGTCGCCATATCGCCGCGAAGTTAGGGCGTTTCGAGATTCATAATCTGTATATCCCCGCAGGTGGTGATGAGCCGAATGTGGATACGAATGATAAATTCGCGCATAAGCTGGATTTTGTGGACGAGATGACGCGTTGGTTTAAGGATCAGTACACATCGGATCAGCCATTGATCGCAGTGGGGGATTTCAACATCGCGCCGTATGAGCATGATGTGTGGTCACATAAACAGCTTTTGAAGGTGGTGTCGCATACGCCGCCCGAAACCGAGCGTTTGGGGAAGATGAAAGATTCGCTGGAATGGACGGATGTGGCGCGTCATTTCATTCCCGAAGAGGAAAAAGCCTATACGTGGTGGTCGTATCGTAACCGTGATTGGAAAAAATCTAATCGTGGACGCAGGCTTGACCATGTTTGGGTGACACCGCCGTTAAAAGATCAGCTCAAAAGCCATGATATTTTGACCGAAGCGCGGGATTGGGAAAAACCGTCCGATCACGTGCCTGTGATTGTTGATCTTAAAGCCGCTTAAAATTTCTATATTTGATTAGTCTGTTTGACCGGAGGCGAGGATGCCGCCTTTATAGGTTTGCACCAATACGGCGTAACGCGTATTTGCATCGTCTTTAATGGGGTAGGCCATGTTGGTTGCCGAGCCGTCCCAGCGTAAAAGCTTTTTCATGTCGGTTGCGACGCTCTGATAGCGATGATAGGAGGTCGGTCTGTTGGCTGCTTTTGCGCTTTTTTCCAATGTCACGAGCCAGACATCTGCATCTTTGTTCATTTCAATGGCGGGGAGCTGTATGTCAAGATACGCCCCATTTTTTTGTAAACCGACCAGTCGGTGTTTGGGGGGCGTTTTGCTGGTTAAACGGGTCAGTTTAGAGCGATCGCGGGCATCTGCGAGCTGTTGACCGTTTACAATTGCCATAGGGGTGTAAATGCCGCCCGTACGCAGCGCCATTTTATAAATGTTTTGCCGCGCATCACAGAAAACTTGCGAGTATAAATCTTTGCGGCTGCTGCGGTCGAAATAGGTTACGTGGCAGCTGATGCCGATGACATTCGGGTTTTGTTGTAAAATCGTATTCAGATTCTGATCTGCGGGTGGGCAGGCCGGACAGTATTTGCTGGTGAATAATTCGACGACTGCGGGGGCTTGTTGCGCGTTTTCCTGAGCCTGTACCTGTGCGGTAAAAAGTAAGGCCACAGCGATCAATGTGTATTGGCTTAAATTGGCTATACTAATGTTTTTATGTTTAAAAATCACTGCATCGCCCTTTAACTTCCCAGTCACCGAAGCGTGTGGGTTCGGGCAGTCCCGCGTCTTTGAACCCGCCGATTTCTTTCTCGGCATTGTCTTGGGGATTTTTGTTGGCCTTAGCCTTCGGGGTGACGGCATCGTCGGCATGCGCGGTTTCGTGCATTTCTGGGGTTTTCTTTTCGGTGCTCATATTTCATGATGTAGTCCAATTAACCCTGTTTGAAAAGACCGTTTCTCAATATGAGTAAGAGTGATCCCGATCAAAACACGCCTGAAGAATTATTGGTACTGCGCCGAGAGATTGATGATCTCGATCAGGCGCTGATTGATGTATTGGCAAAACGCTATGATGTTGTGCGTCGTGTTGGTGAATTTAAAACCGAGCATAATATGGAAGCGGTTCAGCCCGTACGTGCGCAGGCGGTGAAAGATCGAGCGATTGATCTGGGCGCTGCTCAAGGGCTTGATCGTGAATTTATGCGTAAACTCTATGATCTTGTGATAGACCACGCCCATGATATGGAGCACGACATTCTGGGCGAAACGACATCGTCATGAGTTCTGAAACACCTTCCCCAGCCGAGAGCGAAGATCCTCCCGTAACCGATGGTATGGCGGCGCGTAAGGCTTGCCTTGTTTTGCTCGAAGATGTTCTGCAACGTAAACAGGCGTTGGACCATGTGTTGGCCAGTCAGGATGCATTTAAATCTTTGCCGCAGCGTGATCGCGGTTTTGTACGCATGTTGGTGACGACGTGTTTGCGCCGTATGGGGCAGATTGATGATTTGATTGAACGCGCGATGGAGCGCGAAACGCCGCGTAATATGACGTTGCAGAATATTCTGCGCATTGGTGTGACACAGATTTTGTTTATGGATGTTGCCGACCATGCCGCCGTGGATACGAGCGTTCGCCTTGCCGAAGAGCAGGGGATGGATAAACAAAAAGCGTTCGTGAATGGTGTTTTGCGTACCATTACCCGCGAAGGGGTTGGATGGAAGCATAAGCAGGATGAGACGCGGCTTAACACGCCTGAATGGTTGCTCAAGCTCTGGATAGAGGATTATGAGTTGCGGACGGCGGCGGAGATCGCCAAGGCCAATTTGTCCGAAGCGCCGCTGGATATTACCGTGCGTGATCCCGAAAGTCGTAATTTCTGGTCGAGTAATTTTAAAGCCACGCAAATGACAACGGGTACGTTGCGCAAAACGTCCGGTGGTGCAGTGAGCGAGTTGCAAGGATTTGATGAAGGTCATTGGTGGGTGCAGGACGCGGCTGCGGCTATTCCCGCGCAGCTCTTCGGAAACGTACAAGGCGAACGTGTTTATGATTTATGTGCCGCGCCGGGCGGAAAGACGCTACAGCTTGCCTCTATGGGTGCACATGTTACGGCGCTTGATCGTTCAGCCAATCGGTTGAAGCGATTACAAGCCAATCTGGAACGTATGCAGTTGACGGACAATGTAGAGGTTATTACAGCAGACGCGGGGGGTTGGCGACCGAAAGAGCCAGCAGGTTATGTATTGC
>CAYGQG010000110.1:0-1718 GCA_964351955.1 uncultured Micavibrio sp. | reverse complement strand
TTAGGTCTTGCTTGATGCGCCCTGTAGCGCGACGGGTTCGTTGCGCCGTCATCCCGATGTTGCGCATTTGAAATCCGCGACCGATATCACACGATTGCAAAGTTTGCAGGCGGCGTTGTTGAAGAACGCGTTTAAAATGCTGATGCCCGGTGGGGTTCTGGTTTACTGTACGTGCTCGCTGCAAAAGGCTGAGGGCGAGGTGCAGGTTGATGCGTTCTTGCGTGATGAGCCGAATGCGGCGCGCTTGCCGATTACTGCGCAAGAGCTTGGCGGGTTTGATGAAGCTTTGAGCGAAGAGGGTGATTTGCGTATCCTGCCATTTCATCAGGCAGCGCTCGGCGGAATGGACGGGTTTTACATTGCCCGTTTGACCAAAAACGCCTAAGGTTACAGCCGAATCTCCGCTGGTTTTCTATATTCGATTCTGTTAAGTTTATAGTAAGTCACGGTTTTTTCTGTTATTCACAGAGCTATCCACGCGTTTTAAGAGTTTAAATATGCCGCAACAGCCCGTTCGTATTGCCCCTTCTATTTTGTCTGCTGATTTCTCCATTCTCGGGGAGGAAGTGCGTCGTATTGACGAGGCAGGTGCGGATTACATCCATATTGATGTGATGGATGGTCATTTCGTACCGAACCTGACATTCGGTGCGCCCGTTGTGAAATGTCTGCGCCCGCATACGAAGAAGATTTTTGATGTACATTTGATGATCGCGCCGGTTGATCCGTTGATTGAGGATTTTGTTAAGGCGGGCAGCGATATTATCACCGCGCATGTTGAGGCCGGACCGCATATTCACCGTACGTTACAGGCGATTAAATCGCATGGTGTAAAGGCGGGTGTATCGCTTAACCCTGCAACGCCGATCGAGAGCATTGCGCATCTGATGGATATGGTCGATTTGATTTTGATTATGACCGTGAACCCCGGTTTTGGTGGGCAGAGCTTTATTCCCTTACTGGACAAGATCGCCGCCGCGCGCAAGATGATCGACGCGACGGGTCGCGACATAGATTTACAAGTAGACGGCGGGGTCAATCCTGAAACCGCCAAACAGGTTATTGATGCCGGAGCCGATCTTTTGGTCGCCGGAACCGCCGTTTTCAAAGACGGACCGGATCAATACGCCGCCAATATCAAGGCGTTACGCGGGTAACGCATCCATAGCTTAGAGGTATTATGCCGCTACAGTTTTTGAACATGATTAAGAATCGTGCGAGCCAGATGGCGTATTCTTCTACGCTATATGACTGGAGCTTGCGCGGGTCTACGCCTGATCGCTTGATTGTGCGCCCGCCGGATGCATGGCCGGGTTGCGCGCAGAGAGGGCATGCCCTGTTTGACGGGGTGTTGACGCATTACGGCGAGACGTTGCCGCTATCGCAATGTGGCTGGATGCCTTATGGGCTTTCCGATGCATGGGTTCGGTATGTTCATGGGTTTTCGTGGTTGTGTGATCTGCGCAGTTTGTCTTGTGAAAAGGGTATGGGGGCGGATGCACGCCGTTGTGCGCGGGCGATGATTACCAGTTGGATGTCTTATTACAGCCATTGGGATAAAGATACATGGACCCCGGGTATTGTCGGGCAGCGTTTGGCGATGTGGCTGAGCCATTATGAATTTTTCGGTCAGTTTGATGGGCTTGATGAGGATGCGGATCGTTTTGAGCATGCGTTTTTCGAAGCGGCTATTCGTCAGGCACGGCATTTATCGCATG
>CAYGQG010000109.1:0-7104 GCA_964351955.1 uncultured Micavibrio sp. | reverse complement strand
CATCACGGATAACCTTAAAGGCAAAATAGTCATTCCGCCAAAAGACGTTGTAAGACGTGACGGCGACGATCCATATCTCGTGGTTGCCGCCGATAAAGGTACGGCAAGCTTCTCCGACATCGCCAATGGCGTTTCGCGTGAATACGGTTTCTGGATGGATGATGCATTCGCCTCCGGCGGATCTGCCGGTTACGACCATAAGAAAATGGGCATTACGGCGCGCGGCGCATGGGAATCCGTCAAGCTGCACTTCCGCCAGCTCAACCACAACACGCAGGAAGAGTCTTTTGATGTCACCGGTATCGGCGATATGGGCGGCGACGTATTCGGTAACGGCATGTTGTTGTCGAAAAAAATTCGCTTAGTCGGTGCGTTTAACCACCTGCACATATTCTGCGACCCTGAACCCGACGAAGAATCTTCATGGAAAGAGCGCAAACGTTTATTCGATGATGTCAAAGGCTGGGATGCATACGACACCAAAAAACTGTCAACTGGCGGTCGCATATTCCGCAGAGACGAAAAAATTCTCGAACTAACCCCTGAGATCCAAAAACGCTTTGATATCGAACAGGAAAAAGTCACACCAAACGAACTGATCCGCGCCATACTCAAAGCCCGTACGGACTTACTATGGTTTGGCGGTATCGGAACCTACATTAAATCGAGCAAGGAAGAACATGCCGACGCGGGCGACAAAGCCAACGATGCCATCCGCATTGACGCGCCTGAGCTGCGCGCAAAAGTCATCGGTGAAGGCGCGAACTTGGCCGTCACCCAACTTGGTCGTATTGAATTTGCCGAAAACGGCGGTCACCTCAACACAGACTTTGTCGATAATTCCGGCGGGGTAAATTCGTCTGACTTGGAAGTAAACATCAAAATCCTCATGACCGATGTTATGGGTTCCAAAGAACATAAAATGGACATGGCGGCACGGAACAAGCTGCTCGAAAAAATGACCGAAGATGTTGCAGATCTTGTTTTGCGCAACAACTACCAGCAAGCCCAGGCCATCAGCCTTGCCGAGCTTCAAGCCAAAGACAATATCAAGCTACAAGCCGACTTCATTAAAGACCTCGAAAAAGAACAAGGTCTGAACCGCGTACTCGAAGGCTTGCCCGATGATGAAAAAATCGAACAGCGCATGCGCAACGGTAAAGGCCTGACCCGCGTCGAGCTCGCCGTACTGGTTTCATACGCCAAGATCACATTCACCAAAGATTTGTTGAAATCCGACATTCCTGACGACCCCGATATGGAAGACTGGATCATCAACTACTTCCCGAAGGACGTACGCAAAAAATACACGACCGAGATTAAACGCCACAAACTGGCCCGCGAAATCGTCGCGACATCTATGGCAAACTCGCTGGTCAACCGTATGGGGCCGACATTCCTTAAATCTAAAATGAGCAAAACCGGCGCGACCGCGGCCCAAATCGCCAAAGCATATATCATCGTTCGTGATGCCTTTAATCTGCGCACCATGTGGGACCAGATCGAAGCTTTAGACAACAAAGTCCCTGCTGAAGTCCAACTCAAAGCGATGCGCGAAATCGCCTATCTGTCCGAACACGCCGTAAGCTGGTTCTTGAGCCGCTTCGGTACTGACCTAGATATCGGACGCGAAATTAACGATTACGGTAGCGCCATCGCGGAACTGAACAAAGATTTGGACAGCTTGCTGACCAATGATTTAAAGCAAAGCGTACAGGCACGCCTCAACGCGGGACAAGCCGACGGACTACCGAAGGATCTGGCGCAACAAATTGCCCTGCTCCCTATTCTTTCATCTGCTTGTGACATCGTCCGCATTAGCCTCGATGACAAAGCGGATCTGAAAGCAACGGCACGAACATATTTCGAGGTCGGCGAACACTTCTACATGGACTGGCTCCGTCAACAGGCACAGCATTTGCCGACTGACGATCACTGGCAATCCGAAGCGACAAGTGGCCTGATCAACCAGCTCTACGGCTGTCAGGCATCGCTAACGGGACGAATTCTGCAAGACACGAAAAGTAAAGCCGGCAAAACCGAAAATCTCACCGACAAATGGTTGGAAAAGCACAAAGACCAACTTGGACAACTGCATGATTTATTCAAAAATCTACGTCGCGTCGGCACAATCGAATTATCTATGCTGGTTATTGCAGAACAGCGCCTGCGCAATCTGGCTGATACCTGATAACGCCGCCTAGGCATAACCCAATAAAATAATCACCAAAACAATCGCGCCCAAATCGCGGTTGGATTTAAACGTCTTGAGCGAACTTGATGCGTTATCCGGCTCCCAGTATTTCACCTGCCACGCCAAATGCGCCGCGATAACCAACGCCCCCAAATAGGTGGGAACCCCCATATCAGCCAGATACAGAGCACCCAAAATACAGGTAAAGGCGGCGGCATATAACCCGCCGACCCAACGCTTGCTATTATCGCCAAATTTAAGTGCGGTTGATTTCACCCCGACAAGAACATCGTCTTCCTTGTCCTGATGCGCATAAACCGTATCGTAACCAATGGTCCAGAACAAACACCCGATATACAGCGCAAACGCCGCCCAGCTTAATTCACCGGTAATCGCCGTCCACCCCATAAGCGCGCCAAAATTAAACGTAAGCCCCAACATCGCTTGCGGCCAATAGGTCACGCGTTTGAACAACGGATAACTGATAATCATCGGAATAGTCAGCAAACCAAGAATAATAGTCATCTCGCCCAAAGTAATAAGAATTACAAACCCCAAGAACAACAACGCCAAAAGCAAATACACAGCCTGCATAGTTTTAAGAGTACCCGCAGCCAACGGCCTGCCGGCTGTACGTTCCACCTGCATATCAATATTTTTATCCCACAAATCATTGATAATGCAGCCTGCGCCACGCATGGCAACGGCACCGATCAAAAATACCACAAGCGTATAGACCAAACTCGTCGCGCTCACCGTGACATAGTGCCCGGCCATAAAAATGGACCACCAACCGGGAAGCAATAACAACCAAATCCCGATTGGCCTGTCGAGCCGCATGAGATATATATAAGGGTGAGCAATGGAGGGGAGTTTTTCGATCCAGCCTTGTTTTCGAATATCAGTGTGCATCCAACAAGCTTAGGCAGAAAATCCGCTTAACGAAACCTAAAAACCAATTCTATGAACGAGCATATTAAATACCCGCGCTTATATACGCCTGACGCGCTCGCTGAAAACACAGAGAATACGCTGGATAAAGACAAAGCGCACTACCTGAAAACCGTGCTAAGACTGAATGTCGGCGATCATATACGCCTGTTTAACCCGCAAAACGGTGAATGGATTGCGGAGCTGAGCGCTTTGAGTAAAAAAGAAGCGCTTGTTATACCCAAAACACAGATACGTACACCCGAAAAACTCACTGAATCCCTGCATTTACTGTTCCCTCCCATCAAAAAGAACAGGATGGATTTTCTCATCGAAAAAGCTGTAGAACTCGGCGCAACCGATATTCACCCGGTCCTGACATCCCGAACACAAATGAGAAAAATCAATGTTGACCGAATAAACGCTCAAATTATCGAAGCGGCGGAACAATGCGAACGACTCGACATACCGACACTCCATAAATTGACCGATATGGACAAAAAACTGGCCGCATGGTCGGAAACCGACACGATTGCATGCGCCTTGGAACGAGAAAAATCTATCAACACCGTACAAAGCACCGCCTCAAATTCCGCATTTTTAATCGGCCCCGAAGGCGGATTTGATGACCAGGAGCGTAAATTTTTGCTCAATTGCGCGGTGATTACCCCCGTATCTCTGGGCCAGCGCATTTTACGCGCCGAGACAGCCGCCCTTTACTGTTTATCCCTAGCCAGTGCTAAAAATGCACAAACATAAAAAAATATCTATAAAGGGCATTTGCCTCTTGCCTTTGTGCCTATATATTTTTATGTGTAACCCAACGCTAATGTAAGCTAAATTGCTTTAGCCCTAACGCACTCGATTAAAAACGAAAAAGCCATGAAAATTTTGAAGAATTTTGGATATCTCCTCGCATCATTGATCACGGTATGGACAGTACCGGCCTTTGCTCAAGCACCGGAACCTTGGCAATTAAACCTGCAAGCGCCCGCATCCCAAACAGCCGTACTGATTAACGACTTTCATAACATCTTGCTTTGGATCATTACCGCCATCGCGATTTTCGTTCTGATACTGCTGGTCTGGGTGGTTATCCGCTACAACGCAAAAGCAAACCCCGAGCCTTCAGAATTCACCCACAATGTATTGATCGAAGTTTTGTGGACCGTTATCCCCGTCGCTATTCTGGTTTTCATTGCCATCCCGTCGTTCCAGCTTTTGTATTACGCCGATCATGTTGAAAACCCTGACATGACATTGAAAGTCACAGGTCGTCAGTGGTACTGGGATTACGAATACCCCGACCATGAAGGTCTTACTTTCTCGTCTTATCCGATTGCCGATAACGAAATCGACGAAGCCAAAGGCCAGATCCGCTTGCTATCGACCGACAACGTTGTTGTCCTGCCGATCGATACCAACATCCAAATTCTGATGACCGGCGGCGATGTCATCCACGCATGGACAATCCCCGCATTCGGCGTAAAAATCGATGCCGTTCCGGGACGTTTAAATGAAACATGGGTGCGCATCGATAAGCCTGGCACATATTACGGTCAATGCTCCGAAATCTGCGGCAAGGATCACTCCTTCATGCCGATCGAAGTCAAAGCCGTTACAAAAGAAGAATTCGAACAATGGGTAGAAACCGCGAAGGAAGAATTCGCAAGCATTGATGCACGTTTCCAACCTATCCAAACAGCCTTTCTGGAGGAATAAAGAATGAGTGCTGCCCAAACAACAACTGCCGATCACGCGCATGATGATCACGATGATCATAAACCCGGGTTTTTCGCCCGTTGGTTCATGTCGACGAACCATAAGGATATCGGCACGCTTTATATTATCTTTTCAATAATCGCCGGTCTTATCGGTGGCGCGTTTTCCATGATCATGCGCCTCGAACTCCAAGAACCGGGTGTTCAGTTTCTAATGGACGGCGCTGGCGGCCCTGATGGTCAGATGTGGAACGTATTGATCACGGCCCATGGACTAATCATGGTCTTCTTCGTTGTGATGCCGGGACTGATCGGTGGTTTCGGGAACTGGTTCCTGCCGCTGATGATCGGCGCTCCCGACATGGCGTTTCCACGCTTGAACAATATTTCATTCTGGTTGCTCGTACCCGCATTCTTGTTGCTCCTTGGCTCCGCTTTTGTCGGCGAAGGGGCAGGTACAGGGTGGACCGTCTATCCGCCGCTATCGGGAAGTGTATTCACCCATACCGGCATATCGGTGGATATGGCGATATTCGCCCTTCACCTTGCGGGCGCAAGCTCGATTTTGGGCGCAGCCAACTTCATTACAACAATCTTCAACATGCGCGCACCGGGCATGACATTACACAAAATGCCCCTCTTCGTTTGGGGTATGCTGGTCACGGCCTTCCTGCTCGTACTCGCTGTGCCTGTTCTTGGTGGCGCGATCACTATGTTGCTGACTGACCGTAACTTCGGCACGGCGTTCTTCACCCCTGAAGGCGGCGGCGACCCATTGTTGTTCCAGCACTTATTCTGGTTCTTTGGTCACCCCGAAGTGTACATCATGATTTTGCCGGCCTTCGGTATCATCAGTCACATTGTGTCCACATTCTCAAAGAAAGCGATCTTCGGTTATTTGGGCATGGCCTATGCCATGGTCTCGATCGGCGTTGTCGGTTTCATCGTCTGGGCGCACCACATGTACACAGTGGGTATGGATGTTGATGTTCGCGCATACTTTACCGCCGCAACACTGATCATCGCCGTACCGACAGGGATCAAGATTTTCTCATGGATCGCCACAATGTGGGGCGGCTCTATCGAGTTCAAAACACCGATGCTATGGGCTATCGGCTTTATCTTCCTGTTCACCGTTGGCGGTGTAACCGGCGTGGTCTTGGCTAACGCCGGAATGGATATCGCTCTGCATGACACATACTATGTGGTTGCACACTTCCACTATGTATTGTCTCTGGGTGCTGTATTCGCTCTGTTCGCCGGCTTCTACTACTGGATCGGCAAAATGTCGGGCCGTCAGTACCCCGAATGGATGGGATGCGTGCATTTCTGGATGACCTTTGTGGGCGTAAACCTTGTATTCTTCCCGCAACACTTCCTCGGCCTTGCCGGAATGCCACGCCGTTATATCGACTATCCTGACGCTTATGCAGGCTGGAACATGGTATCGTCTTACGGCGCATATTTAACAGGCGCAGCAACACTATTCTTCGTCGTTGTCGTTTTTTACACGCTGTTCTTCGGACGACGTGTTGGCGCAAATTACTGGAACGCACAGCCGCAGAGCATGACACTCGAATGGACAGTATCTTCACCGCCGCCGTTCCACCAATTCGATATTCAACCCGCTGTAAAGTAAGCAGGCCATAGAAAAAACAAAAAGCCCCGCATCGCTGTGGGGTTTTTTTACGCCTGCATTCATGACTTGTAAGCATTTTGTGCTAAAATAAATTTTATTGGGGGAATTTTTAAAACTATGAGACTAAGCGCCCTTTCAACCGCATTATTGACGGCTTTCTGTCTATTCGGAACGATAGGTCACGCCTATGCACAATGCACACCCGCGGCAGCCACAGCGACAATACAATATTTTACCGCCGCAACAGGCGACGTAACCGCAGCCGGTTTCTGGTATTGCAACGGCACAGCGTGGCAATCCATAAAACAAACAGGCACATGCAGCGCCACTGCAACAACTTATAGCACCGCTGGTACATACAGTTACGCTGTCCCTGCAGGATGCACGTCTGTAACAATTCAGACATACGGCGCGGGCGGCGGCGCGGGCAATGGCGGCGGCGGCGGCGGCGGAAGCGTGGTTGAACGCAATACAGGAAATGTTCTTCTAACTGCTGGCGGCGGCGGCGGCGGCGGCGGTGGCGGCGGCGGCGGCGGCGGCGGCAATGGCAATGGCGCTGTAACCGTAACAGCGGGGGCACGACGTGAAGGTAGGGGAGGCGGGGGCGGCACAGGCGGGGG
>CAYGQG010000108.1:0-7111 GCA_964351955.1 uncultured Micavibrio sp. | reverse complement strand
ATATGCTGCAGGAAGCGGACATTCTCACCGTTCGATAAACCTCCCCCTACATCACACACGCACTTAATGGTAGCATGATGCCCTGTTCACTTTGTTTAGGGGAAACACATCATGACAAAACATGTTCTTATCATCGCACTCTTCAGCTTTCTGGGCGGAATCGTCGGCTCACTCATCTTCAGCAGCAGCGCCAGCATGGCTGCGAAAGAGCAAAGCTTTCACACCACCAACTTTTTCAACAATAGCGGTAAACGTATTGGCGTAATCGGTGCGCACCCTTCCGGCGAAGGCACACTGTTCCTCATGAACGGAAACACAGGCAAAACAGAAATCCAAATGGGTGCATATGGCACAGGGAGCGAACGCGGTCAGACTTTACTCGGCCTGCACGACCGTAACGGTCATTTACGCCACCTCACCCGTATGCACGGATCAACAGATGCCCCGACTGTTGTCATGAAAGACAACACAGGAACAGACCGCATCGTGTTCGGAATTGACCCGCAAACACAAGCGCCGTATTTCCGCTATCTTGATAAAAGCGGAAACCTCAAAAACCTGTTTTAGATGAAAAACAGAACACAAAGCGTTTGATTTGGGTCAGGAGCAAGGCGCGACGCGTATAAAACATACGCGAGCAACGCAGCAACGCCGCCCAAATTGAACGCTATAGGTTCTTAAACGTCAATAACCAGACGAGCCGGATCTTCAATCGCATCCTTGATGCGCACGAGGAAGCTCACAGCTTCACGACCATCAACAATACGGTGATCGTATGAATGCGCCAGATACATAATCGGACGCGCTTCAATATCGCCACTCTTCGTCACAACCGGACGCTGAACGATGTTGTGCATACCCAAAATACCGGATTGCGGCGTATTCAGGATCGGTGTGGAAAGCATTGAACCGAAGATACCACCATTTGTAATAGTGAACGTGCCGCCGGTCATCTCGTCGATAGACAACTTACCGTCACGGGCACGTGTACCCAGATCGACAATCTTGGCTTCAATCTCGGCCATTGTCATCTGATCGGCATCGCGGATCACAGGAACAACCAGACCTTGCGGCGTAGAAACAGCCACACCGATATCATAGTAGTTCTTGTAGATGATGTCCGTACCGTCAATCTCGGCGTTTACAGCCGGAAATTCTTTCAACGCGTTGATCGCGGCCTTCACGAAGAACGACATGAAACCAAGCTTGATGCCATGCTTCTTCACGAACTGGTCTTGGTACTGCTTGCGCATCTCCATCACTGGGCCCATATCGACCTCGTTAAATGTCGTCAGCATAGCCGCTGTGTCTTGTGCTTCTTTCAAGCGAGAAGCGATAACCTGACGCAGCTTCGTCATACGCACACGCTCTTCGCGCGGGCTGTCTTCACGGGGTGCTTTCGGCTTCGTAGATGTCTGTGTTACGTCAGATGTTTTTGGCGTAGGCGCAGCATCAGGCGTACCATGCTTTTCAAGGAAGTTTTGAACATCTTCCTTCGTAATACGGCCTTCTTTACCGGTACCCTTAACATCAGCGGCATCAAGGTTGTTATCGACCAGCATCTTACGAACGGCAGGGGAGGTCTTGGCTTCACCTGAATCATTAGATGCAGCCTCGGCCTTAGGCGCTTCTGCTTTCGCTTCTTCTTTTTTAGGCTCTTCTTTGGCTGGCGCGCTGTCATTCGCTGCGCTGCCCTCACCCATTTCACCCAAAACGGCACCAACCTCTACAGTCTCACCTTCACCAACAGTGATTTTGGCAATCACACCATCTTCCGGCGCATTAACCTCCAGCGTCACCTTATCGGTTTCCAGCTCAACAATAGGCTCATCAGCCTTCACAGCTTCGCCTTCTTTTTTCAGCCATTGGGCGACTGTGGCTTCGCTTACAGATTCACCGAGAGTGGGGACTACAATGTTGGTCATGAGTATTTCATCCGTTTTTGGTCATATATGTTACGCAAGATATTTACGCTGAGATGGGCACGAAGGCAAGCCCCCACAGACATTTCTAATATATTTCTGATGTCTAAAAATGCGTCCAGCCGGTCTGTTTAAACTCTAATTCGCCTTCGCCCTCATTCATCACATGAACGCCTTCACCAGCCTTAAATTCCCCGACAACGCTTAGATCAAGGCCTACAGCCTTGGCTGCCTCGCTCAGAGCATTGATATTCGATGGCGCTACAGCCATAGCAATTTCGTAATCATCCCCGCCTGTAAGCAAGGTTTCAACATTCACAATCCCCGCTTTAAGCAATGCCACTGTCTCGTCCGTAAAAGGAATAGCACCAAGCTGTAGCTCCCCCGACAAGCCCGAAGCATCACAAACATGGGTCAAATCAGCAATAAGCCCGTCGGAAATATCAATCGCCGCATTCGCATATTGTGCAATTGCAGGGCTGAGTGGCGTACGCGGCTCTGGCTTATGGCATATAGACAAGAACGGTTCGGGGTTGTCCAGCTCCAGCAAGCCCAGCAACGATTTAACACCGACTGCCGCGCGACCGATTGGCCCCGTCAGCACGATCAAGTCACCTTCTTTCGCTCCGCTACGCTTTACGGCCTTACCCTTCGGCACAAACCCGAAAATCGTCAACGAAACCAGCAGCGAACCCTCCGCTACAGTCGTGTCCCCACCGGCGCAAAACACACCGAACTTTTCATTATCTTCAAGCAAAGCCCCCGAAAACGCCTTCACCCATGGCTCATCAGGATAGGCATTAAACGCCAAATTCATTTGATACGCACACGGCGTAGCACCCATAGCAGCCATATCCGACAAATTCACGCGCAAGCATTTATGTGCAATATTTTCGGGCTTTTCATCTTCAAGAAAATGCGTACCGCTATTGAGCGTATCCGAGCTAATGACCATATCCATGCCATCCGGCACAGAGAATATCGCGGCATCATCGAGTAAGCCGCCGGCCTCGTCCCGCCCCATAGTTAGGGGCAGAAAGTATTTCTGAACCATTTCGAATTCATTCATGACCATTTCCCCCAGAAATGATGTACAGGCCCGGCACCTTGCCCGACCTCAAGCTCATCAGCATGCGCGATAGCGTTGGTTACATAATCTTTAGCCTGTTTAACCGCCTCTGGCAAACTTAGTCCCAGCGCAACATAACTCGCAATCGCCGACGATAACGTGCAACCCGTACCATGCGTGTTTTTGCTCTTAATGCGGGGGGCACAGAACCGCACCACACCATCGGATGTCGCCAATACATCCTCGCAATCACCCCCGTCTTTATGCCCGCCTTTGACCAAAACGGCCTTCGCACCCGTCGCTAACAATGCCTCAGCATCCGTGCTGCCCAACAACGCCGCTTCATGCATATTCGGCGTAATCAAATCCGCCAGCGGAATAAGATGCGCCTTCAACGCCTCGACTGCCTCATCAGTTATGAGCTGATCACCGCTTGTCGCCACCATCACGGGGTCGAGAATTATATTCTTCGCATTATATTTTTTAAGGGTTTCAGCCAAAGCCTCGATACTCGCGACATCACCGACCATGCCGATTTTGACCGCATCAGGCGGCACATCATCAAAAACACAAACCAGCTGCTCACGCAGAAACTCTGATGGGATTTGATGAATACCGCGAACCCCTTTTGTGTTCTGCGCCGTCAGCGCCGTCATCGCCGCCATGCCATAGCAGCCTAGCGCAGAGAACGTCTTAAGGTCCGCCTGTATTCCCGCGCCACCGGACGGATCTGAACCCGCTATACTGAGCACTTTAGGAATCATGACACCACCTTAACGAAAGCTTTCGCCGCCGCCGTAACATCATCCGCCTCGCTAATCGCGCGCATCATCGCAACACCATGTGCCCCCGCATCAATCACAGCCAGCGCATTACCCGCCGTAATACCGCCAATACCGACAACAGGCACAGGCGATAACTTCACCATTGCCGCGAAGGCTTCCGCACCCATAACGGGTTTACCCTTATCGGTCTGTGTCGGATAAAACGGTCCCGTGCCGACATAATCAACAATCATGGGATCAATCGTCGCCATATGCTCGGCAGTAAACGCCGTCTGCCCGATCAAAGCATTGGGGCCAAGCTTATCACGCGCCTCTTGCGGCGAAGCATCACCCTGCCCCAAATGCACACCATCAGCTTCGACCGCGAAGGCAACATCAATATGATCATTAATCAAAAAAGGAATACCCTCTGCCTTCAACAATTCGGAAAGCAAAGCAGATTGTGCATGAACTTCGGGCATATTGCCGCTTTTGTTGCGATATTGCACCATCGTCACACCGCCGCGAACGGCATCCATCACCACGCCGGTAACATCACGCCCCGCGCAGCAGGATGGGTCTGCAACAAAATATACGGAAAGGTCTAAACCCGCGCTCATTCCACAGTCAGCGCAGCATCAACGATCTTGTCTTGCTCTGCATGGTGGCGGGAATTCAAACCCGTCGCCGGCGCAGCAGCAGCAGGACGACCAACATATTGTGGACGCTGGGCCTTGATACCTGCTTCGCCGAGAACGCCTTCAATCGGGCGATCAACGAATTGCCAATACCCTTGGTTCTCAGGCTCTTCCTGACACCAAACAATCTCGGCATTTTTATAGGCTTTCAATTCCTCAACCAACGCATCATGCGGGAATGGATACAGCTGCTCGACGCGCAGCAATAATACATCATCAATTTTGCGTTCACGGCGTTCCGCGAGCAGGTCGTAATAAACTTTACCTGTACACAAAACGATCCGCTTCATCTTCTCCGGCTTCACAAGACTTTCGAAGTCATCGTCCCACAAGAAACGGTGGAACGTGCTGCCTTCGGTAAACATATACGCTTCGGAAACCGCCAGTTTATGACGCAGCAAAGATTTAGGTGCCATCACAACCAAAGGCTTACGGAAGTCACGCACCATCTGACGGCGCAATGCATGGAAATAGTTGGCAGGTGTTGTGCAATTAACAATCTGCCAGTTATCTTCGGCGCAAGATTGCAAGAAACGTTCAGGACGTGCGGAAGAGTGCTCCGGCCCTTGCCCTTCATAACCATGCGGCAACAACATCACCAAACCGGACATACGCAACCACTTGCTTTCACCTGATGAGATAAACTGGTCAATAATCACCTGCGCACCGTTAACAAAATCACCGAACTGCGCTTCCCACAATGTCAGCGTCTTCGGATCAGCCAGTGAATATCCGTATTCAAAACCAAGCACAGCCATTTCGGACAATGGGCTGTCATGCGCTTCGAACAATGGCTGGTCCTTGCTAACATTTTTCAGCGGCAGATACTTTTCTTCGGTTTCCTGATCATACCAAATCGCATGACGGTGGGAGAACGTTCCGCGCCCGACATCTTGACCGGATAAACGCACATTGAAACCATCTTTCAACAACGAGGCAAAAGCAATCGCCTCACCCGTTGCCCAATCAAAACCTTCGCCGTTTTCAAACATATCGGCTTTCGCACCGACAATGCGCTTCAACTTGCTGTTAATCGCGAAATCATCAGGAATAGTCGTCAAAACCTTACCGATGCTCGCCAACTCCTTCTTGCTGATCGCAGTTTCCCCGCGACGCGCACCATCCGGTGCAGTCGTAAAGCCTTCCCAAGCACCGCCAAGGAAATCCGCATCATTCGGCTTATATGTCTTGGTGGCCTGGAAAGCCTCTTCCAGATAATCCATAAATTCATCAACCATCTCCGCGCCTTCTTCCGCCGTGATTACCTTTTCGGTAACCAGTTGACGAGAATACAATTCACGCGCAGTCGGGTGGTTTTTAATTGTTTTATACATCAACGGCTGCGTAAACGCGGGCTCATCACCTTCGTTGTGACCAAAACGACGGTAACAATACATATCGATCACAACATCACGTTTGAACTTCTGACGGAATTCCGTCGCGATACGTGCAACATGGACAACCGCTTCGGGGTCATCACCGTTCACATGGAAAATCGGCGCAGACAACATCTTCGCCACATCCGTACAATACGGACCTGAACGACCGAATTTCGGTGTCGTGGTAAAACCGATCTGGTTGTTAATCACGATATGGATTGTTCCACCAACGCGATAGCCGGGAAGTTCGGAAATCATCAATGTCTCGGCGGTAACACCCTGCCCCGCAAACGCCGCATCACCATGCAGCAATAACGGCAACACCGCACCGGATTCAGAAGACCCGCGCTTCATTTGTTTTGCGCGCACCTTACCGATCACAACCGGATTCACAAATTCGAGGTGAGACGGGTTCGCCGTCAATGAAAGGTGAATAGTATTCCCATCAAAATCACGGTCACTTGAAGTACCGAGGTGGTATTTAACATCACCCGAACCGAGCACATCATTCGGCGTAGAAGATTGCCCCTGAAACTCTGCGAAAACAGCAGTAAACGGCTTGCCCATCACATTGGTCAAAACATTCAAACGACCACGGTGCGCCATTCCGACAACAATTTCTTCCATACCGAGCTGACCGCCGCGCTTCATGATCTGTTCGATCATCGGGATCAACGCTTCACCGCCATCAACGCCAAAGCGTTTCGTACCGGGATATTTTTTGTGCAGGAATTGTTCGAAAGATTCCGCAGCAATCATACGCTGCAAAATCGCGCGCTTACCATTAACGGTAAAATCAGTTTTGTTGCGAGGCTCTTCGATGCGCTCTTGAATCCACGCCTTCTCTTCCGGGTCGGACAGATGCAAAAACTCGACACCAATCGTATCGCAATATGTCTGGCGCAACGCCGTAATAATTTCGTTCAGGGATGCTGACTCCATTCCCATCACACCACCGACATAAATCGGACGATTCATATCGGACGGGGCAAAACCATAATGGCTAGGCTCCAGCTCGGTATGCACGCCCTTATCCTTCATCCCCAACGGATCAAGCTCGGACAACAAATGCCCACGCATACGATACGCACGGATCAGCATCAACGCGCGAATGGAATCATTCGCCGCACGCTTAATGTCTTCGGCATTAGGGGTATCAGACGCACGGCGCTTTGGCTGAGCCGCAGCAACATCATTGGCCGGATCGGAATACGCCATACCAAATCGACGGGCCGCTTTTGAATTTTCAGTAGGGGTCCAGCTCGCGCCGGTCAATTCT
>CAYGQG010000107.1:0-7119 GCA_964351955.1 uncultured Micavibrio sp. | reverse complement strand
CAAAAAATCAATCGCGGCTTCGCGCAATTTCGGATGTTCAGTCAGCCCGAGATAATCGTTCGATGTCAGATCAATCCCCATCGGCAGACGGAGAGAACGATACCGATCCCTCTCTTTAAGCTGCTTCAACTTTGTCTGAAACGGAGTCTTCATCTTTATACGGTGCCCTTGGTTTGAGCCCCAATTCACTCAGTAGCGTATAATCGAAATCTTTTTCGGGATTGGGTGTCGTTAACAGCTTCTCCCCGGTAAAGATCGCATTCGCACCGGCCATAAACGCCATCGCTTGCGCTTCTTTCGAAATTTCCAAACGGCCCGCGCTCAAACGCACCATAGATTTCGGCATCAAGATACGCGCAACCGCAATTGCCCGAATCCATTCAAAAATATCAAGCGGCTCAACATTTTCCAGCGGAGTCCCTTCAACAGGAACGAGCATATTAATCGGTACGGATTCCGGCTGCGGGTCGAGATTCGACAATGTATGAAGCAATTTAATACGGTCATCTTGCGTTTCACCCATGCCCAGAATACCGCCACAACATGCGGAAATCCCTGCCTTGGCAACATTCTCAAGCGTATCCAAACGGTCTTGATACGTACGAGTCGAAATCACCTTTTCGTAATATTCTTCACTCGTATCCAGATTGTGGTTATACGCGGTCAAACCTGCTTCTTTGAGCTTCACGGCCTGTTCTTCGGTCAACATGCCAAGCGTGCAACACGCCTCCATGCCCATATCCGAAACGCCCTTAACCATGTCACAGACACGATCAAACGCACGTCCGTCTAGAACGCGCGGCCACGCAGCGCCCATACAAAAACGGGTCGATCCCGCCTCCTTGGCTTTGCGCGCCTGATCCAAAACCTCATCGGTTTTCATCAGAATCTCTTTTTCCAGATCTGCATTGTTATGAATCGACTGACTACAATATTTGCAATCCTCCATGCACCCGCCTGTCTTAATCGACAGCAGAGTACACATCTGCATTTCGTAATGGTCGTGATTCGCCCGGTGAACCGTTGCGGCATCGTAAATCAAATCCAGCAACGGCTTCTGATAAAGCTGTTTTACATCTTCTAATTTCATGATGACTGACTATAGCAGCGGCTTTTCCGCATGCAAAACACCTTATTCAAAAAATACGCATCTTTTTGGAAGGGTTATTGAATTTGCCCCGTATATCTATACATAATCGGCATTAAATAACTGTATTTGCTAAAGGAGAGAGAATCACATGAAACATTTTAAAATCATTATGGCCACGACCCTTTTACTGGGTACTGCGGCTTACGCCCTACCCGCCTCGGCCCAAGATGCCGACAGAGCCCGTGAACGTCTCGACCGTCTCGAAGATATTCGTGACCACCGTGAAAACATTCGCGACCGACGAGAGGATCACCGCGACAGACTAGAAGACCATGCTGACCGCCGCGAGGATATCCGTGATCGCCGAGAAGACATTCGCGATCATCGCGAGGACATTCGTGATGCCAAACACGATGGCGGCCCGCGTGATCGTATAGAAGATCGCATTGACCGTCGAGAAGATGTGCGTGATCGCAGAGAAGATGTTCGCGACCACCGCGAAGATGTCAGAGACCGTCGAGAAGATGTACGCGATCGTCGTGAAGACGTGCGTGACCGTACCGGGAATCGCCGTGAACGCAGACGCGATAACAGACGCATGAACGATTAACTCTTTTAACCGGATTAATGCGTGCAGAATGTTCAGCCCGTCATTTTCACGCATTAATTTTTCATCTATACCGCTGAAAAAGCACATTTTTTTCAAAGTTTACTCTTTTTTCGCGGATTTAGTTTAAACTGGTTAATGAAACAATTTTCGAGAGCTGAAACATGATGAAACTGAATATTTTTCTTTTAGCCGGAACCGCATTGATGATTCTCACATCATCTACGCCCGCTATTGCCCATGGTGATCACATTTTTGAAAACGCCAGAGAGAAAGCACAGCACATGCGCACTCATGACGGACAAAAAATGCCCAACACCGATTTCGATGAAGACGATTTAGAAGACGATCGGGATTACGATGTCCAAAGCATGAAAAAACGATTGAAAGAAATGCGCACAGAAGATGGACGACCTCTGCCGAACACCGGCTTTGATGAAGATGTTATCCGCAAGCACGACGATTAAAACAAAACCGCTTAAGCGATATTAAAAAAATTTAGGCATTAAAAAACGCGAGGTGAAAGGAGAACCCCTCGCGTTTTTTTCTGAAGCCTTATAAATTCTTCAAGATCAGCCTGTCAGCGCACGACGGATAACATCTACATCCTGTGCAATCTGTGCATCATCTTCCATCAACTCTTCAACCTTACGAACAGCATGCATCACTGTTGTATGATCGCGACCGCCAAACTTGCGACCGATTTCAGGAAGAGAACGCGCCGTCAGTTGCTTGGCAAGATACATCGCAACCTGACGTGGACGAGCCACATTACGGGCACGACGTGCAGAGTGCATATCCGCCATACGAAGGTTGTAATGCTCGGCCACTTTGCGCTGAATTTCATCAATTGTAATGCGGCGATCATGCGCACGAAGAAGGTCTTGCAGAACTTCCTGTGTGTTTTCCAGCGTGATCTCTTGACGTGAAACGTCAGCGTGAGCAACGATTCTGTTCAATGCGCCTTCCAATTCACGAATATTACTCGTCACTTTCAGAGCAAGGAATTCAAGCACACTATCCGGCACTTCGGCACCCAGCAATTCGCGCTTTGTCTGCAAAATTCCAAGACGAAGATCATATGTTGTCGGGTGAATATCAGCGACCAAGCCCCATGCGAGACGTGAACGAAGACGTTCATCCAAACCGTTGAGATCGCCCGGAGCTTTATCGGCAGAAATAATAATCTGCTTGTTCTGGTCAACCAGCGCATTGAAGGTATGGAAGAATTCTTCTTGTGTGGATTCCTTACCGGCAATGAACTGAATGTCATCGATCATCAACACATCAACACTGCGGAACATTTCCTTGAATGACATCGTGCTGTCATTACGAAGCGCTTTCACGAACTGGTACATGAATTTTTCGGCAGAAAGATACATGACAGTTTTTTCAGGTGTCTGCTCTTCAATCGCATGAGCAATCGCATGCATCAGGTGAGTCTTACCCAAACCAACGCCGCCATAGATAAAGAGTGGATTAAACGGGATCGCCGCGCATTCAACTACTCGGCGCGCAGCCGCATGAGCCAAGGCATTCGGCTTACCAACAACAAAAGTTTCAAACGTAAAGCGTTCATCAAGCGGAGAGGAAACATCGGAAACATCAATTTTTTGATTTTGGTTCGCTTTGGTCGGTGTGTCTTGATCGGTGTCATCTTCAAGAATGGCGTTTTGCACAACGACAATCTGTAGACGCTTAACTTCTTCTTCGCCATTCGCACTTTCTTCAATGCACATTGCAAGAATACGTTCGGCATAATGATTCTGAATCCAGTCACGCATGAAACGGGTCGGAACAGACACTTCCATAGTGCCGTGGTAAAACGCCTGAAGTTTAAGAGGTTTTAACCAACTGCGGAAAATCGCTTCGCCGAATTCACCGCGCATATCATTATGAACTTTCTTCCAAACCTTCATAACATGTGCGCTCGGTTCTAACGAGGCTTCTTGATACTCTGCATTGCCGCGGATTAAGGCAACTGATTTTCCTCCGGTTTCTGACATTTTATGTTCTCTCCAACACTTTAAAGTTAAGATTATTTACAAAAATTCACTCTGAAAAAGGCCGCAAAAAAGGGTTTGCGAGCAGCGCTCACAATAGCTTCTTCAAAATATTTTTCTGAGTATGAACCACCGTGATGAATGCGATACTTTCTGCTCGTATTCATGGGAATGGTGATTATCCCCCCAAGCGCATAAAAAAAGCGCTTTGAAACATCTGCTTTTCAACAGAGTTCATACACTGAACATCCTGGTATGCGTTCCCTGTGATGTCTGCGATAAATTTGAGCCTACACCAAAAAAATCATCGATTGCAACGCGAACAAAACAAGAAAATCGAAAAAAGAAATTTTTTTTATGTGTCTGATTTTAAAGAGAATTTTTGTCCCTCACACAGAAAGCGGAAGGACTATAAAATTCAACGATGTCTAAATTATGAGCGCTACTAAATTTTCGCGCTTCGGAAAGTTAAGCTGCGTTTTTTACAGCTTTGATGCGAGACGATAATCTCGACAATTTACGGGATGCTGTATTCTTATGCAGAATCCCTTTTGAAACACCCCTGTGAATTTCCGGCTGTGCATCTTTTAATGCTGTTTCAGCTTCAGACGCGTTACCGTCCTGAATAGCCAGTTCAATCTTTTTAATAAATGTGCGAATGCGGCTCATACGCGCACCGTTAATTTCGGCGCGGCGCGCATTTCTGCGAATTCTTTTCTTTGAAGACTTATGATTAGCCATTTCAAACCTTCTTTTTTGTCGTCTCTTAATAGGGCTTCATTGCCCTGTTTGTTATGATCGAAGAGATATACGCTTCTATCCACATCTTTGTCAAGCAAACATTCAATTTTTGTGGCCTTACAGCTTCTTAGCACGATTATCCACAATATGGCTGTTTTCTGCGCCTTTTCAGCGAGGCTTAATGAAGATTAAAAAGTATTTTTGCTGATCTTCGACAACAAAATCCATTCTAAGTATCTCATTTTGTCTCACAAATTGATCTTCGCTGGAAAATTGCCATCCAAACACGGGAAGTGCCTGACGGTAATATCCGCGAACATAATGTTCATCCACACCATCAAGAATCGAAATCGATTCGATAATTCTTCCCTGTGGCGAATCGTAACTCAAACTATTCTGCGTATCCTCGACCAAACCCGCCATCAAAGGAATGTCCTGCGCCGTCTTGAAAAACCGTGTCGCTTCGGCATAGGCGATCGTCGCTGAAAACAACAACACCCCCGATAACAGGACACATATATACGTCTTTGACATCATCTAACTTTGCCTATGCGGACAGAAGAAGGTCGAACGTCCTTGTTGAACGATTCTCTTCACGCCGCCCGTTTGTTCACATCCGCATTGCGGTGCGGGGCACGGTTGCCCTTCCCGATCATAAACTGAAAAATGGTGCTGGAAATAGCCCAAATTACCATCCGTATGTTTGTAATCCTTTAAAGACGAGCCACCCTTATCTATAGCGCGCAATAAAACGGCCTTAATCGCACCGGCAAGATCCTCACATTCATCGACAGCCAAACTTGCACTCTGCCTTTGCGGATCGATACCTGAATCATATAACGCTTCGCACGCATATATATTGCCGATTCCCGCCACAACCCGTTGATCCAGCAGAGCCGACTTAATAGATGTCTTCTTGTTATGAAGCGCTTCTTTCAAAGCCGCACCGTTAAAATCATTACCCAACGGCTCCGGCCCCATGGCGTTAAACGGTGCCTGGCCTTGCCAAGAATCTTGATTAACGGCCTGCACAAACCCGAACCGTCGCGCATCATTCAAAACAACGCGCGGACCGTTCGCAAATGTCCAAAGAACATGATCGTGCTTTTTATCCGTCTCTTCTTGTGCATGTTCAATTCGTATGACACCCGACATCCCCAAATGCAGAACAAAACCATGCCCATTATCAGCAAACGCCAGAATATACTTCCCGCGTCTTTGTATGCTCGCGATTTTTTGATCGGCAAGTTTGGTTGGCAAATCTTTCGGCAATGGGAACCGAAGATCCGCACGATTGAATTTTAGAGACT
The DNA here is from genome assembly GCA_964351955.1 of uncultured Micavibrio sp. Classification (GTDB taxonomy): domain Bacteria; phylum Pseudomonadota; class Alphaproteobacteria; order Micavibrionales; family Micavibrionaceae; genus TMED27. Next base: position 1,368 of record CAYGQG010000107.1, on the reverse strand, counting down.
GAAGCGGATGTTTTAACATCACAGGTTCAAGCGCACGTTTGACAATCTCGACTTCCGGCAGTTCAGGCATAAAGTACTCATTCAGGGTTGATAACAGTGGCTCATAAGCTTACAAATCAGCCTATACCTTAGAACACACAATCTATAATTCATTAGCCCTATCGCTATTTTCACTATAAAATACATTTTTTATAGCTTAATTATGTAACCTAAGCCTAATTTTGCATATTTAAGGTATATATTAGCAAAATATATAGCATTTTTAATTTTACATATAAAAAAAATACTGGACATTCAGATTATTTATCAATATAAGTCCTACATCGCGTGAAACGATAGTGGATTTCTTCAAAAGAGGACATTTTTACAATGCCAACTATAGAGCAAATACGAGCTGCTAGAGCCCTCCTAGGATGGAACCAGCATGATCTGGCAAACAAAGCCGGGCTTTCTCAAACAGGAATCGCACGTATTGAAAACGGCACCAACCAGCCGAACTCAAAAACAATCGAAAAAATCTCTAAAGCCTTCGACGAAGCCGACATCGAATTTCTCGGCGCGACAGGCTTGAGAAAAAGAACCGGTGAAGTTCGTATTTTACGCGGTCCGAACGCGATGAGCGATTTCCTCGACGATGTACATGATACATCCGTTGCCTTCGGAACACCGGAAAAGCCAACAGAAGTATTCTTGTCCAACGTGGTGCACGAAAACTGGATAAAATGCATGGGCGCTGAAAAATGGAAAAGACATACCGAACGTATGACCAGAGACAAGGATCTAATGGATGTCAGAATTATCGTAAAAGAAGGCGATAAAAATTTTCCAGCAGCCGATTATTCGAAATATAAATGGATTGCCGAAGAGTTTTTTAATGACAAATCATTTTATTCGTATTATGACAAACTAGCGTTTTTAAATTTCAATGATGATGGCGTTGAAATTGTCATTATGAAACAGACCGACTTTGCTAAGGGCTATCGCGATCTATTCTTAATCGCCTGGGACAACTTAGCGACTGACGCTATTTAAAAGCTACACAACACTGAGTAAAATTTATGACTGATTCAAAACCAGTAAAAATCACGCCCAAAGCCGTTGCGGCCTTTACAGGTTGGGCACTCGAAGATGTAGAACATCTGATTGAGCACGGCTGGGACACACAGGCCATTAAGCGCGCTGTTCAACATGGCGTGGAATCACCTGAAGGCGTTCAAAACTTAAGCCTATGGAGCAAGACGTATCTGCTGCGCGGTCACCTATGGGGCGACGAGCCTAGCGAAACAGTGAAACTGGCTGCCGATATTATTCCTGATGACGGAAAAGTAGCCGAAGCCGGTTTTGGTTATGGTCGCGACTTGTTATGGC
>CAYGQG010000106.1:0-7143 GCA_964351955.1 uncultured Micavibrio sp. | reverse complement strand
CGATAAGCTCGAACCGCAAGCGGGTGAAGAAGCCGAGCTGGCGGGACTTCGTGATCGTCTGATGAATCGGGAACAGGTACTGGAAGGCTTGAATGCCGCCCACCACGCTTTGAATGGTGAGAACGATCCCGTCCGCACGGCGTGGGGAATACTGGAACGGATCAGCGATAAGATCGGTCCGCAGTCTGCCCCCGTTATCGACGCTCTGGACCGTGCATCTTCCGAAATACAAGAAGCCATATCCGCTATCCAAAGCCTGTCGACCGACCTGACTGAAAGCGAACATGATCTGGAAAGTATTGATGACCGATTGTTTGGCCTGCGGGCACAGGCACGTAAGCATAATTGTGAGGTTGACGAGCTGCCGCAAATCCGTGAGCAGCTTGCGGAAACTTTGAACGAGATAGAGCACGCGGATGACGCGCTTGCCGATGCGATCAAAAGGGTCGAACAGGCCAAAGCCGCGTATGAAAAAGAAGCGCAAGATATTCATGAAAAACGCAAAAGCACCGCCATGAAACTCGACGGTCTGGTTGCGCAGGAATTGCCGCCGCTTAAGCTAGAGAAGGCGCGTTTTGAAACACATATAGAAACTTTGGATGAAGCCGAATGGGGGGCGCATGGTATGGATCGTGTGCGTTTCCTTGTCGCTACAAATCCGGGGGCTGAGGCTGGCCCGCTTAACAAAATCGCTTCGGGCGGTGAGATGTCACGTTTTATGCTCGCGCTCAAAGTCGTTATGGCCGAAGTCGGTACGGCGGATACGCTGATCTTTGATGAGGTTGATGCGGGAATCGGCGGCGGTACGGCAGACGCTGTGGGTGAACGTCTGGGCCGCTTGGCATCGGATAAACAAATTCTCGTCGTAACGCACGCGCCGCAAGTTGCTGCCCGTGCCGGACATCACTGGATTGTTAAAAAAGATGGCGATGATGTTGTGCGCACTACGATTGAACAACTCGAAGACGCACAAAACCGCCGTGAGGAAATCGCCCGTATGCTTGCTGGAGCAACGATTACCGAAGAAGCGCGCGCCGCCGCCAATAAACTCCTCGAAGTGAGTGTCGCGGCATGACTACGCAAGATATGCTCGCTCAACTGGACGCGAAAGTGCGTCACGCCGAACTCGTCCGCGATATTAAAAAACATGATCAAAAATATTATCAGGACGATGCACCTGAAATTGATGATGCGCAATACGATAAGCTGCGTCAGGAATTAGAGAAGATCGAAGCCGAGCATCCTCAGCTCATAACTAAGGACAGCCCGACCCAAAATGTGGGCGCTGCACCGAGCAAAGGTTTTAAAAAAGTTCAGCACGCCATTCCGATGCTCTCGCTTTCCAATGTGTTCAGCGAAGAGGATGTTGAGGACTTCCTTATCCGTATCCGCAAATTTTTGGGTCTTGGTGAAAGTGATGCGGTGGATATTGTCGCTGAGCCGAAGATTGACGGACTGTCATGTTCTCTTCGTTACGAAAACCGAAAGCTGGTTCTGGCTGCGACGCGGGGCGATGGCGCGGAAGGTGAGGACATCACCGCCAATGTCATGACGATTGGTGAAATCCCTAAAACTCTACCCCATGATGCGCCTGATATCTTGGAGGTGCGCGGCGAAATTTATATGGCGCGCCAAGCGTTTAAAGCCCTGAACGAAGCGCAGGAAGAAGCGGGAAAACCCGTTTTCGCCAACCCGCGCAACGCCGCAGCGGGCAGTGTGCGGCAACTTGATCCGAACGTAACCGCCAATCGCCCAATCCGTTTTTTCGGCTATGCGTTGGGGCAGGTTAGCGAAGGTTTCGCGCAAACCCATTTTGAAATTCGCGAAAAACTATCCGCATGGGGGATTCCCGAAACAACGTTCAAGCTGTGCGCGTCCAAAGACGAGATCATGCAGAATTATCAGCAGGTATTGGAAGACCGTGCTGATCTGGATTATGAAATCGATGGTGTGGTTTATAAGGTTAATCGCCTGGATTATCAGGAACGGTTGGGCTTTGTTTCTCGCGCCCCGCGTTGGGCCACGGCGCACAAATTCCCCGCGGAACAAGCCGTGACGAAGCTCAACGGTATTGATATTCAAGTAGGCCGTACAGGCGCGCTAACTCCTGTAGCAAGGCTAGAGCCGATCACGGTCGGCGGTGTCGTTGTCTCCAACGCGACCTTGCATAACGAGGACGAGATCGAACGTAAAGACATTCATATTGGTGATACGGTTGTTATCCAGCGCGCCGGCGATGTCATTCCGCAAGTCGTTGAAGTTTTGAAGGACAAGCGCGACGGCAACGAAAAAAAATTCGAGTTTCCGCAAAAATGCCCGGTATGTGATTCTATTGCAATTCGTGAGGGTGATGATGTTGTCCGTAGATGTACTGGCGGTCTGATCTGCGATGCGCAGGCGGTTGAGCGCCTAAAGCATTTTGTCTCTCGCCTTGCATTCGACATTGAAGGGCTGGGCAGCAAGATCATCGAGCTGTTCTGGGAAAAGGAAATCCTGAAAACACCTGCTGATATTTTCCGCCTTAAGGATAAAAATGAAAACGGTGAAATCGAACCGCCCTTGCAAACATGGGAAGGTTGGGGCGAAAAATCGGTCGTGAACTTATTCGACGCAATCGGAGAACGCCGCAATATCGAGTTTAATCGCTTTATATATGCCCTCGGTATCAGACAGGTTGGTGAGGCTACTGCTAAAAGACTAGCCGCCACTTATACCGACCTACCATCCTTGCGCGCCGCCATGCGCGAGGCTAAGGATCATGAAACCGCTGGGTTTGCGGACTTACTCAATATCGAAGATATAGGTCCCGCGGTTGCCGAAGACCTCGTTGCCTTTTTTGCGGAAGAGCATAACCAGACCGTTCTGGATGATTTGCAAAACCAGCTGACGATTAATCCCTATGAGTTGCAGGTAAGCGACAGCGCCGTCAGCGGCAAGACCGTTGTGTTCACCGGAACGCTTGTGACCATGACACGTGCCGAAGCCAAAGCGCGTGCGGAAAGTCTCGGCGTGAAAGTGGCGGGTTCGGTTTCAAAGAAAACGGATTATGTAGTGGCGGGCGCAGATGCTGGGTCGAAGCTGAAAAAAGCAAAGGACCTCGGCGTGGAGGTCCTTACAGAAGAAGATTGGAATACGCTGGTTAATGCTTAAACAGCGTCGTTCTGTTCACGAAGAGCGTAAAGCTTGTCCATCGCGCGTTCAATTTCGGGCGGATAGTCACGACGTTCGATAAACTCACCACCACCGGTGTTACGGGTCATGGATTGCTCAAGTGCTTTGGTCAGCAATTCGGCGATTTTTAAATCGTCTTGGCCAAGGGCCAGTTCAAGCGCAGATAGAATACGGTCACTCAAACGAATAAAATCTTTATCTTCCTGATTCATTCTTGTCTCTCTCCAACATAAGCTTCTTATTAATGTGCCTGTTTATTAGAACGGTTTCAAGGTTTCCGGCCGTTCAATGATGGTTTCTTTAATCATCTCATAAAAGGCGTTAAAAAATTCATCACGGATTTCATCTTTTTCCATGATTATTTCATGATGTGCCCCTTCAAACATCTTGAAAGTACACTTCTCGAGGTGGTCGCAAGCCCGCTTTATACGGGCGTTATCGACGAGGTGCTCGCCCTCGGCGGCGCAAATAAGAAACGTTTTATCAATTTGCTCTAAAAAGCTCTGTTTTCGCACGGCGGAACACGCTTTAAGCGCGTGATAAACCCATCCATAGGTGGGAGAACCGACCTGTAGCTCGGGGTTATGCTCGAACCACGCTGTGTGCACTTTCACACGTTTCGGGTCTGTGCAGAGTGCTTCCGGTCCTTCAAAAGGCCGCATTTCGGGTTTCCAGTCTGATCCGCCCATTATATATGACGTGCCCATGGCCCTCAAAGCACCGCTAAGGGGCATCAATGCTGATGCCGGAATGCTTTTGACCGCTTGCAGCCCCATTAAAGGCGCAATCAAAGCCGCACATTCAAACATATCGGGGTATTTATGCAGATATTTCAGCCCGATCGTTGCTCCCATTGAATGGCCCAGCATGGCCATAGGGATACGCCCGACATCGGGGTGAACGCAGGCATGTTTCACATATTCAGTAATGAAATAACGAAGATCCTCAACATCTTCATCAAAGCTGACGGCGTGGCGTTTTTGACGATTCTTTAAATAGCGATCGGAACCGCCTTGTCCGAACCAGTCGAGCGTCCAAAAGGCGATGTTCTTATCGAGCAACGTCCGCGCAGTCTCATAATATTTTTCGGAAAACTCGCTTAAACCGGGCAAGCAAACGACAACAGCATCAGGCACGCTATCCTTCGGAAACACAGAGCCGAAACGAATTTTACGTCCACCGCTTTGTGTTGGGCGCGTAAAGCTATGCCAGCGCCAGCCCTCAGGCTCCAAGAAGCGTTCTTCCAGATCAGGTGCGTTATTTTGAGTGTTGCCCATAAATTTGTTTTAGATAGTCCTAATATACAGAGTGAAGCAAAGAAGTTAAGGAACTGCAAATGTATGCGCTGTGCTCGGCTATATCCAGAACTTATTCCAGAGCCTTGATAATATCTTCCGTCATCTTTTTCGCATCATCGAGCAACATCATGGTGTTGTCTTCGAAAAACAGCGGGTTATCAATACCGGCATAGCCTACGCCAAGTGAACGCTTAACGAACAATACGGTCTTGGCTTTTTCAACATCCAGCACGGGCATACCGTAAATCGGTGACGTAGAATCGTTTTTCGCCGCAGGGTTGGTAATGTCATTTGCACCAATCACGTAAGCGACATCGGCTTGCGCAAATTCGCGGTTAATGTCTTCCATCTCGAACACTTCGTCATACGGCACATTGGCCTCGGCAAGCAGCACATTCATGTGGCCCGGCATGCGTCCCGCAACGGGGTGGATCGCGTATGTAACGTCTACGCCTTCTTTTTTCAGGATATCTGCCATTTCGCGTAAAGCGTGCTGTGCTTGCGCCACCGCCATGCCGTATCCGGGAATGATGATAACTTTCGATGCGTTCTTCATGATATAGGCCGCATCTTCGGCAGAACCGATCTTAGCATTACGGTCACCGTAATCATGCGCATCCGCTGATGACTGCTCTCCGCCGAAACCACCGAGGATAACGCTGATAAAGGAACGGTTCATCCCCTTACACATAATATAAGACAGGATCGCACCGGACGCGCCGACAAGCGCACCCGTGATGATCAAAAGGTTGTTATGCAGCGTGAAACCGATACCCGCAGCGGCCCAACCGGAATAAGAGTTCAGCATGGACACAATCACAGGCATGTCCGCGCCGCCGATCGGGATAATGATCAAAACACCGAGCGCCATAGCAAGCAAAGCCACGATCCAGAAGATAAACGCGCTTTCGGTCGTGCACAGGATTAGGATCAACAACAGAAGCGCCGCGCCGAGTATAGCGTTCATCGCATGCTGGCCTTCGAACGTGATTGGTTTACCCGACATGCGACCTTCGAGCTTGGCCCATGCAATGATCGAGCCTGTAAACGTTACTGCGCCAATTGCTAAACCGAGAGACATCTCCACCATACTGGCAAAGTGAATGTCGTTCTTGGTCCCGATGCCGTAGGCTTCGGGGTGAAAGAAAGCAGCCGCCGCAACGCAGACAGCAGCCAGCCCGACAAGCGAGTGAAAACCCGCCATCAATTGCGGCAGCGCCGTCATATCAATGGTCTTGGCAATATACGTTCCGATTGAACCGCCGATCGCGATGGCGATTAATATCCAGAATGTGCCGCCGACTTGTGGCAGCAATAATGTTGTAACAATGGCGAGCGCCATGCCGAACATGCCGAAGTTCAAGCCTTGGCGGGCTGTCTCGGGGTGCGATAATCCGCGCAGGGCTAGAATAAACAGCACCGATGCGACGATATAGGAGAGAGGGGCGAGCATTTCCATGGCTGATTAAGACCCTTTCTTCTTAAACATACTGAGCATGCGGCGGGTAATGATAAAGCCGCCGAAAATATTGATGGAGGCAAAAATCACCGCCAGAAAACCGATCAGGTTAAACCCGGCCCCGAAGGGAACGACCGCCATAATTGCGCCGACGATAATCACAGATGAAATCGCGTTGGTGATTCCCATAAGCGGGGAGTGCAGGGCTGGTGTAACGCGCCATACGACGTAATACCCGACAAAACAGGCCAGAATAAACACGGTGATGCCCGTAATCAGAAATGGTTGACCGTGTGCAACATCACTGGCAATGCTTTGCGATGTTTCAGCGGCGATTTCCGACGCTTTTTCGGAAAGCTGTTTAAGCTGGGTCGCCAGCTCTTCTGTGCTTTCGGTTACGGTGCGTTGGGATTCAGCCATGTCTGATTATCCTTCTTTTGATGTCTTGGCAGGCTTGTCGCTCTCTGCTTTTTTCTTCGTTGTCGTTTTCTTGGTCGCTGATTTGGTCGTAGACTTTTTTGCGGGTGCTTTTTTAGTCTCTGCCTTTTTCTCGGCCTTTTTAGCTGCGAAATTCGGATGAATAATCTTACCGTCTTTCGTCAGGGCGATGCCTTGAATAATTTCGTCATCCCAATCAATCGCGAGCTTTGCATCTTCCTTATCAATGATCAGGTTCAGCAGGTTAAGCAGGTTCTTGGCATATAGTGCGGACGCGTCAGTCGCCAAACGGCTCGGCACATTGCAGTGACCAATGATAGAAATACCGTCAACATTAACAACTTCGCCGGGTTTTGACCCTTCGATGTTGCCGCCGCTTTCTACAGCCAGATCAAGCAGCACGGAGCCGGGTTTCATGGATTTGACCATCGCCGATGTAATGAGGCGCGGCGCGGCGCGACCGGGAATAAGCGCAGTTGTAATCACAATATCTTGCTTGGAGATATGCTCCGCAACCAAGGCGGCTTGCTGCTTTTGGTAGTCTTTCGACATTTCCTTGGCATAACCGCCTGCCGTTTCGGCTTCTTTAAACTCGTCATTCTCAACCGCGACGAAAGACGCGCCAAGTGATTGTACTTGTTCCTTGGCTGCGGGGCGCACATCAGTCGCGCTGACAACACCGCCTAAACGCTTGGCGGTCGCAATCGCCTGCAATCCTGCAACGCCCGCACCCATAATGAAAACTTTAGCGGGGGCAACAGTACCGGCGGCCGTCAT
>CAYGQG010000105.1:0-7300 GCA_964351955.1 uncultured Micavibrio sp. | reverse complement strand
GTATCTGCCGCTGCTACCTGTGTATCTGTGGCCGTTCCCGAGAATGCCTGAGTCATGTCTAAACCTGTCTGAAAGCCGCTTCTAGCGAAGTTTACAGTCGCTGCAATCGGGTTTGAAATAAAGTCGGCAGAGCGATCAAAGCCAAATTTCAGGCTTACTCTCGCTTCTTCGGCTGTGTTGCCTGCTCCTGATGTTGTTGGTTCGCTGCCATATTGCTCCTGACCGCGTCTTTCAACGTCATTTGTCCGTTCTTCAACACGTTCGTGGCTGGTGTTGGCGATATAGGATTCGCGTAGACCGTTATTCGGGTCTTCACTGTCCGGTGTTTCGTTCTTGAAAAACTTGAAGTTTGTGGACGGGCTTCCGTCTGCGTTTGGTGTGCCATACGCCTGCAAATTCAATTCTGCTTCGACTGCCGGATCATTGATATATGATCTGCCGCTGTCCTTGTCATATGTGTAGAGGCGCAGGGTTTCGTTGTCTCTGTAGACCTCTTTACCCTGATAAGTGACGACGTTTTTCCACGCTTCTTTTAGCTCCGCGCTGGCGGCTAAATTGGCTGTCCATGACCAGATAGCCCATTGACCCGGAGGGGTCAATTCGTCAGGGAAGCGCGCACGGATTTGGTCATCACGATCGGCGATGCCGTTTTGTCTTTGTACTTCCAAAGATGCACGAGTGTTTGTAACGTTCTGGTTCAGCGTGTCTAGAATGTTGCTGAAGCTGTATTCCAGCTGTGCAAAGTTGTCTTTTAAAGCGCTTTTATACTCGGCAAACTCTACTGCTATTTCTGCACGTCGTGCTTTTAGAGTGTCAATCGCAGCCTGAACGTCTACGCCTTGTTCGATTAGCAATGCGTAATTGTTATTGTATCTTCTGAGTTCATTGCCGATTGCATCCAACTCTTGATTTTGTACTTCGATATGCAGAGCCGTTTTTGTGTAGTTGTGCAGCTCGTTAAAGGCGAATCTGTAATGTTCTGTTAGGCCGCTGTTGGCGATATGTTGAATGATACCTTGTTGAACAGCTCTAAGTGTTTCTGCGCCATTGCCCGCTTCCGGGTCATTTCCAAAAAATCGTCCAATGGATGCCTGCGCTTTTATGAGGCTTATATAATCTGTGTGTTCCGGGTTTGCCGGGTCGAGATCAACACGCTCTCCGGTTTCGGGGGAGAGGTAGTAGTATGAACCTTCGGCTTCACCATTAAAGATCGCCGTTTTCATTGGCAGTCCGCTTTGAGGATCCGTTATTTGGATGTTAACAATGGTTTTATCCAATTTGATGAAGGTATCAATCGCCTCGGCGGATTGTTGGGCCGTTTCTGAATTATGGTTGCCAATAGAGTTTTTGAATGATGATAACGCTGTTGCCAGCTGTCTCGAAGCTTTCTCACTGAGTTGTCCCACCTCTGCTTTGAGGGTGTCGGTTTCGGCTATGAGTTCACCTATGGTGAATTCAATTTCATCGAATTGTGCTTGAGTGATTTTGCCGTCTTCAAGGTCCCGCATTGCGGTCGCTATGGCTTGTTCTGCCATTTCATTAATGCGTTCGGCAATGGCTCTGGCCTCTGCGACCAGTTCTTGTATCATGCGATTTTCTGATGCTTCAATTGTGCTTAAAAGTTCGTTATTTGCTTCGGCCAGCATGAGCGCATAAGTGCTTTCGGCATCTTTGTCTTGTTGCTGGTTGGTGTTGTTGCCGTCTGATGTGGTTTTACCCGTTGCGATGCCTGCGAAATTCTCGCCCGCGCCCGCAGCAATCAACTGCAGCGCTTCGTTTGATCCTCTTGATGTGGTGAGATCGGTTTCAGACATAGTGAAGCCATCAGCATCGTTAGCTGCCAGTGCTAGCGTAACAAAATCGAAATCTGATGGGCTGTCGTCTAAAGCCATCTGTTGAACCCTTTATTATTACCGTTTTTCTTTATTTTTAAGTGAATGCTTATATATGCACTCATCGCAGTTATATTCGGATGGTACTCCTTAAAATTTAATTTAATCTTAACATCGCCTTAATAATTGCGGCTTTTTCGCGGTTTTTGGGGGGTAAATGGTTAAGATTCTGCAATTTTCGTCGGTAATCGGGGTTGCAAATGCCCCCGCGCACTATTAAGTCTTGTGGTGAGATTCACTAATCATATCGGAGAAAATTCATCCATGAATATCCATGAATATCAGGCTAAAGTGCTGTTGGAAAAATACGGTGTTGCCGTTCCTAAGGGCATTCCCGCGATGAGCGTTGAAGAAGCCGTTAAAGCAGCGGAAGAGCTGAAGAGCGATTTGTTTGTCGTGAAAGCGCAAATTCACGCTGGTGGTCGCGGAGCAGGGCACTTTACCGACAATCCCGAAGGTAAGGGCGGTGTTCGCCTTTGTAAGACGGTTGATGCGGTTAAAGAAGCTGCCGAAGCGATGATGGGCAAAGTTCTGGTGACCAAGCAGACCGGCCCTGAAGGTAAAGAAGTGCAGCGTCTATATGTTACTGACGGTGTTGATATTGAAAAAGAATATTACTGTTCTGTCGTTTTGGACCGTGTGTCATCACGTGTGACCTTCATGGTTTCCACTGAAGGCGGGATGGATATTGAAGAAGTTGCCGAGAGCTCGCCCGAGAAGATCGTCAGAACATCGATTGATCCGGCAACCGGTTTCCAAGGCTATCATGCCCGTAAGTTGTCTTTCGCGCTGGGCTTGAACAAAGCGCAGATGAAATCCGCAGGTAAGTTTTTCGCCAATCTTTATAAGTGCTTCATTGAAACCGATGCTTCTATCGTCGAGATTAACCCGATGATCTTGGCCGGTGACGAAGTAATGGCGCTGGATGCGAAGATGAATTTCGATTCTAACGCCTTGTATCGCCACCCTGAAATCATGGAGATGCGTGACGAGACCGAGGAAGACGAGAACGAGAAGTTGGCTGCTGATAACGAGCTGTCTTACGTATCTCTGGACGGTAACATTGGCTGTATGGTTAATGGCGCGGGTCTGGCGATGGCGACGATGGATATTATCAAGCTATATGGCGGAGAGCCGGCGAACTTCCTGGATGTTGGGGGCGGTGCGACGAAAGAGCGCGTGACTACAGCGTTCAAAATTATCCTGTCCGACCCGAATGTTAAAGGCATTCTTGTCAACATCTTTGGCGGCATCATGAAATGTGATGTGATTGCGGAAGGTATTATTGCCGCTGCTAAAGAAGTGAAGCTGGATGATCCTTTGGTTGTTCGTCTCGAAGGTACGAATGTCGAGAAGGGTAAAGAGTTGATGGCGGGTTCAGGTTTGCCGATTATCAGCGCGGATAACCTCGAAGATGCCGCGAAGAAGGTTGTGGAAGCAACTAGACAAGCAGAGGCGGCATAAGATGAGAAGAGCAACACCCCTTATAGCTCTCGGTGTTTTGGCATTTGCCGTTCCCGCGCAAGCGGAAATGGAGGCTATGCCAACCGACGAGCCTGCCGTTGAGCTTACTGAGGAGTTTCCTGCGGTTGTTGCCGATGTTCTGGGTGATAACGGTCATATCATCGGTAAAGCAACGTTCCGTCAGGGTACAATTGGTGTTCTGGCGAATATCGAAGCCAAGAACTTGCCGGCGGGTACGCATGGTATGCATTTGCATGCTGTTGGTACTTGCGAGCATATGGAGCACTTCAAGACAGCGTCAGGTCACATTGATCCCGATGAAAAGGAACACGGGTATTTGAATGCCAATGGTCCCGAGAAGGGCGATTTGCCGAACCTGATCGTTCACGAAGACGGTACGGTGGCGGTTGAGCTGTTCCTGCCACAAGTTGATGTGAAGGATTTGTTGGATGATGACGGCACGTCGTTGATGATTCATGAAGCGGCGGATGATCATGTGACACAGCCGATCGGCGGTTCAGGCGCGCGTATTGCTTGCGGCGTGCTTAAAGCTAATCAGTAACGGTTTATATAAAAGGAAGAACTTAAAAAATGTCAGTACTTGTCAATAAAGATACAAAAGTGATTTGTCAGGGTTTTACCGGCTCTCAAGGCACATTCCACAGTGAGCAAGCAATTGCTTACGGTACAGCCATGGTTGGTGGTGTTACACCGGGTAAGGGCGGCAGCGACCATCTTGGTTTGCCCGTGTTCGACACAGTTGGAGAAGCGAAAGAGCGCACAGGTGCAAACGCATCCGTGATCTACGTTCCCCCTCCATTTGCGGCGGATGCCATTCTTGAAGCAATTGATGCGGAGATCGAATTGGCGATCTGTATCACCGAAGGTATTCCCGTTCTGGATATGGTGAAGGTTAAGCGCGCATTGGAAGGGTCCAAGACACGTTTGATCGGCCCGAACTGTCCGGGTGTAATTACGCCGGGTGAATGCAAGATCGGTATTATGCCGGGTCACATTCATACGCGCGGTAAGGTTGGTATCGTTTCCCGTTCCGGTACGTTGACATATGAAGCGGTTGCGCAGACAGGCGCGGTTGGCCTCGGTCAGTCTACATGTATCGGTATCGGTGGCGACCCCGTCAACGGTACGAATTTCATCGATTGTATCGAGATGTTCATGGACGATGAAGAAACAGAAGCTATTTTGATGATTGGTGAGATCGGCGGCACAGCGGAGCTGGAAGCGTGTGATTTCTACAAATCATTGAAAACCAAAAAGCCGATTGCCGGTTTCATTGCGGGTGCGACAGCCCCTCCGGGTAAACGTATGGGCCATGCCGGTGCGATTATCTCCGGTGCTGATGATACTGCTCCTGCGAAAATGGACGCGATGCGTGCAGCAGGTTTTGCCGTATCTGAAAGCCCAGCCGGCCTTGGCCAGGCTGTTGTGGATGCAATGGCGGCGTAATAAACGCGGGCTTTGCCCAAGTGATAGTTTGAAAGGCGGCCCGACAGGTGTTTGTTCGGGTCGTTTTTTTTGTTTGGTGTTTTTTACGGAAAATATTGCCGATAGGTAATGCAGATAAGTCCCTTTTTTCCTTCTCTATAAGGCTCCTTTAAACTTTAAGTTATTGTTTTTAAATGAATTGCGCCTGTTTTTATTATGAAAATTCTGGCATCGCTTTTGCAACGCCTTTCCTACAGTTTGAAAAACTACAAAGAATAGGAAGGTGTGGGATGACAGGATTAATGCACGGAACAGTTATATTGGCGATGTTTGTTGCTCTTGCAGGAATGATCGCGACGCAAGTACCGGAAGGTTTAGGCCCATCATTGGACTTGATGCTGAGCTTTAAATAGGAAATTGGTGCGAGAATATTGTCGCCTTACAAAGGTTTACCGTGAAATAGGCTAAAAACAGTCAATAAGTGGCTTTATTTCATATAAAATTTTATACGATTTTCTGCTTAAGTGTTTGAAAAACAATGAAAATTTTATTGCGCAGTTAAAGGTGAAGCGCTATAATGGTTATGTAAAAATGGCATATGTTCTGCATGATTTCTTATACGATCTGCTCAAGCGCGAAAAAGGGACGTATATAAAGGAAAACAAGTGATGAAATACTTATATATTGCCGCATTAACACTGTTTATCGCCGTTATGGTTGACGTGATCGATACACAGGTTCCTAACGGTCTTGGATATTACGTAGGCTTGATTATGCCGTTTTAAGGTAAGTAAGCCGCACTATGATTTAATTTCAACCGCACAGGAGGATGAAAAAACTACGAAAAACAGCTGTCGGGCACACTCCCCCCGTGGTCCCCAACCCACCAAAGCCCTCTAACCCGATGGTAAAACGCTTTTCGTAAATTTTGACACCCGTCATTCTCCATATTTGCCCTCTGGTTTTCAGGCGTGTTTTCGGTGTAAACTTAAGTATCGAGTTGCCGAAGACGCTAAGTCGAACCAGAGGGCCTTTTTTTAATGGACAAATCCGTACTTGAAAGCATGACAGAAGATGAGCGCTCGTTGATTACGAGCCTGCCTTATCGTGCCGGATTATGGGTCAGTATGAGCGATGATACCGGTGGCGGTGATGCACAGGACAAGGAAATTCAAGCGTTAAACAACATCATTGTTGGTTTTTCCGAAATGGTTTTCGGTTCCGAACTTCTTCAATACATCATGGATGAGACTGTAAAACGCCGTGATGAATGGCATGAATGGCAGAATGGTGTCGATAAAGTTCCTGATGAATGTATAGATGCGTTGAATATTCTTCGTGACCATGTTGATGATGATAAAGAGGTTAATGCCTATTCGCAGCGTTTGATCGAGATCGGTGAAGCGGTTGCGCTGGCTTTTCGTGAATATGAGCAGCAGTCGTTTAAAGACAAGCTGAATGTGTATTGCTCTTATGTTGCGAACAAGATTAAAGCGAATGTTAAAAAACAGCCGTCAAAATCTTTTGATCAATTCCTGAATATTTCATTGAGTGAGCGCCGTGCCCTGAACGCGCTCGCGACTGCGCTTGAGACACGCTATAGTATTTAATCTCCAAGACTTAACGGTAAAGGACTTCTCATGACTACCCTCGACGATTTTTCCGCATCCGAACTCGAACTGCTGGTTTCCTTGCCGTATAAGGTCGGCGTGTATGTCAGTCATGCTGATGATGAAGACGGGCAGTTGGATGACGAGCGTGAGATGGATGCTCTGCAATCTTGCCTGAAAGCGATTGCTTCTTTGAACGAGGGTAAGCCGTTTACGGCTGAAGTTATGCGCCAAACGCTGGCTATGCGCACCGATTGGCCGCGCTGGGCGGGGCAGAGTTTTAATGTGCCAACCGAAGCCGCGCAGGCGAAGGCGTTGCTGACCGGGCATGCGAACGAGATGGAAACTAAAAACTATTGTCGTGCTTTGATGGAGCTTGCGACCACCGTGGCGCAAGCATACGGAGAATTCGCCGAATATGAGGACGATGAGAAGGGCGGTTTGTTCGGCTCTATCGTTGGTAAAATCACAGATACGCTTTCTGCTATGTCGTCTGACGATGCCAATCACCCCATGAATGTGAGTGCCGCAGAGGATAACGCCATATCGGCCCTGCGTGACGCGCTCAGAGGGTAGCTTTCCCCTTGACCCAAGCGGCTTAACATTATACTTCGTATAGCGTAGAAAATAAGGACGCTTACGGCACCAGGAGGCCCGAACATCATGGCAGACGCATCCCAAAACCTGACTTTCCTTTCCGGCGTGAACGCGGAATATGTCGCTCAGCTTTATAGCGAGTTTCTTTCATCCCCTAGTAAGGTTGATGAGAGCTGGAAAGAGTTTTTTGAAGGGTTGAATGATGATGAAGCGTCCTTGCTGCAAGAATTGACCGGCGCGAGCTGGACCCCTACTGAAAATTCAAAAGCGGCCCGTCGTTTTGGTATGGCG
>CAYGQG010000104.1:0-7308 GCA_964351955.1 uncultured Micavibrio sp. | reverse complement strand
AGTTAGGTGTTTTTTCAATATAACGTTATTGAACGTCAGGGGTCCGTAAGTTAAGCAACCTATCAAGCAACAGTTGAGGAACAGAGGTGAGCAATTTAACGTTAAGGCAGGAACGTAACCTAACGTCAGGGAACGGCAGAAACCGTAAGAAAAAGCGTTAGCTAACGTTAAATAATCTAGGTTAACGTTAGCTAACGTTAGGGCTCGTTTCCAGTCTAATGCCCAGAAAAATCATACAGGCCCGAGCCTAACGCTGTATTTAACGTTAAATCTTTTGTAGGCTAACAGAACTAAACGTTAACTGCGTCCTATCTGAATAAGAGGTTTTAAATCCATGACACAAATTTCTCCTGCTGAAGCGGTCCGCCAATTCGATGTTAGTAAGCCCACGTTGTATAGCGATATGAATGACGGCAAGCTTTCTTATACACTTGATGATCGTAAACGTCGCCGGCTTGATGTTGCTGAATTGCAGCGTTTATACGATCTTCGAAAAAAAGAGGAGAGTCAGGCGACGGATAGCAACGTTCAAAGTGGTTCCGAAAATACGCAATCTAACGTTAAGCAGGACGATGCGCGCGCCGAATATCTCGAGCGAGAAATTGAATTCATGAAAAAAGAGCTCGAAAATAGACGTGAAGAAGTCGCCCGTTGGCAGGACGCTTTTGAGAAAGCTCAGGAAACGGCACAAAAAGTTACAATGCTGCTTGAAGATAAAAGCCAGAACGGAGCAGGGCAGGGCGCTCAAAAATGGGAAAGTGCTTTTAAATCCCTTGAAGAGCGCATCGCCAACAAAGAAGTCGAGAGCGAAAAAGAGAAAAGCATTCTTAAAAAGAGAGCTTCAGAACGCATTGCCCGTCTTCGTGAAGAGTTGGAAGCTGAAAAATCCAAGACTTTTTGGCAAAAGCTCTTCGGCTAGTCCAAAACACCCTTTGTTTTTATGCCATGACCATGCATATTTCATCCTTACGAAGATAGGGATGCATTGAATGACGACTATAGGAACGCCTTTTACTGAAACCGCTGCTAAAGTTCTGTTGTGTGGCTCGGGTGAGCTGGGCAAGGAAGTTGTTATAGAGCTACAACGTCTGGGCATTGAGGTGATTGCTTGCGATGCCTATGAGGATGCACCCGCGATGCAGGTGGCCGATAGGGCGCATGTGTTCTCTATGCTTGATGGAAAAGCATTACGCGCAGTTATTGAAGAAGAAAAACCAGATTTTATTGTTCCCGAAGTTGAAGCAATAGCGACAGATACTTTGGTGGAGCTGGAAGGGGAGGGGTTCACCGTTGTGCCTACAGCCAGAGCCGCGCAGCTGACAATGAACCGAGAAGGCATCCGTAAGCTTGCGGCAGAAGAATTATCGCTGCCTACATCACCTTATGAGTTCTGTGACACTTACGAGGACTTTGTTAAGGCGGTTGAGGCCGTTGGCTATCCATGTGTCGTTAAGCCGATCATGAGCTCTTCTGGTAAAGGCCAGAGCGTCGTAAAGACGCAACAGGATCTCGAAACATCCTGGACCTATGCGCAAGAAGGGGGCAGGGCAGGGGCCGGCAAAGTGATTGTCGAAGGCTTTGTTGATTTTGACTATGAAATAACGTTGCTGACTATTCGTCATATTGGCGGCACGAGTTTTTGTTTGCCAATCGGACACAGACAGGAAGATGGCGATTACCAGGAATCCTGGCAACCTCAAGCAATGTCTGCTGCGGCCCTTGAACGATCCCAAGAGATGGCGGAAACAATTACTGCCGCGTTGGGCGGAAGAGGGCTGTTCGGTGTCGAGTTGTTCATTAAAGGGGATGATGTGTATTTCAGTGAAGTCTCTCCACGACCCCACGACACCGGCATGGTGACTTTGATGTCGCAGCCCCTCTCTGAATTTGCGCTTCATGCACGGGCGTTTTTAGGTTTGCCCATTCCGGCGATAGAAAATTATGGCCCATCCGCGTCTGCGGTCCTTCTCGTAGAAGGAAAATCCACCACTGTCAGCTTTGAAGACATAGACATAGCTCTGTCAGAGCCTCAAACGGACATAAAACTTTTTGGTAAGCCGGCAGTGTCGGGAAAGCGCCGTATGGCCGTAGCCTTGGCTAAAGGACAATCAGTCGAAGAAGCGAAGGAAAAGGCTTTGACCGTTGTAGAAAAAATCAAAGTTCGGCTGTAAGCGTTTTATACCCGATTGCTTAGTCTTTTGGCGGTCTTTTTCGATAAAGGGTCGCGGGACTGATTTTCAAGCGGAGCGCGGCTTCTTGTACATTGCCATTGCAGGCTTTTAAGGCGTGTTCAATCGCCATTTTTTCCAAATCATGAATCGGAATAATGTCTTTCCCGCCAAAAAGTGTAGTTTTTGGAGTCTGATGATTATTCTGTCCATCGTTGGTATTGTTTTGTTCGAACATATCTTTAGGCATCATTCGCTGCGTCACAACTTTGGTGTCTTGGTTTAAGAGAACAATGCTTTTGATAACGTTTTGCAGCTCCCGCACGTTGCCGGGCCAAGGGTAACTACGCAATAAAGCCAACACATTTGCGTTCAACATTTCAAATTTCTTTGAGGCTTTGCGGGCGGATGTTCTTAAAAAGTAACTGGCGAGCAGGTCGATATCATCACCGCGTTGCCTTAAAGCGGGCAGGGTGATCGGCAGTATATTGAGCCGGTAATAAAGATCCTCTCTCAATTCTCCCGCTTTAACCTTGTCTAATGCCGTATCGATTGCAGAACAAATTAATCGAACATTGTGGTCCTCCTCAAAAAACTTCATCAGTCTTTTTTGCGCTTTGGGTGGCATATTGGGTATATGAGCAATGTAGCAAGTGCCGTTTTTGGCTTTTAAAAGCGCATCTTCAATTTCTTGGGCGGCGGTATCTTCTTCATCATCAAGGAGTTCGCAGTCGATGGTGATAAAGGGTTTGTCAGCCCGATCACTCAGCTCATGAATGTTTTTGGCACAGAGCGTTTTGCCAACCCCTTGTTCCCCATGGATAAATACGTTTTCTTTGCTCTTTGCTGCGGCTTCAATTACGGCATAAACATCTTGCATGATGTTGGAGAGGCCAATGAAATCATTAAAGTTTTTTTGAACCTGATCCTCATTCTCGAGAATTTTGACTTTGCGGTTCAGCTCTATCCGTTCAGTAATGTTTTTAACGGTAATCAGCAGCCGTTCTGCTGTAATCGGCTTTACAAGATAATCCTTGGCACCCAAGCGGATAGCTTCAATGGCGACATCTGCCGAACGTTCGCCTGTAACCACTATAATTTCAGAGGTTAAGGAGACTTCTAGCGCTTGCTTGATTAAATCCAAGCCCTCGATATCCGGTAGACCCAAATCCATCAGAATAATATCAACCTGGTTGCCTTGCAGATATTCAAGCGCGGCATAACCGGTTTCAACGGCGTGGGAAGTTTTGCCTTCGATCTCTAAAAAGCTTGTCAGAAGCAAGCTGGCGGTCGGGTCGTCTTCTACGATCAATATTTTAGTCATTTGGTTATTCTGCGTTTGTTAAGCGATCGGCGGTCGGGAAAATAAATAGGCTTTTTTTAATTATATAGACTGTTGCTCGAAGTGACACCTAATTCTTGCGAACAGCCTGTATACTGAGATTGCAACACGTGGCATAGTGCCATCATGGATCATCATCACGCGTTAACGCATCTGGCTACAATTCTTGCTGCTGCTTTTCTCGGCGGTGCTGTGTTTCGTAAGCTCAAACAACCTGTTTTGGTCGGATATATTATTGTCGGGCTAATCCTTAGCCCCTCTGTTCTTGGTGTTGTTCAAGGACAGGAGGAAGTGTCATTGCTGGCTGAGCTCGGTATTTTGCTCCTGTTGTTCATTGTCGGTATGGAGATTGATCTCAAATCTTTCAGAGCCGTTTCTAAAATTTCGATTGTCACCTGTGCCGCGCAAATCACTATTGGGCTTGTTGCTATGGGAATGTTGGGGCTTTTGCTCGGCTGGCCTATCAACCGTTCAATTCTAATGGGCTTTGCCGTAGCGCTGAGTAGTACGGCGGTGGCCTTAAAAATTCTCGAAGATATGGGGCTGCGGAACACAACCATTGGGCAATCCAGTGTTGGTATTCTGGTGGCGCAGGATTTGGCCTTTATTCCGATGGTGTTGATTATCGGTGCGCTTAACACTGGGGAAGGCTTTAATTATTGGGGGTTGGGTCGCTTGGGTATTGCTGTTCTGTTTATTGTAGGTTTGATGTTTTTGCTAACCAATAAACCGAAAATATTCACCAAAATCTGGAGCAAATTCGAGCGCATTAAAGCCGATGCCATGAAAGGGCAGGTTGCTATTACCGGCCTGGCCTTTTGTTTTAGTGCCGCGGCTGTTGCCGGTATCTTTGGCATATCAGCAGCGTATGGTGCGTTTGTGGCCGGTATAATTCTTGGTCATACGATGAATAGGGAAGAGTTTGAAGAACACACCAAACCGATATTCGATGTCACGATCATGGTGTTTTTCCTCTCTATTGGTTTGCTGATTGACCTAAAGTTTTTGTGGGAGAATATCGGGACGGCAATAGCGCTTTTGTTCATCACTATGTTGCTCAAAACCGTGGTGAATTTTTGGGTGTTGCGGTGGCAGGGCATGGAAAAAGAAGAAGCCTATGTTACCGGCGCAGCGTTGGCACAAGTCGGGGAGTTCTCGTTTATTCTGGCGGCTATCGGGCTGAGTGCGGGGACGATCCAGCAAGACGGTTATCGATATGTTGTGGCGATTATCTCGCTCAGCCTTCTGGCAACGCCGTTATGGCTTTATCTCGTTGATAAAAGAAGAATGCTTCAACATCTGAATATTGCCAAAACGATCAAGCGTCGCCGCAGACGGCGAAATGCCAAAAAAGAAGTGAAAAGCTAGTCGGTTCAGCCAATGAACCGTTCAGGGTCACCGTCATTCAGACTTTCTTCGAACATATCTACGTGTTCTTCCACCGCGTTAACGTCTTCGAACGTTGCAATGTGAAATACCGCGTCCCCGCGATTGAGAAGGGGGAGAGTCACTGCACCGATAATGATTCCGGTGCGTCGCGCTTGAATTTCAAATTTTTCATGCCCGAACGGGTCGGAAATGACCCCTATAACCTGACCCTTTTTAACGCGATCACCGATTTTCTTTTTAACGGAAAGAATGCCGCTATGCGATGCACGGATCCAGTGGCTGGAACGTGCGATAAAGACTTCACGCTCGGAACGCTTGTTTTTGAGCTGTCTTAACATACCAATCTCACGCATTACGGAGATAACGCCTTCAAGACCGCTTTTTATGACTTTTTCGTTGAACCGCAGCGCCTCTCCGCCCTCAAATAGAAGCGTAGGGATTTTGAGCTGTCTGGTGGCTTCACGCAGTGACCCGTCACGCAAATTGGAGTGGAGCACCACCGGCACACGAAAAGCTTCTGCCATGCGGGCCGTTTCGGAGTCTTTCAGACAGGCACGAATTTGCGGCAGATTAATACGGTTAATTGCGGCACAGTGTAAATCAATGCCGTGGGTGCATTTTTCAACGATTTCGGTCATGAATGTATGCGCCAGCTGCGCCGTTAATGACCCTTCGTCTGATCCGGGGAAGCTGCGGTTTAAATCTCGGCGGTCGGGCAGATATCGTGTCTTTGTATTAAAGCCAAATACGTTCACAATAGGCACGGCGATTAATGTGCCTTTAATCATCTTTAGAGATTTTTTTTGTAATAATCGACGGACAATCTCAACACCATTGATCTCGTCACCATGAACCGCACCGCTGACGAAGAGGGTAGGGCCGTCCTGTTTACCCCGAATAACCTCAATCGGGATATTCATGTCTGTAAAATCGTATAACTTGGCGACATCAAGGAGGATGCGCTTGCGCTCTCCCTTTTTTATGGCTTCTCCCCCGATAACCAGCTTGTCACTCATAGACGTTATCCTTTGTTCACCCGGCTTTTCTTTGGGGTGTCTACATGTTTCTCAAGATGTTGGATCATTAGCGTAGCAATATCTTTGCCCGATGTCGCTTCAATACCTTCCAATCCGGGTGAAGAATTTACCTCTAAAACCAACGGTCCACGCGCGGAGCGAATAAGGTCCACCCCCGCAACGTCCAAACCCATGGCTTTTGCTGCGGCTACCGCGGTTTTTCGCTCTTGTGGAGTGATTTTAATCTTTTCAGCCACACCGCCGCTATGCAGGTTGGATCGGAAGTCGCCATCTTGTGATTTACGCATCATCGCCGCGACGACTTTATCACCGATAACAAAGCAGCGTATATCCGCGCCGCCTGCTTCTTTGATGAATTCCTGAATCAAAAAGTGGGCATCCAGTCCGCGAAATGCTTCGATAACGCTTTCTGCTGCTTTTTTAGTCTCGGCTAGAATAACGCCCTTACCTTGAGCGCCTTCCAAAAGTTTGATAACCAACGGCGCGCCGCCTGCAACAGCAATCAGCTCATCGATATTGGTGGTTGAATGGGCAAAACCGGTAATAGGCATACCGAGCTTTTTACGGGACAAAATCTGGTGTGCGCGCAGCTTGTCGCGTGAACGCGTAATGGCAAGAGAGCCGTTTAGAGCGTAAACGCCGGACATCTCAAACTGGCGGACAACCGCCGTTCCGTAAAAGGAAATCGACGCGCCGATGCGGGAAATCACGGCATCCAGCTTTAAAATCTTTTCCTGATAGTGGATTTCACTGTCGACGGAATTGATGTTCATAAAGCATTTCAGCGGGTCAATAACCTGTACTTCGTGCCCGCGTTCTTTTGCCGCCTCAACAATGCGTTTTGTTGAATAAAGCTCAGGTCCGCGAGAGAGTATACCAATTTTCATTTTAGAGAATGTCTTCCGTATCTAGGTGTTCATTTTAGTGCAGACGACACTACATATATCGCGGGTAAAGTAAAACAATGTCTTTATCATCGCGTAAAATTTCCAGCCATGCTCTTACAAATACGGGTGCAATCCTATAAGTTCGCTAAGGAATATTAAAACAGCACCACAAAGGGTTTATTGACCAAACATGAAAACGAAAGCCGCCATTGCCTTTGATAAAGGCCGACCATTAGAAATTGAAACTGTTGATCTGGAAGGCCCGAAGGAGGGCGAAGTATTGGTTGAAATTATCGCGACGGGTGTTTGCCACACAGATGCATTTACGTTATCAGGCGCGGACCCGGAAGGGGCGTTCCCCGCTATTCTTGGTCATGAAGGTGCGGGTATTGTCCGCGAAGTGGGACAGGGGGTTACATCAGTTAAAGAAGGCGATCCCGTGATTCCGCTATATACGCCCGAATGCCGTGAATGCGATTACTGTC
>CAYGQG010000103.1:0-7350 GCA_964351955.1 uncultured Micavibrio sp. | reverse complement strand
ATTTAGCACCGTTATGGCTCAGTGATCTTGAATTGGATCGGGATTTTAAATCTCTGCTGCAAAAGCTGGATGGCAATCCGAGCTATAAGGTTTTTAAAAAATCATTCGAGAAATCCAAGCCTGCATTTTTGGACGAGGCATTTTTTCTGAACGGGTTATCGGCGTTGGTTGTTCATCGCAAGTCGTTTGAAAATTTTGTGAAGTTTTTACGTCGTTATTGTTTGGAAAATGGCGCGGATGAAAAATTGCTGGTTGCGATTGCCCGCTATTGCTTTCGCACGGAATATATCATGTCTGCGGATGATGGTGAGTTGGCTGCGCTGGAGAAGCTTGATCCAAAGACATCGCCTGAAAGCCTTGCTCTGCATGCGTGTTACGACTGGCTGTATAAGCGCGAGGATGCGCAGGCGTTAAAACATGATGAGTTGCTGGACCAGATTAGCGAACCTTTCGCATTACAAGAGGCGGCGCAATCAATCGAGGCTTTGGTCGAGATACAGGATGACACCTCAAAAGCGGTGCAGGAACAATATGAGGAGTTTCCGTACCCGCGCTGGAATGCAATGGATGCGGCGCTGAAGAATGAAGAGATTGAAGCTCCATTAATAGGCGCGGCGGCTAAAATCCTGATCGCTGGTTGCGGAACGGGGCGCGAAGCGATCGAGTTGGCGGCGGCTTTACCGGATGCGCAAGTTCTGGCGATTGATTTGAGCCGTGTGAGCCTGGCGTATGCGAAGGGTAAGGCCGAGCATTTCGGTATTGCGAAGGTGACTTTCAAACATGCGGCTATTCTGGAGCTTGGTGTTCTGGATGAGCGTTTTGATTACATCACCTCTTCAGGGGTTTTACACCATATGAAAGACCCGAAGGCGGGCTGGGCGGTTTTGAATGGTTTGCTCAAACCCGAGGGGTTGATGCGGATCGCGTTGTATAGTGAGCAGGCACGGGTGGGAATTGTGAAGTCGCGCGCGGTGATTGCCGAAAAAGGCATAAGCTCTGATGCCGAAGGAATCCGCGCGTTTCGTGATGGTGCGACAGAGTTGGTCAACGCGCAGACGGTCGCGTATTTAGAAAAATATATTGATTATTATTATACTTCAGAATGTCGTGATTTGCTTTTTCATGTGCAGGAACATCGTTTTGACTTGTCGGAAATTCAAGATATTCTAAATGAATACTCGCTCACGTTTCTCGGCTTTCATCATTCGCCGGCAGTGTTCGAGCAGTATGACAAGATGTTCCAGGACGATCCGCAACGCCGAGATTTAGGCAACTGGGCTGTCTTTGAAGAGAAGCATCCGGAAACGTTCAAGATTATGTATCGTTTTTGGTGCAAGAAAGCATAGGGGCTAATTATGGTTACAGGACTTTACGCTGCGTTATTCATGTTGTTTCAATTTGGATTAACACTCCGTGTTGCCCGTAGTCGCATGGCGACGAAAACCATCCTTGGTGACGGCGGTGATGACGAGATGGCAAAGCGCATTCGTGCGCATGGTAATTTTGTCGAAACCGTGCCGATTGCGATACTCCTGATGTTAATTGCCGAGCTAAGCGGTGCGCCGTTTTGGGCGCTTCATATTGTGGGGATAGCGTTGCTTATTGGGCGGAGCATGCATGTGGTTGCGATCCTGAAATCAAATCTCAAAATCCGTGCTCCGGCGATGTATATCACAGCTTTTTCGTGGTTTGTCGGTGGCGCTTTATGCGTGTGGACAGCCGTCATCAATATGCTCGGCTAGCGCGGTGGCGCGGCGTTTCTGGCGCTCTCTGTATAAAATCACCAAGTTTGCGCAGATAATCAGCATCGCACCTGCGATGACGTTCCATGTCGGTGTTTTGTCCCATAGGAAATAGTCGAACGCTACGGCCCAGATAATCATCGTATACATTACTGGCGCAATCACAGAGGCTTCGCCAAGGCGAAAGCTTTGTGTTTTTGCCAGTAGAGAGAGCAGGCCCGTTAGGCCAAGGCCGCAGATAATCAGCAGAGAGCTTGTCGAAAATGCGCCGGGCTGAATTTCAGCAAACGGCCAGTGCAGAGCTGTTGCCAATGTGCCGAAGACCATGAAATAGAAAACGGTTGTGGTCGATCGCTCAGTTGAGCCCATCCAGCGTAGCGTCGTGTCCACCGCGCCGGAGAGGAAGCCCCATCCTAGTCCCGCGATTAATCCCAAAATAGGCAAGTCGAGTTGCCCGTCAAACGGGTTGGCCATGATGATGATGCCCGAAAACCCGAGTATGATCGCACCGATACGGTATGGACCGATGCATTCTTTCAAAAACAACCACGCCAGCACCAATGTCCATAACGGTGAAGTGAAAAGCAGTACGGTTGTTTCCGCCAGCGGCATTAATGATACGGCCCACATGCCGAGCACAATGCCGATTGTGCCGATTGTGCCACGGAATAAATGCGCATAAGGTCGTTCGGTTTTTAACATCGCCAGTTTTCTGGCGCAGATCATCCATGCGAAGAGGGCGATGAATGAGATTCCGTTACGAAAAAATGTGACCTCAAGCGGACCGAAATATTCACCGAGCAATTTGGCGAACAAACCCATAGCTGCGAGCATGAATGCGTTGATGCTGGCGAAGCCGATGGCGAGCATGAGCTGGTCTTTGGTTTTGTTTGCAATAGATGCGTCAGCAGACATAGGTTTTTACTTTCTGTGCTCTCTATAAATAATAAATAGGTTGGATGCGATAACAATCGAGCCCCCGATCCAGATCGCCAGCGTTGGCCAGTCGCTCCATATAACCCAGCCGATGCTCGTCGCCCAGATAATGCCTGAATAATTAAAGATAGTAACGATGGAGGCTTGTGTGTTTTTAAACGCGCTGGTGATGCAGAACTGGCCTATAGAGCCGATTATACCGACGGCGAGGAACAGCAAAATGTGTTCGGAGGCGGGGATGCTGCCAATAAACGGCATGAAAACCCCGCAGAAAAGCGTCCCCAAAGCGATGAAATAGAAGGTGATCACGAAGGGCGTGTCCGTACGGCCGATCCAGCGGACCATAGTCTGGATTGTGGCGTGGCAGAGCACTGTGGCCAGAGCAAAGCCGATGCCGATCCAGTTTGTTGCGCCTGTGGGTTGAGCCATGATCAGAATTCCGACAAACCCGACCACCACCGCGCCCCATCGGTAAATACCGACATGCTCTTTTAGAAAGAAATGGGCAAGTATGGGTACAACAAGGGTCGAGCCGAAAATCATTGCTGTCGCATCTGCCATCGGTAAATGGGCGAATGTGCCAAACGTGACAACGAGGCTGATAGAGCCGATAATACTGCGGATGAAGATACCTTTTTTGTTCACGGGGATATTGTTTTTAAACCCGCCGCGCATTTGGAATATGATGAAAAATGGCACGAGCGCGATGAGGTTGCGGTAAAAGGCAATCTCGATGATGTGGTAACCCTCATTGAATAAATGCTTAGCCAACGCCGTCATGATAGCGAACAGAAAATACGCCGATAAGGCAAAGATGATGCCCTTGGTCACATTGTCATTTTCTGTTTGTGCGCGTGTTAGCGGTTCTATGCTCATTAAATCTGTCCTGAATGCAGAAAGGGCCGCGATGAATATCGCAGCCCTTCACTATAACCTTATATTATATATATGCGATATTAGTTCTTGTCTTTGTCGACCAGCTTGTTTGCACCGATCCAAGGCATCATACGACGAAGCTTACGACCTGTATCTTCGATCGGGTGATTGGCTTCGCGTTCGCGGATTTCAACAAGGCGGTCTAGGCCTTCCTTGTTACCGCCCATAAATTCTTCAACGAATTTACCGGACTGGATGTCTTCAAGGATGCGCTTCATTTCCGCTTTTGTTTCGGATGTGATTACGCGTGGGCCGGAAACATAGTCGCCGAATTCCGCAGTGTTGGAGATGGAGTAGCGCATATTGGCCATACCACCTTCATACAAGAGATCCACGATCAGTTTCAATTCGTGTAAGCATTCGAAATAGGCCATTTCCGGCGGGTAACCCGCTTCGACCAAAGTTTCGTAACCGGCTTTGATCAGCTCGCATGTACCGCCACAAAGAACAGCCTGTTCACCGAACAAATCGGTTTCGCATTCGTCTTTGAATGTTGTTTCGATGATGCCTGAACGACCACCACCAACAGCAGATGCGTATGATAGTGCGAGGTCTTTGGCTGTACCGCTGGCATCTTGTGCAACAGCGATCAGGCATGGTACGCCGCCGCCTTTTTGGTATTCACCGCGCACTGTGTGGCCCGGGCCTTTAGGGGCAACCATGATCACGTCAACATCGGCGCGTGGCTTGATCAGGTCGAAATGGATATTCAAACCGTGGGCGAACATCAATGTTGCGCCTTCTTTAAGGTTTGGCTCAATGTCAGCTTTGTAGATGTCTGATTGATGCTCGTCCGGTGCGAGGATCATGATCACGTCTGCCTTTGCAGTTGCGTCAGCAGGTGAAAGAACTTCAAAACCAGCACCTTGTGCTTTAGGCGCGGAGGATGAACCATCACGCAGGCCGATAATTACGTTTTCGACACCGCTGTCTTTCAGGTTTTGCGCATGGGCGTGGCCTTGCGAGCCGTAACCGATGACAGCGACAGTTTTTGCCTTGATCAGTTCAAGGTCGCAATCCTTATCGTAATATACGTTCAAAGATGTCTGATTTTCGGGCACAGCCTGCGCCGCATTGCTCTGTGACATTGTGTTTTGGTCCTTTTATTTCAAATATTGCTTTGTGACTGGCAATAAACAGTGTTTTTCGCCGATTGGCAAGTGTTTTGCGGGGGTTTTTAGTCAGGAATTATTTAGCCGTTAGGGCGGCATCAACGGCGTTGGTGAGTTTCGCCATGTCCTCGACATCACCGCGGATTTGGTAGTTTTCCTGCCCGATAATCTGGCCTTCGAAATTCAACTGATAAATCGTGGCGCGGTGGGACATTTTGGCAAAACCGAATTCTTCCAAGAAAATACAGGCATGGGTTTCATCGCGGGCATGAAATCCGTCGGAGACGGAGACTTCGAGTGCTACTTCGCGGTGACCGTAACCCATTGTCGGGTGGTCGCGCGTTTGTCTGGAGGTTACGTCTTCGATTTGGTCGCCTTCGGGCAAAAAGGCTTCGACGGCGGCGATGCAGGCTCTTACCAATTTTGCATCGGCTTGTTGACGATCAACACAAGCACTTAAGCTTAGGGCGACAACAAATAATCCAAGAAGCGAAATCTGTTTCATATCAATCTACATCATCGTGAGTGGTTGCACCGCGCGAGATTGCGGCTACGCCGGTACGGCTGACATCAATCAGACCGAGAGGTTTCATCAGGTCAATAAACGCATCGACTTTTTCGGTTGTACCTGTCAGTTCGAAAACAAAGGATTCCAGCGTGGAGTCGACTGGTCTGGCGCGGAAAACATCTGCGAGTCTTAAAGCCTCGATGCGTTTTTCGCCTGTGCTGGCGATCTTGATCAGAGCCAGTTCGCGTTCAATGTGCGGTCCGAAAGTGGTGAGATCGCGTACGCGTTTGACGGGTACGAGTTGGCGTAAGGCTTCTTTGATTTGTTCGATCACTTCGGGTGTACCGCTGGAGACGATCGTGATGCGGGACATGCCTTCTTCGTGATCGGTTTCGGCAACGGTCAGGCTGTCGATGTTATAGCCGCGGCCTGTAAACAGGCCGATGACGCGAGCCAAGACACCCGGTTCGTTTTTGACGATAATTGCCAGAGTGTGCGAACCCATTTCCCCTTGATCCGGGCCGGGCGCGTAGACTGACTTTGATTTCTTATATTTGGTGGCTGCTTTGTTCATAACACTGGTTTAGCAGAGATTATTTGGCTTGGGAAGCGCGTTTATACAACAGTTGGGCGCTGATCCAATATGTAGGAATGGTGACTAACAAGGTCAGGAAGCCTTCTTGGAAGCCCATAGGCTTGGTTTTTGTTATGGCGAGTGTCGCGAGCGTGACCACACCGACCGCTAAAGTCAGAAACGCGGCTTTGTCTGAGCGTTTTTCCCACTGAAACCCGACGAAGACGGGGACGAGGATGCATGTCGCCGATGCGGAGTATACGACTAGATCGCCCATAAGCTCGGGCGGGTGTAAGCCGATTAAGAATGCAGCACCCAATACGGTGATCATAATAACCTTAGAGAGCAGGACTTGTGCTTTTTCCGAGAGTGTCAGAAACGGAGATGCTACGTCGCGGGTAAATATTTGCCCGATGGCGAGCAAGATAGAATCGGCCGTGGACATTGCTGCACCTAGCGCGCCGACGAGCATTAACCCCGTGACGATAAGGCCGAAGAGAGAGTGGTTATAGATGTCCTGGAATATGACACCCATGACTTGATTAGGCTCTACCGTATCGCCATAGAGTACCGCGCCGCCGAGGCCGAAGAGGAAGACAGGGATTGTACCGAGGATCAGGCCGATAAACAGGCCGAGCGCCATGGCGTTTATCTGTCCGTCGTCTTTGGCCATCATGCCACGTGTCAGAAGATGTGGCTGGAAAACGAGGCCGAGCGTGATGATGCTGACTGAAAGGAAAAGCGGCCACTCATAGTAATCAAGAGGGCCGGGGACGGAGAGATGCTCGGGCGTGACTTCGAGCGCGGCTTCCATTAATCCCGAAACGCCGCCCTAGTTCATGTAGGTGAACAATGCGACACTGCCGAATACACCGAGAAAGATGGCTATTGTTTGAATAAAGTCAGTATAGGCGACAGCCCGCATGCCGCCGAAAATAAGATAGAGAGCGACGACGCTCATCATACCGCCAACGCCAAACACGTAGCCGATTTCTCCCCCGCTAAAGCCTTCAAGAAACTTACCGATGCCGACCAATTGCATTGAGATATAGGGCGAGAGGAAGAAGATCATAAGTATGGCGCAGGTAAAACCCAGCCACGGGTTTTTATAGGCTTTGCTTAAGCATTCAATCGGCGAATAGATTTCGTGTTTAACCGAATAGGCGCGCAAGGCCTTATATAGCGTAACCATGAAGAGGATGCCGACCATATCGCCCGCGATGGCGAACAGGCATCCTGCCAAACCGTGCTTGAATACAAATGTCGGCAGCGCGAGCGCGAAGGACGCGCTGAACAAACTGCCGATAAAGGTACAGATTAGAATGATGACATGAACGTCGCGGTTGGCGAGGAAGAACTCGCTTAAACCCGGCATGATGTTTCCTGTGTCGCGGATGCGCGTATACATTATCGCTGCGAGGACGAGCAGGAAGTATACGCCCGTAATACCGATGATTATGCTGACATCAGGCATCGTATCTCTTTGCCCCCCAATATACGAACGCTCCGTAAACCAGCATGCCTATAATCCAGAACCAGAGC
>CAYGQG010000102.1:0-7499 GCA_964351955.1 uncultured Micavibrio sp. | reverse complement strand
TTACCAACCTGATCACCGCGCAGCGCGCATACGAGATGAACTCAAACGTTATCTCGACAACAGACGAGATGCTGCAAGCGCTTGGTCAACTTAGATAAGCATTAAACGGGTAGCTTTTAAGGAGAAAACAATGCGTAAACCAGTTTTGAAAAAACTATATCCCCAGTCGCGCTTTAAATTGCGCGAGACATTGAGCGTCATTGCCGTGTTGATTTTGGCAGTATCCATCATCATCCCGACAACCGCGTCAGCGTTAGCCGTGAGCTTGCGTCACAACGCAATGGTCGAAGGCAACGTGATCACATTGGGGGATTTGTTTTCGGGACTGGATAGCAAGTCTGAAAAAGTACTCGGACCTGCGCCCCGCCCCGGACAGGACATGGTTTTGAATGCGCGCACATTATTGCGTGTTGCCATCGCGATGGATTTGCCATGGCGACCAAGCAGCAATGCAGATCAGATCGTTCTGACTCGCGCCGCGACCGTTATTACTCCGAATGATATTCATGATCGCATGCGCCAAGAAATTTCGTTGAAAGGTATCGACGGTAAATTCGAGATCGCAATTTCCAGCGGGGTCAGCGAGATTATCCTGCCCTATGGTGAGAACGCGACCCTTGATGTCGAGAGCTTTAAATTCGACGGTGCGCAAAATCGTTTTGATGCGGTCATTGTTGCCCCGTCCAAAAGCAACCAAATCGTACGCGAACGCGTTACCGGCACAATCCATAGACTGGTTGATATACCTGTTCTGCGCAGCACGATGAAAAACGGTTCTATCATTCGCCATACGGATATTGATTTCGTACCGATGAAAGCCAGCGCCCTCAAACACGATATGGTTCTTGAAGTTGAAGAGTTGATGAACATGACACCGCGTCGTCTTGTTGTCGCCGGAGAGCCGATCAAAACACAAGAGATCGAGCCACCCCAAATCGTATCCCGCGGTGAGTTGGTTACCATGATTTACAAGAACGGTCCGTTGTCTCTGACCGCGCAAGGCAAAGCCCTGCAAAACGGAGCGAAGGGCGACATGATCCGTGTCGTAAACTCTAATAGCAGCCGCACACTGGAAGCCAAAGTCACCGATATCGGCGAAGTGGCTGTGCTGGACTTTTAAGAACAGAACAGGATGAAAACAATGAATAAGATTTTGAAATATGGTGTGATTTTTCTGGCAACCGGTACTTTGGCCGCATGCGGTGCAAGCGAGCGCCTCGCCCAAATCGGTAAAGCACCGGAGATGACAAAAATCTCCAACCCGACGACGCAACGTGAATACCAGCCCGTCAGCCTGCCGATGCCATCACCGAAAAACACCAAGCCACAGAAAAACTCACTCTGGGCCGCGGACCGCACAACATTCTTCAAAGATCAGCGCGCGAATGATGTCGGTGACATTATCACGGTTGTGATTGATATTGATGACGAAGCGGAATTGGACAATGAAACATCCAGATCTCGCTCCAGCAACGAAGATGCGGCATTGCCAAGCGCCCTTGGCTACGAGCAATCACTCGGCCAAATTTTACCCGAGGCCATCGATCCAACAGACCTGATCGATTTCGGAGCCAACTCCAACCATAACGGTACAGGATCGGTCGAGCGTGAAGAGCAGATTGAAGTTCAGCTTGCCGCCTTTATCACGCAGCTTTTGCCGAACGGCAACATGGTCATTCACGGATCACAGGAAGTTCTGGTGAATTTCGAGAAGCGTATCCTGCAAATTGACGGTGTTATTCGTCCCGAAGACATCAGCGTTCGCAATACGATTTCATACGAACAGATCGCCGAAGCCCGTATCATGTACGGCGGCGAAGGCCAGATCACAGATGTGCAGCAGCCCCGCTATGGTCAGCAGCTCTACGACGTGGTGTTCCCGTTCTAACAGTTTCAACATGAGACCCGGTATTTGTACGCAAATACCTTACCCCCACCTAAACAGCCGGTTCTGATCCCCACTCAGACCGGCTTTTTCTTTATTTCGGTTACACACAGCTCATTTGCCATATTTAATTGACATATATACATTTTTTATGCTTAATACCCGTTCATTAGGAGAACGGAATGAACTACGGAAACCAAGAGCCACAAGAGCCCGAAAACGATGTGCTGTACCTAGACGAAGATGACTATGTCATGCTTGTCACACCATATAG
Source organism: uncultured Micavibrio sp. (assembly GCA_964351955.1). GTDB lineage: Bacteria > Pseudomonadota > Alphaproteobacteria > Micavibrionales > Micavibrionaceae > TMED27. Next base: position 5,340 of record CAYGQG010000102.1, on the reverse strand, counting down.
CCCCGAGATCGCTGAAAAAATTAAAAAGGCGAGCCTGGCCTTCGACTTCAACACACGCCAAATGTTGGCAGAAGCTGCGGCTATCAAGGATCCGGGTTGGAAACTTTACGGTGCCACGCTTGAAGCGCTCGTAGAGAAGCATCAACTGGACGAGTCGTTCACCGGTTCGGGACACTCCCGCCTTGTCGGGCCAAAAGACCGAGTGACCGCAGCCTTTGAAGAAATCCAACCGCATTATAATTCCAGATTATTTTCCGCACATGAGTATGTGGCTTTTGAAGAAAAGCTCGCCGAAGCCCGTGAAGCATCAGCCAATGGGCAAAACGGCGGATCATATGATGCGTCGAGAAATTAGAGAACAGCATGGCTAGCCAACCAAAAGCAGAAAAAGCGATATTGCTGATTTATCCGTATTCACCAGCCGATTTTGCGATGATGACAAACATGAGTGGCGAGCAAGAATTCACCGCTATGGAAGAGTTTGCACTTCATTCTCGGATCGAAGAAGCAGACCCCGGTTTGATCGAATTCAACAAAGGCGTTGCCGAAACAGCCGAGAAATTCAATTTAACTCAAAAACCAAGCCCAGACCCGTTTCAGCGTGTTTTGTTCGGCTGCCCTGAAGATATTGAAAATGCGCAAACACATATACGCTCTCTGGGCTACACGGCAGATGTTGCGCACCAACGACAAATTGCCCAAGTTCAAGCGCTGCACGAAGCCGATAAGCTTATCAAACCTTATGATCCGCTTGATGACGATGATGACGGCCCACAGGGCGGCGGCTCGGGCGGTTATCATTAAATTTCAACAACTTGCCTGCACGCGCTGCATACACACGCACCCTATTCGCACACGTTAAAAACACCTTCATTTTCGAAAATTACAAGCTGTTTTTAACCATTTCATGCTAGAATACAGCTAACGATAAAGGATTTATGGTTAGTAGTGTCAATAGTATATTGAACCCCGTGCAGCAACGTCAGTTGACTGCTATACGTTCAACCGCGCGGCTGGTTGACGATTTGTCCGAGCGACTCGCATCCGGCCTCAAAGTCAATTCCGCAATCGATAATCCGCAAAATTTCTTTAATTCACAATCATTAGGCTTTCGCGCTGCTGATATTTCACGCCGACTGGACGGGATCGGACAAAGCATCCGCACATTGCAAGAGGCGGAGACCGGCCTTAATTCCGCATTCGATATTCTGGATTTGGCGGAATCCTATTTGGTCGACATCGAAGAACGCTACCGTTCAGGCGATATCACAGCCGTGCCGCAAGGCGATCCGACCAATGTTACCAATATTCTTCCTGCCGCTACCGACTTTCTAGGGTATGCGGGTGGCCAAGACAGTGGCGGCCCTGTTGCGGTTGCCAATGGCGGACAGGAGTTTACCTTAAGCGGTAATTTGTGGAAGCGTCTGCTGGTCAACTATACGGTTACGCCCGATACGGTGCTCGAATTTGATTTTGAAGGCCCGATCATCCCTGAAATTGCCGCCATCGGTTTTGACAATGACAATGCGTTCAACAACGATAATGACCGTTTCTTTTTATACGGAACGCAAACCACGGGCATTACCTACTCCGCCCCAACCGGCACATACCAATACCCGGGCACGGGCGTTGTGCATGTTGAAATCCCCGTAGGCACATTCTTTACCGGAGCATTCTCCCACCTGACCTTTATCAACGATGATGACTCCGTCCCCACAGGCACAAGCATTTATAGCAATATGTTCTTACGCGAAGGGCCAATCGACAATGCGCTCGTCGGGCCACCGGGATTACAGGAAGGATACGAGGTCATCGTAGATCAGCTTGATGCCTTGATCGAAGACACAGATTACCGAGGGATCAACCTGCTCCAAAACGAGGATCTGGTAACGTTCTTCAACGAAGACGGTACAAGCCGCCTAACAACCGAAGCGATCGACGCGACATCATTCGGCCTTGGGCTTGAAAGAGAAGACTTCAACTCCATTGAAGCCGTGCAGGAGAAAATCGCGGAAGTGCGCGAAGCACGCGAAGCCTTGCGCCGTTATGCGACCACACTGGCCTCGGACCTTAACATCCTGAAAACGCGACAGAGCTTTACACGAGAGACGGTGAATACCTTGCTCGCGGGCAGTAGCGATCTGATCATCGACGATCAGAACCAAGCGGGTGCAGAGTTTCTGGCGCTACAGGTTCGACAACAGATACAGTTCAGCTCGCTTGCGCAGCCGCAATCGTCTATTACAGATTTTCTTTAATTGAAAAATAACGGAAAGATTTAGTCGTCGCGTTGTGTCTTTTCCATACGCTCGTGACGCTCTTGCGCTTCCAGCGATAGAGTGGCAATCGGACGGGCCTTCAAACGGGCAACAGAAATAGGCTCGCCTGTTTCTTCACAATAACCGTATTCATCGTCATCCAATCTCTCCAGCGTGCTGTTAATCTTCGAGATCAGCTTACGCTCACGGTCACGTGTACGAAGCTCCAGCGCGTGATCGGTTTCTTCGGATGCGCGGTCGGTCATGTCAGGCTTTTGCAGCTCTGTGCCCTGCAGGGTTTTGGCGATGGTTTCCTGCGATTCTTTTAGCAGGTCGTTGCGCCACGCAATCAAGGCATGGCGAAAATATTCCTTCATTACAGGGTTCATGAAATCACCCTTGTCTTTTTCAGGATCGTAATCCTGCGGAACAATTACACTACTCGTCGAACTCATTTGTATTTCCCCATCGTTAAAACAGCAGGTTAAACCTTATAAGGCTCAGAAATATATGCAGGTTTAACGGCGCTGACAAGTAAAACCGTTTAAAGCCTTCAAATATAATGATGATGATTGTTTAGAGCGACTTTACGCCGTTTTGGATTTTTGCTCTTCAAGTGCCATGCGCATCTTTGCCAGTTCAACCTGAGCGCGTAAATCTATTTCGTCCATAATGGCGGTCAGCGCGGGGTCCATGATCTTCTCACGATGCGAAGCTACCACATCGGCGATGTCCACCATGTGACCTACGGTTAATGAGCCGTTGAGCATAGCCATACGAATTTTATCAAGCTCGCTCAGGATATTGTCAGAACGGCGACGCATGCGTTTTTTCGACGCACCCGCCATCGGGTCTTCCGCAGCCTGCACCGCCAGCAACGCATCCACGCTGGCAATGCTTTGCGAGCTTTGCGTGGTGGAGGCCGCATTGGTGCCGGACGTAACGAAATCGCCGAAATTGGCATCGCTTCCGCTTGTCTTGCCTTTTTTGTCTGTTTTCGACGGGCCTTGAGTTTTGCCCGGTCCTGAAATCTTCATAAATGTTCGTCCTTGTTCCCCATTATAGCGTGTTTTGCAAAAAGCCTAAAGCCATATCGGGCGCAAAAACAATGGGAAAGATTTGCCGCCCTGCATGTTTGCGCGCGAAATCCGCAGAAACGGCGCGGCTCTTGCAACAGCTCCCGCATAGAAAACTGGCGTTACACACGCCGCGACACCGCAAAAAACTGGCACGGGGTTCGCATAGTAATCACTGAATAAATTTAATTTTGAAAATGGTTTGAAGGCATGATGCTCAATAAAGCTATTATAAACAACAACATACGTTTCGGCGAAGCAAAGCCGCGATCCATTTTCGGTACGCGCCATGCAATTTTTGCCGTATTTGTATTCGCGCTGTTCAGCGTAGCAATGGTGTGGAACGCGCACGCCAAGACTTCCCGCATTAAGGACATCGTCGATATAGAAGGTGTAAGAGACAACCAACTGGTCGGATACGGCCTTGTTGTCGGTTTGAACGGTACAGGCGACTCCTTGGGTAACTCACCGTTTACAGACCAGAGTTTGAACGCGATGCTTGAACGCCTGGGCGTTAGTGTCCGTGACCAGAATTTGAATACTGCGAACGTGGCTGCCGTGATGGTGACGGCCACCCTGCCCCCGTTCAGCAATCAGGGTTCCCGTATAGATGTCGATATTTCTTCATTGGGTGATGCGACATCACTTCGTGGCGGTACATTATTGGTCACGCCTTTGCTGGCTGCCGATGGTGAAGTTTACGCCGTGGCCCAAGGCCCGATCAGCATTTCCGGTTTCACTATTCAAGGTGATGCCGCCAATATTACGCAGAACACACCGACAGCAGGTCGCATTGCCAGCGGCGGTATCGTCGAGCGCGAGATCGATTTCAAGCTTGAAGAGTTACAAAGCGTGCGGTTGGCGTTGAAAAACCCCGACTTCACAACAGCGCGCCGCATTGCACAAGCGATCAACGGATTTACCTCAGCCAATATTTCTTCTGCGGAGAATTCAGCCAGTGTCGTATTAACGCGCCCATCAGGATATGACGGTACGATTGTCGACCTTATTACCGACATCGAGCAATTGCCGATCCAGCCCGACCAACCCGCACGAGTCGTGATTAGCGAACGTTCCGGAGTGATTGTTATGGGTGCGGATGTGAAGATCAGTGATGTTGCCATCGCGCAATCGAATCTGACCGTGCGCATTACAGAAACACCGCAAGTATCACAAGCCAACCCGTTTGCCGAAGGCGGCGAGACCGTGGTTGTTCCGCGTACGGATGTGAGCGTGAATAGCGGCGACGATGTCAGGCTCGCCCTGCTCGAGACCGGCGTTACCTTGCAAGACCTTGTTACAGGTCTGAACCGTCTGGGTATGCAGCCACGCGACATTATTACCATCATTCAAGCCATCAAGGCCGCAGGTGCCTTGCAGGCAGATATTGAGGTGCTCTAATGACCGGCGCATTATCCCCCGATACAACACTGGCGTTATTACAGGTTGGTCAAAGCGACACAAGCAAAGCCGCCAAGTCTCTTAAAGACGCGCAAAAAACGAAAGACATGAACGAGGTCATGGAGACCGCCCGTGAATTCGAGGCTGTGTTTATCTCCGAGATGATGAAACCGATGTTTGCCGGCACTGAACTGGAAGCCCCGTTTGGCGGCGGTAAAGGCGAAGAAATTTTCCAAGGCATGATGCAGCAGGAATACGGCAAGATCCTGTCGCAGACAGGCGGGATCGGTCTTGCTGATCATGTACGTGACCAGATGATCAACCTACAGGCCGAAGCCGATGGTGTTGAAACGCCGATGCTCGCGCCCGAACACGACGAACAGAATTCAGAAACAACCGAGACTTTAGAGAATGACACTTTAGGAGGTGCGACCCATGACTGACCAAACACAAACACATGACGAAACAGAAGCCGTAGCGATTTTACCCGAAGACTCAGCTCAGGCGATCAACACACTGATACGCCTAACAAAAAGCCTTTGCCTGACAGCTGATCGTGAAGCATCCGCAATTGCGCATAACGACATTATGGCGCTGGCGATTTT
>CAYGQG010000101.1:2902-7577 GCA_964351955.1 uncultured Micavibrio sp. | reverse complement strand
GTACAGCTCTCGCGCAAAGCTGCTTTGACTTCCTGCCCACACGTGCCGATCTGGATCTGGCCGGATGGGACAGCGAAGATATTTTCGCGCACACTTAAACCCCGCGCTTTAAAGGCTTACCAATGAGCAACGCCCCCAATCCCAAAACCGCCGCCACATCCGATAAGGACAACGCACGTACGGTTCTGCAAACAGAAATCGAAGGACTGCAAGCCTTGCAAGACGGCTTGGATGAAAGCTTCGATAAGGCGATTGAGCGTATTCACGCCATGAAAAACAGCGCCGAACACGGTCGTTTCATCATCGCCGGCATCGGTAAAAGCGGTCATGTCGGGCGCAAAATCGCCGCCACGCTCGCCTCAACGGGTACACCGTCATTCTTCGTCCATCCCGGCGAAGCCAGCCACGGTGACATGGGCATGATCACCGAACACGATATTGTTCTGATGCTGTCTAACTCGGGCGAGAACAGCGAGCTAACCGACCTCATCCATTACACCCGCCGCTACGACATCACACTCATCGCAATGACCAGCAACGCGGACAGCACACTTGGTCAACACGCGGATATCACATTACTGCTTCCCAAAGCACCCGAAGCCTGCCCGAACGGCTTGGCCCCGACGACATCCACAACAATGATGATCGCACTTGGTGATGCACTGGCTGTCGCCCTGCTCCACCGTATGGGTCTGACACCCGAACAATACAAAGTCTTCCATCCGGGCGGAAAACTGGGCCAGCGTTTAATGAATGTTTCCGACATCATGATCGGTTATGACGATCTTCCGCTTGTTCCTGAAAATGCCTTAATGGACAAAGCTATTTTGACATTGAGCGAAAAAAACCTCGGCGCGGTTCTGGTTATCAATGACAAAGGCGACTTGCTCGGCATGGTGACAGACGGAGATTTGAAACGCCACATGGCACCCGACCTGATGGAAAAACCTGTCCGCGATGTCATGAGTGCCAACCCGAAAAGCATCGAAGCAAAGGCGTTGGCAGTCGAAGCGGTCAAAGTCATGACACAGACCCCCGGTAAATATATCAGCAGCCTGATCGTCATGGACAACGGCAAGCTCGCCGGCATGATCCGCTTGCAAGATTGTATTCAGGCCGGATTGCTCTAAATATCCCTGAGCATCGGCGGCAATAAGGTTTGCCTTCCTATCATATCGGGCTATAACGCTAAACATGAACGATCTTTCTTCAGAACATAACAACGCGGCGGGCATTGATTCTACACCCGCCAACGGCGAGCGCGAAAAGCTATCCGGCTTGTCACGCGGTGAAAGCCAGCCAAGTTTTGATGCGCATCGTTATACAAAGCTTATCCGTTCATTGAAAATCATTCTGCCTCTGCTCGCGCTCTGTATTGTGGCGGTCCTGTTCACATCCAATATGTTCGACAGCAAAACAATCACACCCGAAGCAATTCAAGAAGACGTGACCCCCGTTGCCGGAACAAACCAACTGGTCAATCCGCGTTTTGACAGCGTCGATGAGAAAAACCAGCCCTACACAATTACGGCTGAAAGCGCGCTGCAAAACCTAAAGAGCGAACGCATAGACCTCACCAAACCACTGGCTGACATCGTCCTGAACAGCGGTCAATGGGTCGCCATGCAATCCGACAAAGGCGTGTTTAATCAAAAAACACAAAAACTCCGTCTTGATGAAAACGTCCGTCTATACCATGATGCGGGCTATCAGTTTTCACTACAGGCCGTCGATATCGACCTAAAAGCCAACACCGCCGTATCCGATACACAAGTGAACGGGCACGGGCCGATGGGTACGCTTGATGCCAAAGGCCTGCAAGCGAATGGTGAAACCGAACAACTGGTATTTATCGGTCCGGCGAAGCTGGTCCTGTACGACACAGACAACAATAGTATTGGCAAGGTATTCAGCCCATGATGGCGCGCATCACAACAAAGACAATCAGTGCACATCTTTGCACGCTGCTGGTAATTCTGGCCTGTACGTCTTTTGCGTACGCCAAGACCAATAGCCTGAGTTCGAACTCGAAAGAGCCATTAGAAATTACAGCTGACGGCTCACTGGAATGGCTGCGCGCACAACAAAAACTAGTGGCCCGTAAAAACGCATTGGCCAAACAGGGCGATGCTTCTGTCGCCGGCGAGCTACTAACCGCACTTTACCGCGAAGGTAAAAACGGTCAGAAATTCGAAATCTTTCAGGTCAACGCAAACCAGAACGTACGCCTCCAATCCCGCGACAGCACGGTCACGGGCGAAAAAGCCGTCTACAATCTGGATAGCGGTATTGCCACGATGACAGGCAACAACCTGAAAATGACCGCACCGGATCAAACCGTAACGGCGGAAGAAAAATTCGAATACTGGGTTGATGATGGACGTGTAAACGCCCTTGGCAACGCCAAAGTAATTCGTCCGAAAATCGGCGGCGGCACAGATACATTACAGGCTGATAAAATCTCCGCTGTCCTGAAAGAAAATGAACAGGGTGAGCAAGTCCTGCACTCACTAGAAGCGATCGGTAATGTGATCATCACCACACCAACCGAAGTTGTAACGGGCGCATACGGCATCTTCAAAAGTGACACCAATAAGGCCGAGCTAACGGGGGGTGTTAAAATCAAACGTGGCCCGAATGTGCTCGAAGGCGAAAAAGCCATTGTTAACCTGACCACCAATGTCAGCACGCTTTACGGACAAAATAGCGCAACGGGCGCTGGTGATGGACGCGTGCGCGCCGTCCTCTATCCTGATTCCGAATAATACGCGCTTATTTTTGGTCATTATTTTCTGGCACTTCTCGATAATTCAGGTAGTTTGAAGATTATGGAATTTTATCTAATCTGGCTTAGTTTCTCGACAATTATGCTTCTGGCGGTGGCTTCACCGGGGCCGGATTTTGTCATCACCGTACGTAATGCCGTATTACACTCGCAAAAAATCGGCATCTATACCGCGGTAGGCATTGGTTTGGGTATATGCGTACACCTCACCTATTCTATCCTCGGGCTCGCCGCTTTGATCAGCCAATCCGTCATGCTGTTTAACGTGATTAAATTCGCCGGCGCGGCTTATCTGATCTATATCGGCTTCAAGGCGCTGCGCTCTAAAGGCTACGACCAACAAGTCATCGTTGGCGACACGGACAAACCCAAAGCGATCTCCGATGCCAAAGCTTTGTGGCAAGGTTTGCTAACCAATACGCTAAACCCGAAGGCGACAATGTTTTTCCTCGCGCTATTGCCGCAATTCATGGGCCCTGAAATGCCTGTGAATCAAAAACTGCTGCTCGGCGCGACCGCTGTGATTATCCCGACAATCTGGTTTATCGGCGTGTCGGTCATACTCAATCAAAAACATATCCGCCGTACATTCTTGAAAAGCGCCAAATGGATCGACCGTGTTTGCGGCGGTCTTTTGATGGCTTTGGGTGTACGACTGGCATTGTTAAAGGCGGCTTAAATGAATATCTCACTGACACCGAAAAAACCGCGCCTCAAAGAAGTGCCTAAGGGCTTAAGCGTTCAGCACCTATCAAAGAGCTACAAAAAACGCCCTGTCCTGCGCGATGTATCCTTTAACGTACAGCGCGGCGAAGCCATTGCCCTGCTCGGTCCGAACGGTGCGGGTAAAACCACATGTTTCTATATTACAACAGGCCTGATCCCCGCCGATGGCGGCTTCATCCTGATGGATGGGCAAGACATTACGCATTTGCCGATGTATCGACGCTCCCGCATGGGCATCGGCTATCTGCCTCAGGAATCCTCGATTTTTCGCGGATTAAACGTTGAAGACAATATCCGCGCCGTGCTCGAAGCGCAGGATTTAAACGACGAAGATCAGGATTTGCTACTCGAAGACCTTTTGGGTGAATTCGGTATCGAACATTTGAGACGTACACCCACTCCGGCCTTATCAGGCGGGGAACGCCGCCGTGTTGAAATTGCCCGCGCGCTTGCTGCGCGTCCTGAATTCATCCTGCTTGATGAACCTCTCGCGGGTATCGACCCTATCGCCGTTGGCGAAATCCGTAATCTGATCGCGCATTTAAAAGACCGCGGCCTCGGTGTTCTCATCACTGACCACAATGTCCGTGACTGTCTGGGTATCGTCGATCGTGCCTATATCCTGCATGACGGTCAGGTTCTGATGGAAGGTTCCGCCGACGACATCATCAACGATAAAAACGTACGCCGCGTTTATCTGGGCGACGAATTCAAACTTTAAACCTCTCTCTAAATCCCGTTCTACAGCGGTATATCGTCTTTGGTGAACCGCATAGACGTGGTACAATAATTGCATGAATAAACCCACCCAAAGTCTGGATCTCAGACAGTCCCAACAACTCGTAATGACCCCCCAGCTGCAGCAAGCGATCAACATGCTGCAAATGAACAATGTCGAGCTGAGCGAGTTGGTCGAGGAAGAGTTGGAGAAAAACCCACTGCTCGAAAAAGACGAAAGCACACCCGAAGATACGGGCGCGCAAACGGACGATGCCCCTGAACAAAAAGACACGGGCAATGAAGAGATAGACGAAGCCTATCAACAAGCCGATACCGCCGCCGATTTCGATGCAGGCTCAAAAATGGCGGAAATCGGCGCTGGCGGAAATTCCAAATTCGAAGACGTAGAAAACAGTTTTGAAAACCGCATGTCTTCGGAAAAAA
>CAYGQG010000101.1:0-2892 GCA_964351955.1 uncultured Micavibrio sp. | reverse complement strand
CCAGCACCTGATTGATCAATTACATGTCGAATTTAACGACAACCGCGACCGCATGGTCGGCGCGATGCTGATCGACCGCCTGGATGAAGGCGGATATTTGCGGGAAGACACGGACGAACTGGCGGAAAAAATCGGCTGCGCGGAAGAACGGATTACCCGCCTACTGACCGAAATGAAAGGCTTCGACCCGACGGGGATTTTCGCCCACGACCTTGCCGAATGCATGGCGCTACAACTCGAAGAACGCGGTCAGCTTGATACACCGATGCGTACACTTGTTGAAAACCTCAACATGCTCGGCGATCATGACTTCAAAGGATTAACCGAAAAATGCGGCGTTAACGAGACCTATCTCAAGGACATGATCGAGGAAATTCGCGCCCTCAACCCCAAACCCGCTGCTGAATTCGATCATCTGGTCGTCCAAACCGCCATTCCCGATGTGATCATGAAACGCCTGCCGAAAAACATCGGCGGCGGTTGGCGCGTAGAGCTAAATACCGACACCTTGCCACGCGTATTGGTGAATAACGAATATTATACTGAGGTCGCCAAATCCGCGACACAGAAAAAGGACAAGGAATACCTGTCCACTCAATTACAAAACGCCAGCTGGCTCGTCCGTGCTATGGACCAACGCGCCCAGACAATTCTCAAAGTGGCGGGAGAAATTGTCGAACAACAAGACGCGTTTTTCAATTACGGTATCGAATTCCTCAAGCCGCTGAAACTTGTCGACATCGCCGAAGAGATTGAAATGCATGAAAGTACGGTTTCACGTGTGACCACCAATAAATATATCGGCACACCGCGCGGTATTTTCGAGCTGAAATATTTCTTCTCTACCGCACTGGTCAGCGAGGACGGCACAGCCCACAGCGCCCAGAGCATCAAAGCCCGTATCAAGAGCCTGACCGATGAGGAAGACCCGAAGAAAATCCTCAGTGATGACAAGATTGTAGATATCTTGAAAAGCGAGGGCATAGATATCGCCCGCAGGACAGTCGCTAAATACCGTGAAGCCTTACACATCGGCTCCAGCGTCCAGCGACGCAAAGAAAAAAAACATCGCAATAGCTAAAATCTGCCCTAAAAATTTCGCTACATTGTGCTATACTTAAATCATAGCAGTAAAAATCAAAAAGAGGACGATCCTATGGAACTCAATGTTCATGGAAAACAGATCAATGTCGGTGATGCATTACGCACCCACGTTGCAGATAAACTAACAGATCTTAACGAAAAATATTTCAACCACGCCGCATTCGCGACCGTAACCTTTTCAAAAGAAGGCCACGGTAAAGCAGAAACACGCGCACATATTGTAATCCAGCTCGGTAAGAACGTGATGGTCGTAGCAGACGCTACCGATCACGATCCGTATGCCTCTTTCGAAGCAGCAGCAACAAAAGTCGGCAAGCAAATGCGCCGCTACAAAAAGAAACTTCGTGACCATCATGAACGTGTTGAACAAACACCTGAAAATGAAATCACGAAAGCTCGCGACTATGTTTTAGCCGCCGCGCCTGAACAGGATGACGCGCCCGAAGATCAAGTATCAGAAGCCCCCGAAGAGCCGTTGATCGTTGCGGAAATGACTCAGGAAATTTTAACAATGAGCGTATCGGAAGCTGTTATGCGCCTCGACCTATCCGGTCAACCGGCCATGATGTTCCGTAATGCCCACCATGAAGGTATCAACATGGTATATCGCCGCGAAGACGGCAATGTCGGCTGGGTAGACCCCGAAGGCCACGGCAAATAATTTCAGAAAGTTTTTAACTAGGTGAAGTTGTAAGCGCAGGATCATCTCCTGTGCTTGCTACCATAGTGCCCGGACCGTATGGCGGCGGACTTGGTAAACCAGCATATTGCGCCAATCGATTGGCTTCGGAAATTTCTGTGCCTGACCAATAATCTGAGTGATTGATTTCTACATATTCATAAGTCTGGTTTCGCCAAGCACCAAACGGGCCCTCGCCTTTAACGGCACGCTCATTCGCAACATATTCCATCCAGTCATCAATACCGATATTCGCTCCACGGTGGCCTTTCACCCAGTCAACGGCACCGCCGCCGCCATTATACGCAACCATTGCCAAGCGCTGGTCACCATATGTCTGGGTATCGTCCCCGATTTTGGCAATCGCAGCCGGAATAGCTTTATCAGGATTAAAACGATCGGCTTGTGTGTTTAGCCCGTACTGTCTGCCTGTAGACGGCAAGAACTGCGCAAGCCCCTCTGCTCGCCCATACTTAGTTTGCGGACCAACAACATCAGGGTCAAATTTCGATTCCTGCCACATCTGATTCACAACCAAATTGGCATCAAGCGGAATTTCACCTCTACTCAAATTACTGTTGTATTCCTCAACAGCGTCATAGATCTTCTCAACAAAATAACGTACAGGGACAGTCCGCCCATCGGGCAATGACCGTGATTGATCTAAACGGGCAAGTAAATCGGGGCGTAACATCGTCGCCGCCCCTGTAGAAACTGTATTACCCGGTGCAGTTAGATCATTAATCCAATCTGCGCGTGCATTACCTTCAGGGAATGTTTCATCCCATGTCTCACGCAACCATGTTCTGTTGGCTGAAGACGCATGCCTCCATACCATTGCCAGCGCATTTTCGCTCATAGATGTCAGTAATTCAGGATTAGACTTAAGCGCCGCTATAACACCGCCATTGCCATCTGTACCATTAATTGTCTTGCGACCCGATTGACCATCAACACCGCCGGGGTTTAACCCCGCTGCGGTCAGGGATTCTTGTAAATCCGCAATTTTGCTCGCTGTCATCACGCTGGATGATAAAATCTCTTCTAATGGACGCACTGTGCCGGAAACTGAACGGAATGTGTCCCCTAAACCAGGAGCAGGTGTATTA
>CAYGQG010000100.1:0-7628 GCA_964351955.1 uncultured Micavibrio sp. | reverse complement strand
GTCCAGGGTTCGAATCCCTGCGCGATCACCACTTTGACAAAGCCCCCGTTCGGGGGCTTTTTTGTATGTAGAAAAAATCAGTGCGCCATTCGTAAATTTTTATGCCCTTTGTTCATGATTTCTTAAGCAGGATCAGACAATTATATGTCTTTAAAGAATTTCGTAGATACGGTATTCTTGAAATCAGCAGAGCACCTTATGTTTTTCAAAATAAAGAAGCAAAATCAACTATATAACGAGATTACAGAGCTCGTCCCCGAGCATGTCGTTAAGCACGAACTGGTCTCTGTTGTTGTAAAAAGCTTCAAAGATGGCGCTATTGCGGTTCCTTTATACTGCCTGTTTATCGGCTTAGTCATACAAATGTGGACACCTTGGGATTATATTGCTATCTGGCTGTCGATCATTGTAGGCCTTTCGGTATTGCTCCGAATATTCTGTAAGCAATTCTTTGCGCTCGAAAACCCGACAAAAAGCCAGATAAACGCCAGTATTATCAAGCTGTGCGCCATTCGGACGCTGTATTCATTTATATTCACGACATTGGTGTTTTGGGGCTGGGCACCTGACGATCTGATCGGCTTTGTCTTTGTCGTCGCGATTGTTCTCGTTTCCGTAAGCCAGAACGTGTTCACCAGTAGTGCATACCCCCCATTGATGTACCTTGAGGTTATTCCCCGCATAGCGATAACCGCAGGCATGGTTTTATACGTGGCGTATCTGAATGATAGCCCCGCCATGTACGCGCTTTCGATCAGCGCGGTCTTACAAATTGCGTTCATGAAGAAACTGGCGACGGAAATGCGCTTAAACGCCTTGCGGTTGATTAAGCAAAAATACACAGAACAAGTCGCGAGAAACGAAGCGGAAAAAGCCAGTGATTCAAAATCCAAATTCTTGGCGATGATGAGCCACGAGGTACGCACCCCCATGAACGGTATTTTGGGAATGGCCAATTTGCTTAGTGATACTGACCTTTCTACGAAACAGGTCAATTATCTCGAAACCATAAGATATTCGGCTGAAACCTTGTTGACCATGTTGAATGATATTCTGGACTTCTCCAAAGCGGAGGCGGGCCGCATGGAGATTGAAATTGTCGACTTTGATCTTGTGAAGCTGATAAACAGCTGCGCCGATCTTATGCGCTCCCGCGCGCATGAAAAACAGATTGATATCAATGTCAGAATTGATCCGGAAGTACCGCCTTATGTGAAAACAGACCCGACCCGTTTGCGTCAGGTTTTGTTGAATTTCTTAAGCAATGCCGTGAAATTCACAGAAGACGGCGAGGTGAGGATAGAGGTTGAAAATATTGGCAACCTGCATCCGGCGGAACAGCTTAGGTTTTCCGTTGTTGATACAGGTATAGGGATTTCGGAAGAGCACAAACAAGGCCTCTTTGAGGACTACTCTCAAGCTGACGCTTCAATTGCGCGGCGTTTCGGCGGCACGGGTCTGGGGCTTTCAATCTGTAAAAAAATAGCAACCGCGATAGGTGGTGCAATTGGCGCGGATAGCGCCGAAGGTCAAGGTTCGGTTTTCTGGTTTGAAGTGCCTGTGGCCTCGGCGCAGCGCGCTATACTCGTTGACAGCGGTCGCGAAGCATTTCCGGATATGGACCCGGTCTCTATTTTGCTGGTTGATGATAATGCCATTAACCTTCAGGTCGGAAGAGACATTCTTGAAAAACACGGCCACAAAATCACAACTGCCGATAACGGCGAGGATGCGCTTGCTGCACTTGAGAATATACCCAAAGGAAAATCATACGACATTGTCCTGATGGATATTGAAATGTCCGGTATCGATGGTTTTGAAACAACCAAGCAGATCCGACAGCTCGATGGCCCGGTAGGAAATATTCCGGTTCTGGCCCTGTCCGCACATTCATTCGAAGGCGAGCGCGGCAAATGCGCTGAAGCGGGGATGCAAGGTTATGTGCCAAAGCCGTTTGATCCGGTAAAGTTGCTCAATGAAATAGCCGATAATTTGCCGCACATGGTTAACGACCTTCTGGACGAGGAGTTCGATTCCTTTGCTGACATAGGCGAAGCGGAAGAAGACGATGTCGTTGTATCAGAGAGCGCGCTTGATCTTGTGAATCTTCAGGAACTCGAAAGCTCCTTTGATCGCGCATATGTGATATCATTTCTAGAGAAGTTCTTACCTGATATGAAAGGTTACGCCACAGATATCGAGGCGCTGGGCGCAGACGCAGGTGAAAATATTGAGACCATCAAGCATAAGGCCCATGAATTAAAGAGCATGTCTCGGATCTGCGGTCTCGCATATATCGCCAAGCTCTCTCAGGACTTGGAATACGCCGCCAGAGACGAGGATAAGGATAAAATTAAAATGCTGGTTATCGGCGTGGGGCAAAAGTTCGATACCAATCTTGAAGAATTGTTGAAAATCTATCCGGCGAATTACGCTGCGTAAATAAGTAAGGAAGTGCAGGGGTTTATGAATTCTGGAACAGGGCAAGAGACATCATCAGGGCGCGATCTGGCCGATAAAAAGGCACTGATTGTGGACGATAATATGATGATGACCACAATGACGCAGGACATGCTCCGTAACATAGGGTTTGGCGAGGTCGATATAGCCCGTTCCGGCAGTGAGGGCTTGGCAAAAATCCAGCTGGCTAAAGAGGGCGGCAATATCTTTGATGTCGTTTTTCTGGACTGGCATATGCCCGATATGAGTGGTTTCGAAGTCCTTCGTGCCTGTCGCGAAGATGCTGATCTGCATATGATGGCGATTGTTATGGTGACTGCGGAAAACCAAAAACGCAGCGTCACCGAGGCTATTAAGGCGGGGGCCACTGCATATGCGATCAAGCCGGCATCAAAAGAAGATCTGGAGCTGGCGATTGATAAGGTTATGAAGTGGCGTGAAGGTTTAGCTAAATAGAATTCTGATTACAAAAGGGGGGTGCTATGCACTTGGAAAGTTTAAAAGCACACGAAGACGAGATCACGGGCATAGTTTCGGAGACCCTGCGCGAGACATTCAAAACCTATTTCAATATCGAATTGGGCGATTACGCGAATAAAAACAGTGCCGGTGACATTGCCGACGGCGTGGTCTGTAAAACAATATTCAAGAACGGAACCGCTTCGGGCGCTGTGTTTGTATCCTTTGAAAAGCCTTTTCTGCAGATTGTTTCGGGAATGATTTACCCGCCGGAAGCCGCCAACGCTACGGAAAGCTTTCATTCTTGCGCCTCGGAAATTGCGAATATTGTATCGAACCGCGTGAAAACCTATCTGAACGATCAGGGGTATTCGCTGAAAATGGGCATTCCATCCATTGAGGAAAGCGCAGACGAGACTGACGACGACATTAATATTTCCTTTTCAGTGAAGGAAAAGAAGCTCTTTGTAGACATTACCTTTAAGGAACACCCGCAAACGGCGGCATAGTTAAGGGCCTAAAGTAAAAAACTGCTAATTCCTGCATTGCTTTCAACGCAAAGCCACGGCATGATGCGCCGATGAGCGATGATAATGACATAGTGCCCGACCCGGAAAACTATAAATTACCCCAACGCAGCTTTATGGCGCGTCTGCGCGCCTATTTGCTGACGGGTATTGTTGTTACGGCCCCGATCTCGATCACGATTTACCTGACATATATCTTCTTAAGCGTTGTCGATAAATATGTCGGTCGCTTGGTGCCTGATGATCTTAGTTACCAGTATTTCGGAGCGTTTTATCACGGCACGGCTATTCCCGGTCTTGGGCTGATCGTTGCGATAGCGTTCTTTATTTTCGTCGGCTGGTTCGCAACCAACTTTTTGGGCCGCCTGATTATTAAATTTTACGAATTCATTCTGGATCGTATGCCGGTTATTCGCACGGTCTATAGCGCGATCAAACAAATTTTCGAAACCATCATGGCGACACAATCGCAAGCTTTTCGCGAAGCTGTGATGATGGAATACCCGCGTAGAGGCGTATGGTCTATCGGCTTCGTAACAGGTGTCACCGAAGGCGAGGTGCAACGGACAACGGAAGAAGAAACCGTCAATGTGTTCGTGCCGACAACACCGAACCCAACGTCCGGCTACCTCTTGTTTGTCCCGAAAAAAGAACTAACCTATTTGGATATGACGGTCGAAGAGGCCGTAAAACTGGTCGTTTCTGCGGGCATCATCATTCCGCCCGATAGAGGCATAACGGGTAAAAATGCTGATGGCGCAAAGGACGGCGCTGAGGAGAAATCATAATGGGTCTGATTGATGATTTAAATTCCATCCGCGAGCGCGACCCTGCTGCGCCGACATTCATGGAAGTATTTTTCGGATATAATGGCTTTCACGCTTTGCTGTTCCATCGCATGAATAATGCGATATGGAATCTGGGCCTGCGCGGTCTTTCGCGCTTTTTTTCGAACTTTGCGCGTATTCTCACAGGTATCGAAATCCACCCCGAAGCCAAAATCGGCGAACGCTTCTTCATTGACCATGGTACAGGCGTTGTAATCGGTCAGACCGCGATTATCGGCAATGATGTGACGATATACCAAGGGGTGACACTGGGCGGCGTAGGGCGCAACGGTGAGCGCGGACAAAAACGCCACCCGACAATTGATGATGGTGCCATGATCGGCGCAGGCGCGCAGGTTCTTGGTGATATAACGATAGGCAAACGCGCAAAAGTCGGCGCAAACTCCGTCGTGACGCAAGATATCCCTGATGGTAAAACGGCTCTGGGTATTCCTGCCCGTGTTATTGGCGGTGATGATAAATCCCGTGGTTACGGTATGCCATCCCGCGAAGAGATGCAGGATGTTACCTTCACCATTGATTGTATTATCAAGGAAATGGGCACGATTAAAAAAGAGCTCAATATCGCCGAAAAAGACTGTGCTGCCCCTGAAATCAAGAAGAAGCGCGCAGCTAAGAAGTAAATCCATTTATTTGACATATCATCGTCATGCTGTTAGTTTGCCCCCGTTTTAACGGAGGTCGTGAATGACGAGAAGAGCCCCTTTTACAGCGGCAGCTGAAGCGTCAAAGTTTTTAAACGTCTATTTTGACAAGGTCAGCGCCATACAAAATGGTGATGGCGTGACATGCGCATTGCCCGGGGTTTTTTCGCTAAAACACATTCCGCTAAAGACACAATCGGGCCGCTTTTTAAGAACGATCCATGAATTGTCAGTAGATGCCCCTGATCAGGACACGGGCATGGTCTTGCTCGGCAATCAGGTGAATCAGGAAAGCGTAATTCTAAGACATTTCTCAAAACCGTGTGACCAATATCAACCCGATACCGACGCTCATTATGTTGTTATTGATAGAGGTGACAGACTCCACCAGCACGGACACGCGGGCTATATCGATTTTAATATGGCTGTGTTTGCGGATGGAGAGCTTGAGCTTGGGTCAATGTCCGGTGATGCGCTTGATCCGTATTGGCATGTGCATCTGGCATTAGCTGCAGATATCAGCACATAAACGGTACTAGACGATCAGCGCCAACGGTGTAACCAACGCCAACCCCAAGGTGATAATCCATTCTACGGCTGGTTTGTGGTGTGTTTCTCGGTAAACAAACACGAGATACCGCGCGAGCACACCGAGCAAATGGGATGCGGCGACAAGCACCAATAAATCCATTGTTAGACCGGAAATCCCGTTGATGATGCCTAACGATCCGTAGAACAGAAAAGACAGCAATGCAGCCACTAAAACGGCATATACGCTTAAGGTTCTGGTGTTTCTAAACGCAACGGGTGCCAAAAACGGCAACACTGCGGCAAGTATAAAAGCGAGTAACGTCATTTAACCACTCCTTAGATATTGTATAGCCTGATCCCGTTCAAAAAGGTAGAGTAATGTGGTAAGTGCTTGTCCTCGTTCACTTTTTAGGTCGGGGTCTTTGTCAATAATCAGGCGCGCATCATCCCGTGCGGCCTTCAATAACTCTCCATGGACACTCAGATCTGCCAGCTTGAACTGCGGCAAGCCGCTTTGCTTAACGCCCAGAATATCCCCACCACCGCGTAATTTCAGGTCCTTTTCCGCAATCAGGAACCCGTCTTCCGTCTCCCGCATAATGGATAAACGCTCTTTGGCAGTCTCGCCCAATGGCCCTGAATAGATAAGGAAACAATAGGACTGATCGCCGCCACGCCCGACACGTCCGCGCAGCTGGTGCAACTGCGACAGGCCGAAACGCTCGGCATGCTCGATCACCATGATGGTGGCTTCGGGCACGTTTACGCCGACCTCGATCACGGTTGTCGCTACAAGTATGTCCAACTCACCATTGGCAAAACGCTGCATCGTCTCGTCCTTCTCGGCGGGTTTCATCCGCCCGTGAACCAGCCCGACCTTGCCAAAACGATAACGCAGAATGACGAACCGTTCTTCTGAGGCAGCCAAATCGAGAACCTCGGACTCCTCGACTAAAGGGCAGACCCAGTAAACGCGTGCACCTTCTTTGATTTTGCGCTCCAACCCTTCAATCATGCCGTCAATCTTCTCGTTCGGCAGCAAAAGCGTCTCAACCGGTTTGCGCCCCGGCGGCTTTTCATCCAATCGGCTGACATCCATATCGCCATAAGCAGTAAGGGTAAGCGTACGGGGAATAGGGGTGGCGGTCATAACCAGCACATCTGTGCCTTTGCCCTTGCTCGAAAGCTGCAAGCGTTGATGCACGCCAAAGCGGTGTTGTTCATCAATCACGGCAAAACCGAGATCGGCGAATTCTATCGTGTCCTGAAAAATCGCATGTGTACCAATCACGACCTGTGCTGCGCCATTGCGAATTTGCGCGAGCAACGTTTCACGCATCTTGCCTTTGTCGCGGCCCGTTAACGTTACTGAACGCACACAAAGCGCATCCAGCCACGGACGCAGCGTTGCTTCATGCTGACGGGCGAGGATCTCTGTCGGAGCCATAATGGCAGCTTGTGCCCCTGTCTCTACGGCATTCAGCATCGCCAGAGCTGCCACAATTGTTTTACCGCTGCCTACATCCCCTTGCAGAAGACGCAACATACGTGCTGGCTCTGCCATGTCCGTATTGATCTCTTCTAATGCCCGTTCCTGCGCTCCGGTCAGCTCAAACGGCAGATTGCTGCGCAATTTTTCACGAAGGCTATTGTCACCTTCGAACTTGCGTCCGTTGACCCCGCGTTGTCGATGCCTGACAAGCGCGAGTGTTAATTGGTTCGCCAGCAATTCGTCATAGGCTAAACGCTGCCGCACGGCGCTTTCTGGGGATAGCTCTTTTTCACTTTCGGGCGTGTGCACGCGCTCGATTGCCTTGTGCCAGTCTGTCCATTTGTGCTTCGCCTTATACCCGTCATCCTGCCATTCGGGCAGTTTTTGCACAAACCCGAGCGCACCTTGTATCGCTTTGCGCAGCGTCTTGTTTGTGACCCCGGCGGTTAGCGGGTAAATAGGCTCAATCGTTTCCAGTGTCGCACGGTCTTCGGGCTTGGCGATATCGGGGTGAACCATTTGCGGGTTGCCCTGATAAAACTCGATCTTGCCGCTGACGATCACTTTTTCACGGTCGGGCAATTGTTTTTGTATCCAATCCTTATTGGCATGGAAAAAGGTCAGTGTGATGGCTCCGCTATCGTCCTTGGCTTTAACCCGATAGGGC
>CAYGQG010000099.1:0-7728 GCA_964351955.1 uncultured Micavibrio sp. | reverse complement strand
TTTGCCAGGCTTTATTCAAGAAAATGATCTTGCCGTGGCTATCCGCTTCGAAAATAATGTCGTTAACCGCGTCAATCACTGCACGGGTCTTATGCTCTGTCTGCTCAATCGAACGGTTCAAACGCTCGCGCTCCTCTGCCTCGTTTTTGAGGGCAAAGTTCCTGTCTTCCAAAACCTCGTTCATTTCTCGCAAGATTTCGCTCTGACGTTGATGACTATGAATAAAGAAAGTCCCAAGCGCGGTAAGCAAAACACCGATAAACGCGGCCACATAAGGAACAATGCTTAAAAAGCTGGAACGCGTATCTTCCTTGAAAACCCCCGCAACCTCTAACGTACGACCGCCAAATGGAAATTCGTATACCTGCCTCATACTCGACGGCTCAGTCGGTTCGTTCGGGTAACGATCAAACTCATACAAGGATCGGTTGGCCTGAATATCGTGAATACGCATCATGGACACATGCCTATGTTGCCCGATCCAGCCGTCATCATATAGCTGCGCAACATTAATCACGGAAAGCAGAAAACCCTTCTCTCCGTTATCGCCCGGTATCGCTTTAGCCAGCACCACGGGCCTGATCGCCAATCTTGGTGACTGTCTTAAAAGCTGTATCTGGAAGTTTATGCCATCAATCGGCATCGTGCTTTCATTGTTCTTATGCACGCCTTGTTCAATCATCAACTTCAAGAACTGCGCATTGGGTTCAATCGAATTCCGCTTCGCATAAGACGTTGCATCTTCGGCCTCTAACAAATTCGAAAACGCCCACTTACCTTTTTCATTCTTATAAAACCAAATGACCTGATCATAATATTTGTATTGCTGCTGTTCTGCGCCCACGATAGCCGCAAGCTTGTCTACATTGCGAACATCACCACTCAACGCAACCAATTCAGCCAAAGAATTCAAAGGCTGGCCCAGCTCACCGAAATCATCAACAACACCTTCGACAAAGTCTTGCGATACCCGGGCTTGTTCTTCTTGAACCAGCGTAGACATAGTTGATTTGAGAATAAGAAAGACACCGAGCGTTAAAATAAGGCCGACAACGACAAAAGCACCCTTCACAACGTAAGGCGGACGGCTGACAACTTCATCATCCGCGCCTTCATGCTCCGCAGCATGAACGGTTTGCTTTTTTATGTATTTGCTCAAAGCCATTGACTTGCCCGTCAGTTAAATCCTGAAACCCTCTAAACAGAACGCATAGAGCGCTTTACGCAGTTGCCCGTCAAACAGAGATGATTCTGCCCTACACCATAACAATGCCCAAAAACTCTTAACAAAGGCCTAAAATACTGCTTTTTCTTACACATTAGCAGAAGCTAAAAAAGACAATTATTTCAACATCGTATGTTTTTGAAATAACCCTTTATACACAGCGCAAACCTGTGCTACTAATAACTATGCTGCAACACAACATAACAAGCGACTATTAAGGATTCGAATGATGACTAATAACAACCCGTTTAATGAGTTTTTCTCGCAGAATGATTTTAGCAAGTTTTTTGAAAACTATCAGGCAATACCTTTTGACGTGCAGAGTTTCATGGAAACACAGCGTAAGAATGTACAAGCCCTGTCCGACGCGCAACAAATAGCAATGGACAACATGCAAAAACTAGCCCAACGCCAAAGCGCCGTCCTTTCTCAAATAGTTGAAGACAACGCCCGCCTGGCAAAAGAAATGATGTCAGAAGGCACACCGGAAGAAAAGATCGCGAAAAACGCAGACCTGATCAAAGGCGTATACGAAAAAAGCATCAAAAACATGAGCGAGATCTCAGAGCTTTTGAACAAATCCAACAAAGAAGCCAATGACGTTATCAATAAGCGCGTTAAAGCCACATTGAATGAAGTCAAAACAGCCATGGAAAAGCCTAAGCAAAAAGCTGCTTAATACGCTGTTCCGCTAAAGAATTTAAAAAGGGTCGTTGCAAAACGACCCTTTTTTGTTATGTATCTATCATGATTGAATTTGATGATTTCATGAAAGTAGACATTCGTGTCGGAACAATTATCGAGGTCGAAGATTTCCCCGAAGCCCGCAAACCTGCTTATAAACTACAAATCGATTTCGGCGATGAAATCGGCATAAAGAAATCATCCGCCCAAATCACAGCCCACTACACCAAAGAAACGTTGTTGAACAAACAAGTTGCCGCCGTAGTGAATTTCCCACCGCGTCAAATCGGCCCGATCATGTCAGAAGTTCTAACTCTTGGTTTTCCTGATGAAAACGGTGAAGTCGTGCTATTCAGCCCCGACTTGGAAGTCCCTAAAGGCGCTCGCCTGTTTTAGAGAGGCATACGCGCTATCACGCACAGCCCGCCATACTTACTCTTCTCCAACCAGATTTTACCGCCATGCGCGTGCACAATATCCATCACAATCGCAAGCCCAAGCCCTACTCCGCCTGTCTCTGTATTACGTGACGTATCAACGCGTGTGAACGGCTTGAATGCCTCGCCATAGAACTCCTCGGGAATGCCCGGCCCGTTATCATCAACCTGTATCTGAACTTTTTCATCACTCACAAACGCGGAAACCCAAACCTTATCCGCATATTTTGCAGCGTTATTAATCAGATTACCCATCGCACGCTCAAACGCCATGGGCCTCGCTTCGATCTGAATATCCATGGAAACATCAATCTCTATATCCGGATTTTCAGGACGATTAACATCACGCAGTTTTTCAAACAGGCCTCGTATATTAACAATAGTAAATTCCTCTTCACCATCGCCGCGCACAAAATCCAGATACCCATGGATCATCTTCTCCATTTCGGTAATATCTTCTTTCATCGCTGTTTTATCAGCCTCATCAGACAACATCTCGATCTGTAACTTCAAACGGGTCAACGGCGTGCGCAAATCATGGGAAACCCCCGCCAGCATATCCGTACGCTGCGACACCTGTCGTTCAATACGGCGACGCATATCCAGAAAAGCACGCCCGGCCTGCCGAACCTCGCGTGCGCCTTCAGGCTTAAAGAACGGTGTATCGCGCCCTTTACCAAAACGATCCGCCGCTACGGCGAGCTTACGAATAGGGCGTATCTGATTACGCATAAACACAATCGCAATAAACAACAGCAACAAGGATGTACCAAACACCCAGAGCAGGAACACATAGCCCGAAGATGAAAACAGACGGTTCTGCGGAAACTCCGCATGCAACACCCCGTCATCAAGTTGAATGTAAACCATCACCTCTTTCTGGGTGAAATCTGCATGAACCGTAAAATCTTGTTCTATCTGCTTGCTTAATTCATGAGCAACCTTACCCGCCACAACACTTTCCCATATCCGCAGACCGGAACGGCGCTCCTCTTCAGGGATGGTCGCATTCGGCTCAAACTCGATCACCATACTCAAATGCTCGTCCGCATATCGAATGATGTTCGCTATTTTGTCCGGATCCTGCCCCTCTTCCAACGCGGTCGTAACAACCGCAAGCTCCCCCGCCACAGCGAAAGCAAGCCGCGTGGTCATCTTGCTCCAGTGACGATCAAAAAACACAAATGTAGTAATAAGCTGGATCAACAAAACAGGCGTGACCAAGATCAACAACGAACGGCCAAACAACGTGCGTGGTAAAAACTGTTTAATAGACAACCCTCTCGCCACTTACACCTCCTCCGTGCGCAGCAAATATCCTTTGCCGCGAACAGTCTGTAAATAACGTGGATTTTTGCTGTCTTCCTCGATCTTGCGGCGAAGACGCGTTACCTGCACATCAATCGTGCGCTCCCCTGCATCAACCCCGCATAGCTTCGCAAGCTTATCCCGCGACAAAACATCCCCTGCATAACGCCCTAATACTTTTAACAAGGTGCTTTCCGCATCCGTCAGACTGGTTGTTTCGCTATTGGAGGTAAGAACATCCATATCGGGATCAAAAACCCATTCCCCCATGCGGAACGGCTTATCTTTGGCGGAAACCTTCACAGTACGCTTTAATATAGCGTTCAGGCGCAACACCAATTCCTTCGGCTCGAAAGGTTTGGCCAGATAGTCATCCGCCCCCGCTTCCAACCCTTTAATACGGTCTTCCGTCTCCCCAAGCGCCGTGAGCAATATAATCGGTGTCTGGTCCGTCTGTCGGAAGCTTTCCGTAAATTCAACACCACTCTGACCCGGCATCATCACATCGACAACCATCACATCAACGCTAAAACTCTTCAGTAACGTCTGCGCCTCTTCCGCATCACCGGCTTGTAAAACCACAAACCCCTGCTCGGTTAAAAACCGTGACAACAAATCGCGAATACGGCGATCATCGTCCACGACCATCACATGTGGTCGGGACTCAAAATCCATATGCTCATTTGCGTTTTCCGCTGTCATCACGCTTTACAAGTCCTGCTCATCCGCTTTATACGTATACTTTGATAATAATTATCGGGCTTATCACGCCCTAAACTACTGAACTAAGAGGAATAGGTAAAGCAATGGCTTTAGTCCCTTTTGATAAACGCGAAGGCTTCATCTGGATGGATGGCAAAATGTTGCCATGGCAAGATGCACAGCTCCACTTTCTAACCCATGCCCTCCACTACGGAACGCAGGTGTTTGAGGGTGAGCGCGCCTATAACGGACAAATTTTCAAAAGCCGCGAACATTCCGAGCGCCTGATCCACTCTGCTGAAATCATCCATATGGAGATGACAATGACAGTGGATGATCTGGAAAAAGTGAAACAAGAGGTTTTGAAAGCCAACAATCTTGAAAACGCCTATATCCGGGCTGCTGCATGGCGCGGTGCCGAACAAATGGGCATCGATGTCACAGGTACAGAAACACATGTTGCCGTCGCCGCATGGGAATGGGGTAGCTATTTCGACCCTGAAATCCGCGAAAAAGGCATCTCTCTTAAAACATCAGAATGGCGTAAACCCGCACCGAACACCGCCCCCACCGCCGCGAAGACTGCGTCTTTGTACAATCTAAGCTGCATGGTGAAGGCCGAGGTTAAGAAACAAGGCTTTACTGACGCGCTAATGCTCGACCATGAAGGATATGTAGCCGAATCCACCGGCGCGAACCTGTTTGCGATTAAAGACGGTGTCATTCACACCCCTATCGCAGACCGTTTCCTGAACGGTATTACACGCCAAACCGTCATGGACCTCGCCCGCGAACAAGGCATAACTATAGAAGAACGCCGCATTTCACCTGAAGAACTCGAATCTTTTGATGAAATTTTCCTCACCGGCACCGCCGCTGAGGTCACCGCGGTAGGTTCAATCGACGACATTCAATACGGTGTTGGCCCGATTACACGCAGACTGCACGAAGCATATGAAGACCTCGTGAATGGTCGTAGCGAACCTGTTAAAAAACAGGCCTAAAACCTCAAAACATTGAAAATTAAGCATTTTTGAAACGAAAGATCGTTTCAAAACCATGTAGCGTGGCGAATGAATATGTCGCCGCCACACCCTTTTGATCCCACCTCCAACCCTTGCTGAAATAGTTAACAAATCGTTAACATACTGATATGTAACAAAAATTTGACTTTTGTGAAAATTTCGCGTACCCTGTGCTTAATAAATAAAAAACTAAAAACAAAACTATAAAAAAACTGCGGTGTTTACATAGAGGGTATAAATGACAATCACCACACAACCATTGACTCAATTTTTATGCGCTATAGATGCAATTTATAGCGCCGTTTTTGCGTCTTGCGTTGCCCTTTTCAAGACAAGCAGTCATGCAGGAGGACTCCTGAATGGCTGATCTAAAAGATACTTGGGATAGTCTGAATTTCGAACGCGCCGCCAGCATAGCTACGGCCATCTTGAGATCAAGCGATCAAGCCGCAGCCTATAACACTGCGATTGAAGGTCTCAGCGAAGAACAAATTTTTGCTGTTCAAATCTCTTTGTACTGCTATCACCCCGAAGGCAATAACGGCAGCTACACCAGATACAGCGATTTGACGATGCAGGATTTCCAGCAATTCGCCAATAGCAACGCGAATTTCAGAAATATTTTAGGTGCCCCGCCGCCACAACAAGCGCCGGACCAACCTACAGAAGCCGAAGCTTTGGCCCAGCTGGACACAGCAATGACAACAGCCGCTGCCGCAGCTCCTGACATCCGCGGATGGATTAACGGCAACAAAGACGCAATCAACGCCGCAATTAACGGCCTGTCTATCACTGATGAGCAAAAACAAGCACTCTTGATTACAGCAGATATACCCGCTGATGCTGGCCTAACAAGCCACGCATTCCTAAAAGCTTACGCTAGCGTTGTTGCTGTTTCTAATGTTGCACCTATTTCAGGCGAAGCCGCACGCTTCGCTCCGTTACAGCCTGTAGGCAACATCCTGCAAGCCTACTCCTTCATTTATAATGAACTCGGCGCAAACGCAGAAATTCCAAACACACATGTTGAAGTAATAAATGCAGCAGCGGCACTGAACCTCAGAGCCACAATCAAAGGCCTGGACGAACAGCAAACTTTTGGCGACTTGCCGGACTTCAACTACCAGCAAAACCCATACGACCTGCAAGCAGAAGACTTCGTAACGTCTTTTGCCACAGCGCGCGTCACCATGAACCAACGCGTCGCCCCTATTCTGCAAAGAGTAATGGGTGACACAAACATTGCTGAGAACATCCGCGCAGCCATTGGTAACGCAGCCCAGCAAGGTCCGGGCGCTCAGCTAGAAGTACTTATGCAGGCCGGTGTGCTGAGCGAACAGGAACTCAAAGTTATAAGCGGTGCTCATTCACTAATGCTCGCTGAATCTTTGCTATCACCAAGCGCAATCACAGCACTGACACCTGTTATTGCTGCCGCTGAACAAAGAATTACAGCTGCTCGTCCAGTAACACCACAACAGCCTGGTGAAGAAGCCGAAGAGCCTGCAATGTCGATGGAAGAAATTCTGGCGCTTTTCACACCGGATATCCGTTACGCGACACTGGCAGTTGAAAGAGCATTCGAAAACCGCAGCGACTACGATCCAAGCAGCGATCCATGGGAAGCAGACCAGTTCCTAGACCACAGAACACGCCACGAAATCAACGAAATGGTCACAACGGCCTTCTCCGCATACGGCAGCGATTTCCACGGCGATGATATTTCCCGCATAATCGTTGCACCTGACGGTCAGGGCGGAGAGCGCTACTTTGCATTCAACGAAGAAGGCTACATCTTCGAAGTTGAGATCGAAGGCGGTCGTGTAGAAAAAGACCACGCTTATGCTACGGATCCTGACTTCCCTGTAACGGCACGTGTCCTCGATGGCGGTAAAGTTACATACAAAGAAGGCCCGCCTGTTGGCAACATCAGTCAGGGCATCCACGTTAGAGACGAAAACGGCTACATCAATTCAGTTCACTTTGCATCCGCCGCCTTCATGGGCTGGGTGTTCGAAAGCATGGAGCAAGAAGAGCGCGATCGCAATGTACGCATCGAAGGTTTCTTCACAAGCATTCCCGACGCTCAAACACCGAGCCTCGAAGAAGAACTCCGTTTGGCTTTGCAAGACCGTTCCCTGACGGAAGACCAGTTTAAACAATCAGACCTATTCCGCCGCATCAAAGAAGCAAAAGGCGATGACGATGCAACGGCAGAATTCGTAACACAGCTATTCGCACAAGACCTTAACCGCTTCTCCCATGGTGCAGACACACTGGGGCTGGTTGAAGGTGTCGGCGAATCCAGTGCGATTTACAACTTACTGCGCACACTATCAGGCAGCCG